>NZ_CEEDBN010000012.1:0-160361 GCF_979253015.1 Methylobacterium sp. AC433 | reverse complement strand
GGGCGGGGGATCGGATCGTCGCGAGAGAGGGGGTCAGGCCGGTTCGGGCGGCGCGAGTTCGCGCGGCGCCTCGGTCTCCCGCCGGTCGGGAGGCGGCTCCACCGCCACGAGGGCGCCGCCGGAATCGTAGACCGCACCGAGCACCGTCTCGTAATGGTTCCGGACGACGCCGTGGCACTCGCAGGCGGCCATCTCCGCCAGCGCCCGGCTGCGCACGGTGATGCGGCCACGCCCGACCTCGATCAGGCCCTGCTGCTGCAGGGCCCGCAGGATGCGGGTGAGGTAGGTCCGCTGCACCCCGAGCATGGCGGCGAGCAGCTCGTGGGTCACGGGCAGGACGTCGGTGCCGATGCGGTCCTGCAGGGTCAGGAGCCAGCGCAGGCAGCGCGACTCGATCGGGTGCAGGGCGTTGCAGGCCACCGATTGCAGGACCTGGGCGAGCAGGCAGTCGGCGTAGCGGGTGAACAGGTTGCGCAGGGCCGGGGAGTGCCGCTTGGCCTCCTGGAGGCGGAGCGCGTCCATGCGCAGGATCGGGCCGCCGATCTGAACGACGGCGTTCGAGGAGGCGGGCAGGAAGCCGCTGCTGACCACGCCGCCGACGGCGCCCTCCCGTCCCACCGTGGCGACCTCGGCGCTGCGGCCGTCGCGCATGGCGACGATGAGGGTGACCACCGTCTGCCGGCAGGGGAAGGCGATGGCGGTGACGTCGCTGCCGGCCCGGAACAGCGATTCGCCGCGCTCCCGCGGCAGGGGGTCGAGATGGGGGTCGAGCAGGGCGCGGTCCTCGGGCCGGAGGCCGTCGAGGAGAAGATTGCCCGTGAGTCGATCGGAGGCCGGGCCCATGCAACGCGCTGTGTTCACCGTCTGTCTCTCTGGCCTCTAGCGCAGAGCCGTCGCATCCGTCTGTCTACAAGTAGACTTTTGCTGAGACAATTTTGTCGTTTTGATGGGAACTCCGGCGAAATGTTTGACGAGCGCCTGAAAATCCGGACCCGAGAGGCGTCCGCCGATGAAAAAAACTGATCCGCTGCGGGCTCAGCGGGCCTGTCCGGCCTCGTCGCCCTCGCCGATACAGTCGAGCGCCCGCTCCACCGCGGTCACCGCGTCGAGGAGGTTCTGGACCGTCCGCTCGACCTCGCGGGCCGGGCGTCCCATGGCGGCGGCCCGGGCGCTCACGAGCTCCAGCTGCTCCAGGAGCGCGAAGAGATCGTCGGCGACGGCCACCACGTCGGTGACGACGACCGGCGGAGCGGCGGGGCGGCGGAGGAAGGGGACGACGTTGCTCATTGGCACTATGTCTCGCGTGTTCGCGGGCAAAGCGCCAGCCTGGGAGCCCCCGGATTCCACATCTTCACCCCCCGAACCGCCGCTTCCTTGCCGAGGTGGTGAGCATTTTCGTGGCACGGCGACATCAGTGCGGCAGGAACCGGCGACGATTCGTTAGCCTTTCGCTTGACGGGCGAGGGGGCCGGGCAGCACCACGGACGCTGCTCTCGTCACAGGAAACACCGATGCGCCTCGCCTCCCTCGCCCTCGCCGCCGCCCTCCTCGGCGGGCTCTGCGCCTGCAACAGCGACAGCCCGAGCGGGCGCAGCGGCATCTCGGATGCCTTCGACACCAGCAACTACCGCCAGTCCAGCGACACCAACGGCACCCAGACCCGCCGCGACGTCAACCGCCAGTACACCCAGCCCTCGATTCCCTCGATCGCCTTCCGCGGCAACTGAGCCGGCGGGGTTCGCCCCGGCGCATTCCGGGGCCGCCCACGGCCCGGCCCGGGGGGCCGCCCGCCCGGCGCCTTTGAGGGCTGGAAGCGGCCGGCCTCCCCTGACGCCCGTCCTGGGCGCAGGGCGCATCCCTCTCCCCCGCGCGGGGAGAGGTTCGGCGTCGGGATGACTGGGTGACTCTCGGGCTGCGGAGGCTGGGGTCGAAACCCGATCCGCGCGACCCTGCGAAGGGTTGCTGCGGGTGGCGAGCGGACCCTGGCCTTTCGGCCCGAAGCGGACGTTCCACCTCCGACCCAACCCGGCCTTCCGGACCGCCATCAGCGCTTCTTCAAAGCAGCCGTTCGCCAGCCCTCTGGCAACTTCGGCTCGGGGTCGGAAGCGGGAGGCTCATTAGGGTGGAAAGGCGACCGTGGACCACAAACGAGGTCAACTCCAGACCCACGATGCACCAATTTAGAATCTGCGCCACCGAATCGGGGCAGTCCATTGGAACTGGAGCGCACCGGGTCGCATCATCCACGAAGCACAGCGGTTCTCAATAGAAAGGCTGCGATGCAGAGCATACATCGAAATCTGGCGCTTGCTGGTACCATATGGATCGCGGCCATCGGTGCCGTATTTGGTAATTCCACCGATCTTGAACGGGGCCGAGCCCTCTCTGCCAAGGGCGACTTCGTGGCAGCCATTATCGCATTCAGCGAAGCCATCAAGACGGCACCGAGCGATCCAGCGGCCTATAATGCCCGAGGCTTTGCGTATCTAAGGACAAACGATTACGTCCACGCTGTTGCGGATTTCGACAGCGTAATCCGGCTCGATCCATCCGACGCATCGGCCTACACGAACAGGAGCGCCGCTCACCTTGCTGAGAAGCGATTAGACGCCGCAATCAGCGACGCCAGTGCGGCCATTGGGCTGCACCCCAATGAGGCCGCAGTTGCCTACGGCAATCGAGCTGCGGCTTATCAGAGGCAAGGGCGCGACGCTGTGGCGGCAGCCGACTACGATCGTGCTCTTGAAATCAATCCTCGCTTCGCCGACGCGTATTGGGGCCGCGGCACGCTCTATCTGCACGCGAAGGATTACAGCCGGGCTCTAGTAGAACATAACGCCGCATTGTTTTATGGACCGGGTGTGGCGCGGTATCTCAATGGCCGTGGCCTTGTCTATCGTGCGTTGGGCAAAGAGGAAGAGGCCAGAGCTGACTTCAATTCTGCTATAGCCGCCGAGCCGCAAAATGCGATGTACTATCTCAATCGCGCCTACACGCTAGCGCACAGTGATGCCGCCAGAGCCTTGGCGGATACGGATAGTGCAATTAAGCTGAGCCCAGCATATTCGAAAGCACTACGTTATCGCGGAGCCCTCAAACTCGGTCTCGGGCGGCTCGACAGTGCCATCACCGACCTTGACGCCGCCTTACGTTTGGATCCGAGCAATGCTCGCGCCAGGCTTGAACGCGGCGAGGCACATTACCGAAAGCATAATTGCAGCTTGGCATCTGTTGATTTTAACGCAGCGCTTGTCCGTGATCCGAACCTAGATCGCGCATATCTTGGCCGGGGGGCGTGCCTGCTAGATCGAGGTGATGCGGTTGCTGCCCTCTCAGCAATCGACGCAGCGATCCGTCTGAAGGACGATGACGCAGGTGCTTTTAATCTCCGAAGTATCGTTCGCGAGCGGCTAGGCGATCTTAAGGGTGCATTGTCGGACCTGAACGAAGCCGTGCGGCTCGAACCGACCTTTGGCACCGCATACGCCAATCGTAGCCGCATCCATGCCCTCCTCGGAGATAAGGTCAAAGCAGATGCTGACCGTGTTGATTCCGATCGTCTCCGAACGGCGGCACCATTCGATGCCTCTGAAATCGTTCCATCGACCAACCCTCTGACTTTTCATGGAGCAGGACCGGCGTCCGAAACACCGAGATAACAGCCAAGGGCCTCGCTCATGATCTGGATTACCTCCTTGGCACCCGTGGCGGCCCGAATCGCGTTCGTCGCGTCGGCATAGGCGTCTGTGTCGAGCAGGTGTCGACCTTCCGCCAGGCGCACATGAAGGCGCACCATGCACGCACCTGCCTCCACGCCCGAAGTGACCACGTGGGCGAGCTCCGCCGGAGTAAGGAACGCCGGCTGGAAACGACATCGATGTTTCCTCGGTTGTGGATCGGCGTCGAAACATGGGTCTAGTAGGAGAAATTTGACGCTTGGTATCCACACCGAACGTCCGAGAAGGGTGGCAAGCGGAAGTTGACCTCACGCCTATAAGGGGGACAGCTTCAGCCGAACAAGGTCGTGGAGGATCAGCGTGGCGAGGTCGGCGTTGCGCTTTGAAGCGCACTCCGCGGAGCTATAGAATTAATCAAAGGCCACGCTTGTCTATTCCGGCAAGAAAATTGCCCTCTGATACGCAGGCACTGAAACCAAAGCGATGACCTTCTCGCTACCGTCAAAGACTTTGCCCAGTCGAGGACCTTTCGCGGAGAAGCTGACCGACTTGGCTTTTCTTCCCTCGGGCGTAGCACTGTGAACTATGTCGGTTGTCTGATCCACTTTGTATATACGATAGAAATCTGGTTTTATGCCTGAGTAGACATGAGGCTCGACATGAGATTTGACGCCGATTCCAAGCTGAAACTCCGTTGAGAAATCTAGACGCTCGCCACTATCTGTTGTAAATGACCAATTTTCACTTCTGTTTGATACAGTATCGTCAGTTTTCACTTCCTTACTCATAGACACCTTCGCATTTGAGTAAGCGCCATACGGACCCGGCGCACTCTGCGATTGAGGAATGAAGCCGCTCACGACCATGAACGTGCTGACACCGCTCCGAAGGTGCTTTGCGAGGACTCCAACCACTACATACGAGTCGTGGAACGGCATTGCCTTGTTCTCGGCATCAGTTGCGGCCAATCCTTCGATGAACACCATGGCAATGTTGGCACCCTGAAGTAGTTTTGTGCCGGGATTTAAGGTCCATCCTTCGGGTATAAGTTTCCTAAGTTTGTCATCCTCAACCTGAAGGTAGATATAGGTCCGCATTTCTGTTGACGACTGAACAAGACGTTCGGCGTGGGCCATGCTGCTGGCCATGATGCTGGAACTGAATGAAACGGCGTGAAGCAGAATTGAAACCGTCCGCATTGACAGATTGCCTCCCAAACTGCGGCCGATTTAGCGCGGCCCTTTACTAACGTTCGGGATAATGCCAAGCCCATGTAGAAGATACAAGATGCCGTCCGCTGCTAATTGTACATGATAGGTCTTGTCGATATTGACCGCTTGAGTGCTGTTTCGCAAAACTTGACGCGAGGATGGCTACCAAAGCAAAATATTGGCCATTGATAAACGGCGAGCATTATAACCAAGTCTAAGCCGTCGATGTATCCGCGCCGTTAAATAAATCTCCGGTCGGCACTGTCAGCCGATCAAAATCAAAGTTGCCGCCGTTATTTCGTATGACTGCCCGGAAGCGGACCTTTCGGCCTTCCGGAAGGGGTCGGGTGCAGCCCCGCGCAGGGCCAAGCGGGTCGGGTCTCGACCTGATCGGAGCCACCCCCACCTCCTCCTCCCCACAGGGAGGAGGCCAGCGCGTCCCCTCAATTCTTCGCCAGCGCGTCCGCGAAGGCGATCATCCGGTTGCGGGCATAGGTCGGCAGGCCGGCGCTGATCGAGGTACCGGTGTTGAAGGACGAGTTGCCCATCAGCACCTGGGCCGGCAGCAGGTTCTTGAGCACCGGCACGCGGGCGTATTCCTGCTTGCGGTCGAGGACATCGCCCTTGATCGCGAGCGCCATGTAGGTGGTCACCACGGTCTTGCCCGGGTCGCCCGGCATGGGCTGGAACACCGCCAGGAACTTGCCGAAGCGCAGGATCTGGTTGACCCAGAAGATGGTCTGCTCCAGCCCGCCGGTCACCGGCGTGTCGACCTTGGTGAGGTTGCCCAGCGCCGCGATCTCCGCCGGGGGGAGGGTGCGCAATTCGCTCTGGAACGCGACGAACTCGGCGATCTTCTTCGCGGCCCCGTCCTCGAGCCGGTTGGCGAGCTTCACGCCCAGCGGCAGCTTGCCCTCGAGATCGTAGCGCGACTCGATGCAGGTGGTGCCGACCTCGCACCAGGGCCGGTCCGGCCGCTTGGCGAAGGCGGCGGCCGGGTCCTTGTTCGGGGTCGCGTCGGCGGGGTTGAGCGCCTTGTGCTTGATCACCGGGTCCATCTTCGAGACGAAGCCGAGGGTGGCGTAGGCGGAGAGATCGATGCTCTCCGGGGCCTTGGCCACCACGAAGCGCCCCTGCGCCACGTAAACCTTGAGGGTCTCGTGCCGGCGCTTGGCGACCCCGTTCAGGGTCTGCACGTAGTCGGGCTCGGCGTAGTCCGGATGGGGGGCCAGCACCGCGCGCTCGCCGGGGCGGAGCTTGCCCCAGTCGAGATAGGGCACGAGGCCGTTCTCGGGCTTGGCCGGATCGTCGCGATGGTCGGTGAACAGGATGGTGCCGGGCTTCAGGCTCGCCAGACCCGCCGCCTCGATGGCGGGGACATCCTTGATCCGCTCCGAGACCGCCCGGACGGCGGGCGGCTGGAGCTTGATGCCCTCCTGGGCGAGCCCTGGACGGAGGGCGCCGCCCGTCAGGGTGAGCGCGAGGAGAAGGGTCGCCGGAAGTTGCCTGTGCACGTCGGGGCCTCGGAGGTCGGCAAGAAAGGGTCGGAAACAGGGGAATCGGGGACCGCGCCCGGGGCGGAGCGCCCTCAGAAGCGCGGCTCGTCGCCGAACAGGTAGTCGGGATCGCGGCGGCGCTGGCGCGGCCGGATCTCCTCGTCGTCGCCGAAGGGCGAGCGCTGCGTGCCCGGCCAGGGCTGGTAGGTCTCGGACTGCGCCCGGCGATTGCGCCGCTCGCCGAACGGATCGAGGAAATCGGAATCGGGCTGCGACCGCCGCTGATCGTAATCCGGCTGCACCCGTCTGCCGCCGTCGAGGCCGCCGAACAGGCCGCCCGCCACGTCGGGGGCCTCGTCCGCGGCGCCGAGGTCGCCGTCCTCGGGATCGGGCCGCATGGCGGTCCGGGTCTCGCGCGGCAGCAGCTTGTACTGGGTGTCGGCCATCCGGCCGTCCTTGATCCGGAAATGCTCCTGGAAGCCGCCGCCCTCCACGCGCTCGCCGCTGCGCGGGTCGATGCCGGCATCGGCGAGGTACGGGCGCGCCTCCGGGGAGGGCGGTGCCAGCGACGTGCGCGGCACGCCGTTGGCCCAGGCCGCCTGGAGGATGGTGCCCGCGATGGGCACCGCGAGGTGGCCGCCGGTCTGCCCGCGCCCGAGGGTCCGGCGGGTGCCGTCGGCATTGTCGTAGCCGACCCAGACCACGATGGTGATCTCGTTGGTGAAGCCCGCGAACCAGGCGTCGTTCTCGTTCTCGGAGGTGCCGGTCTTGCCGGCGATGGAGGACGAGAACCGGCTGAGCGCCGCGGCGGTGCCGTGGTTGGTCACGCCCTGCAGCATGGTCTTCAACTGGTAGAACGCCACCCGGTCGGCCGACCCGATGCGGGTCGGCGCCCGCGCCTCGCGGGTATAGAGGGTCTTGCCGTCGCGCTCGACGGATTCGAGCGCGTAGGGCGCCGGGCGGGCGCCCTCGTTGGCCACCGCCGCGTAGAACGCCGCCAGATCCACCATCCGCACCGGCTGGGCGCCGAGCACGAAGGGGTAGTAGCGCTCGCACTCGGCGTAGATCTGGGCCTCCAGGGCGAGGTCGCAGACCTTCTGCAGGCTGGCCGGCGCCTTGTCGGCGATGCCGCCCTGGAGCAGGCGGGCGGTGACGAGGTTCTTCGAGAATTCGAGGCCCCGGCGCAGGGTGGTGGCCCCGGCCCCCGCGCCCTCGTAGTTCTTCGGCGACCAGGAATCGCCGACCCCGCCGATGGGCGGCAGGGTGATGGCGGAATCCATCACCAGGGTGTTGGGCTGCAGGCCGGCATTGAGCGCGGCGAGATAGGTGAGGGGCTTCAGGGTCGAGCCCGGCTGGCGCACCGTCTGGGTGACGCGGTTGAGCTGGCTCACCGGATAGGAGAAGCCGCCCGCCATGGCGAGGATGCGCCCGGTCCGGTTCTCCAGCACCAGGGCGGCGCCCTGGACGCTCGGGCGGACCCGCAGGTCGGCGCGCGGCACCTTCGCGTTCGGATCGCGCAGCTTCACCCGCACCACGTCGTAGGGCTGGAGTTTTCCCCGCGCCGGCCCCGGCTCGAGGCTGGCGATGCGGCCGTCGGCGAGGCCGACCTTCGCGGCGCCGCCGCGGCCGGCCTCGAGGACCACGGCGAGCGGCCAGTGCACGTCGTAGAGGACCGGGCGGGCGGTCTCCAGCGCACGCTGCCAGGCCGGCTTCGGGCGCTCGACCTTGGGCGCGGCCTGCTCGGCCGCCTTCTCCGCGGCGGCCGCGGCCTTGCGCTCCGCCTTCGTCTTCGGGGCCGGCTTCGCGGCCGGGGCCGGCTTGACCGGATCGCCGGTGAGCAGGGGCACGCCCAGCGGCGAGGCCTCGGCCGCGGGAACCGCCGCCTCGAGCCTGCGCACCGCGTCGGCGAGGTTGAGCTCCGGCCCCTCGTAGCGGGCGCGGCCGGTGGAGCGCTCGTAGGTGGAGAGCCCCTCCTGCAGGGCGGTCTCCGTGGCGGTCTGCAGGCCCGCATTGAGGGTCGAGCGCACCACGTGGCTGGCGGCGGTCAGCGACTCGACGCCCGCGAAGGTGCGCACCTCCCGGGCCAGGTGGTCGACGAAGTAGAAGCCGGAATCGCGCCGGGCCGCCTCGATCGGCTTGAGGCCGAGGGGCGCGTTGGCCGCCTCGCCGAGCTGCGCCTCGGTGATGAGGCCCTCCTCCTTCATGCGCGCGAGCACGTAGGCCCGGCGCTCGCGCGCCCGGTCGGGGTACTTGTCGGGGCTGTAGAAGTTCGGGCCCTTGGGCATGCCGGCGAGCAGCGCGGCCTCCGGCACGGTGAGCTGGCCCACCGATTTGCCGAAGTAGCTGCGCGCCGCCATCTCGATGCCGTAGGCGCCGCGGCCGAGATAGATGCCGTTGAGGTAGAGCTCCAGGATCTGCGGCTTGCCCAGGATGTGCTCCAGGCGGGAGGCCACGATCATCTCGCGGATCTTGCGCTCGTAGGTGACGTCGTCGCCGACCGAGAGGTTCTTGACCACCTGCTGGGTGATGGTGGAGCCGCCGGCCGGACGGCCCGGCGAGGCAAGGTTGCCGATGAAGGCCCGGATCACGCCGCGCTCGTCGATGCCCTTGTGCGTCTCGAAGCGCTTGTCCTCGGCCGCCACGAAGGCCTTCTGCACCAGCGTCGGCACCTCGGCGATCGGCACGCTGAGGCGCCGGCCGTTGGCCTCGAAGGCCTCGGCGTAGCGCTTGCCCGCCCCGTCGAGGATGAGGCTGGCGCCGGGGAGCTTGCGCTCCTTCAGGGCCTCGGCCGAGGGCAGGTCGGCCACCGCCTTGTTGTAGAAGGCGATGACCTCGGCCGCGTCGAAGGGCGAGTCCTTCGGATTCTCGCCCTTGCAGAACTGGCGGTAGCTGACGTTCAGCTCGCCGATGTCGAGGCCGTGCAGGATCTTCGGGGCGCTGGCGCCCGCCACCGCGCTCGGGTCCTCCATGGCGGTGGAGATCAGCTCGTCGAGGTTGATGTCCTCGATGTCGAAGGCCTTGCGCATGTGGGCGCAGCCGTCGCGCAGGATCTGCACCACCTGGGCCTTGTCGGCCACGGGATCGAACTGCGTCTTCACCGCGTCCGGCCGCGTCGTGACCTGACTGAGCGTCAGCGCGGTGGCGAACAGCTTGATCAGGATGATGTTCATGCGGGCCGGGATACCGGAGGTTGGGCGTGGCGCGGTCGGGGCCGCACGGTCATAGCCGAGACCGCGCGCCGGAGCGTGGCAGATGCGCTGCACAAGGCGGCTGATTTAAGGACGGCGCGGCCAAGCTCGACGCCTCCCGCCCCCGGCGCCGCGCACGGCAACGCTTTCCCGGGGATCCGCGTTGGGCCCGGGGCATCGGCCCCTGGGGATGGCGGCATGATCAAGGACCTCTGGTACAAGAACGCCGTCGTCTACTGCCTGTCGGTCCGGACCTTCCTCGACGGCAACGGCGACGGCATCGGCGACTTCGCCGGGCTGGAGCGCCGGCTCGACTACCTGCAGGGCATCGGCATCACGGCGATCTGGCTGATGCCGTTCCAGCCCTCGCCCAAGCGCGACGGCGGCTACGACATCTCCGACTATTACGGCGTCGACCCGGATTACGGCTCGCTCGGCGACTTCGTCGCCTTCACCCACGCGGCCAAGCAGCGGGGCCTGCGCGTCCTGATCGACCTCGTGGTCAACCACACCTCGGACCAGCATCCCTGGTTCCAGTCGGCCCGCTCGGACCCCGACTCACCCTACCGGGACTGGTACGTCTGGTCGAAGACCCGCCCGCCGCACGCCGACGAGGGCATGGTCTTCCCCGGGGTCCAGACCACGACCTGGACCCGGGACGCCAAGGCGGGGGCCTACTACTTCCACCGCTTCATGCCGTTCCAGCCGGACCTCAACACCGCCCACCCGGCGGTGCGGGCCGAGATCCAGAAGATCATGGGCTTCTGGATCCAGCTCGGGGTCTCGGGCTTCCGCATGGACGCGGTGCCCTTCGTCATCGCCAAGAAGGGGCCGGAGGTCACGGGCGAGCCCGACGAGCAGTTCGACATGCTGCGCGACTTCCGCGAGTTCCTGCAATGGCGCCAGGGCGACGCCATCATCCTGGGCGAGGCCAACATCCTGCCCAGGAAGGACCTGGACTATTTCGGCGACGATGCCGACCGGCTCCACATGCTGTTCAACTTCCAGGTCAACCAGGCCCTGTTCTACGGGCTCGCCGCCGGCGACGGGCGCCCGCTCGCCAAGGCCATGCGCAAGACCTGGAACCGGCCGGATTCGGCCCAGTGGGCGGTGTTCCTGCGCAACCACGACGAGCTCGACCTCGGGCGCCTCACCGAGGCCCAGCGCCAGGCGGTGTTCTCCGCCTTCGGACCCGAGAAGGGGATGCAGCTCTACGACCGCGGCATCCGGCGGCGCCTCGCCCCGATGCTCGGGGGCGACCAGAAGCGCATCGAGCTCGCCTATTCGCTGATGTTCACCCTGCCGGGCACGCCGGTGCTGCGCTACGGCGACGAGATCGGCATGGGCGACGACCTCGCGCTCAAGGAGCGCGAATGCGCCCGCACGCCGATGCAGTGGAACGCCGAGGTCCAGGGCGGCTTCACCAAGAGCGAGACCCCGACCCTGCCGGTGATCGACCACGGCGCCTACGGCTTCGACCACGTCAACGTGGCGAGCCAGCGCCACGACCGAGGCTCGCTCCTGAACTGGATGGAGAGCATCATCCGCACCCGCAAGGAGGTGCCGGAGATCGGCTGGGGCGACTTCGTGGTGATCGAGACGGCCTCGCCGGCGATCCTGGCGATCCGCTACGACTGGGAGGGCAACTCCGTGCTGTGCGTGCACAACCTCGCGGGCACGCCGATGGAGATCGAACTCTCGGCCGGAATCGAGGGACCGGAGGGCCGGATCCTCGTCGACCTCCTCACCGGCCGCCGCTGCGAGGCGGACGAGGCGGGCCGCCACTGCCTGATGATGGAGCGCTACGGCTACCACTGGTTCCGCGTCGGCGGCCTCGACGCGCCGCTGAAGCGGCGGGTGGGGTGAACCGCGCAGGCGGTTCGAACGGTGGGTCCGCTAAAAGTCAGGCCTGCCGCCGATCACGGTTCCGCCGCAGCTCGGATCAGCAATCCGGAAGGTCGTCCAGGTTGTTCCGGGTTGTCTGATCCCGATCCGTGCGCAGGTACTTGCCGTTCGGACCCTGGACGACCCGGATCTCGGTCCGTCCGTTGGTCCAGGGCACGTGATAGGTGTGAAGTCCGGTCTCGATGTCGTTGATGGCGTCCTGCTTGCGACGGGGCGACCACACATCGCCATCGTTGCACAGAGCCGTGATATCGCCCTGAGCGTTCTTTCCGGTCTTCCTGACGGCGCGATCAGCCATGGTGTATCTTTCCTTCCGTTGGCAGCCCGATCAGGCATGCGAACCTCAGGTAATTTTATTCAAGAAAAATACAACCTCACAGAAACATTCTGCGATGCCGGGCCTGTGAGCCCGATCGCGTGACTGCCCAGGAGATCGGCCATGGCCCGCATCCGCACCCATCCCGGCGAAATCCTCGTGGAGGAATACCTGACGCCGCTCGACCTCTCCGCCCGGCAGTTCGCAACGGAGATCGGCGTGCCGCCCAATCGCGTCTCCGGGATCATCCGGGGGCGGCGCGGCATCACCGCCGATACCGCGATCCGGCTCGGCGTCCGCTTCGGAACCGCGCCGCAATTCTGGCTCAACCTGCAGAACGCGCACGACCTGTCGAAGGCGCGCGCGACGGTGGATTACTCCAGTGTCCGACCCCGGGAGGGCGAGGCCGCCGCGACGTCCTGAGGATCGCCCGATCCGCTACTTGTTGCGCCCGAGCAGCACGAGCCAGCCGATCCCGATCACGCAGACCATGGCGCCGACGGTGATGAAGGCGGGGGTGCCGAGGTCCATGAAGCGGGGGGCGAGCTGCGTCGCGAAGGCGGCGACGATGAGCGCCACCGCGATGCGGGCGGCGGCGCGTTCGATGCCGCGAGTGAGCTTCTCGATGCCCTTGAGCTCGATCTCGACGGTGACGCGGCCCTGCTTCAGGCGCACCAGCATCAGGTGGATCAGGGTCGGCAGCTCGGAGGCCGCGCCGAACAGGCCGGCGCCCACCGCCTCGACCTTGCGGGTGAGGCCCTTGATCGAGAATTGCGAGGCGAGCTTGCGCCGCACGGTGGGGCCGGCGGCCGAGAACAGGTCGAAGCCCGGATCGAGCTGGCGCATCACCCCGTCGGCCGTCACCAGCCCCTTGAACAGGATGGCGAGGTCGGTGGGCATGGCGAGGTCGTTCTCGCGGGCCATGGTCATGAAGTCGGTGAGCAGTGCCCCGAAATCGAGGGTGGCGCCGGTGTGGCGGGCGACGAAGGCCTGCGAGGAGGCCTCGAGCTTGGTCAGGTCCGGGTTGCTCGAGCCGCTCCAGTCGAGGAGCACGGCCATCAGCCCGTCGGAATCCTCCTTGAGCATGGCGCCGATCAGCATCAGGAGCTGCGTGCGCCGGCGCTGGGACAGGCGCCCGATGATGCCGAAATCGATGAAGCCGATCCGGTTGTCCGGCATGATCAGCATGTTGCCGGGATGCGGGTCGGCGTGGAACACGCCCTCGATCAGGGCCATCTGCAGGAAGGCGTCGGTGCCCTTCTGGGCGAGCAGCACCTTGTCGTAGCCGGCGGCGTCCAGGCGGGCATGGTCGTTGGGCGGGATGCCGTGCACGAATTCCTGCACGAGCACGCGCTCGGAGGTCCATTCCCAGTGGATCTTGGGCACCACGATGTCGTCGCGGTCGGCGAAGATCGCCGCGATGGTCTCGCAGTTGCGCGCCTCGTTGATGAGGTCGAGCTCGCCGTAGAGGCCGCTGGCCAGGTGGCGCATCTGCTCCTGGGGCTGGTAGCGGCCGAATTCCGGCCACTCGTCCACGACGATGCGGGTGGCGTGGCCCATCAGGCGCAGGTCCGCCTCGATGGTCTTGCGCAGGCCCGGCCGCAGCACCTTCACCACCACCTCCTCGCCCGTCTGCAGGCGGGCGCGGTAGACCTGGGCGATGGAGGCGGCGGCGAGCGGCGTGGTGTCGAACTCGGCGAAGACCTCCGCGGGCGGCGCCCCGAGATCCTCCTCGAGCTGGGGCCGGATGCGCTCCCACGGGATCGGCGAGACCTGGCTGTGGAGCTTCTCCAGCTCCTCGGTCCATTCCGGGGTGAGCAGATCGGGCCGGCTCGCCAGGATCTGGCCGAGCTTGACGAAGGTCGGCCCCAGGGTCTCGATCGCCCGGCGCACCCGTTGGGGCTGCGACAGGCGGGCGATGTCCACTTGCGGCGTCCGGCGCTTGGCCAGCCGCGCCACCTGGGCGAGGCCCAGGCGCTCGACCACCTTGGTGACGCCGAAGCCGATGAGGACGGACGCGATCTCCCCGAGGCGCTGCCGGTCCCGTGCGGCGACGAAGGCGGTTTTCAGCATGTGCGCAAGGGGCCCGGATGGGGAGAGGGGAAGCGGAACGGGTCGGCCGGCGAGGCGGTGCGGCCGGACCGTGGTTAAGGCTCCGTTAGGCCCGTGGCGAGGCCGAAGTTTGACCATGAGGCCGCGGCGAGCGCGGCGGAATCGCGCCCGCGGCACGCGCGGCGGATTCGCGCCCGCGCCGATCTCGGGCTAGACAGGCCTCCATCGGCGCCGGAGCGGCGCCAACTCCCTGCCGGGGCGGGCGGCCAGTCCGCACCGCCGCGGCGCCATCCCGCGAGACCCCCGATGCCAGGCACGCCCCGCGCCGGAATCATTCCGGTGACCCCCTTCCAGCAGAACTGCACCCTGATCTGGTCGGACGAGACCAAGGTCGGGGCCGTGGTCGATCCGGGCGGCGACCTCGACCGGATCGAGGCGGCCATCGCCGCCCAGGGCATCACCATCGAGAAGATCCTGCTCACCCACGGGCATATCGACCATGCCGGCGGCGCGGCCGAGCTGCGCGAGCGCCTGGGCGTGCCGATCGAGGGTCCGCACGAGGCCGACCGCTACCTCCTCGACAGCCTGCCGGAGACGGGGGCCAATTACGGCATCGACGGCGCCCGGGTGGTGACGCCCGACCGCTGGCTGACCGACGGCGACCTGGTCGAGGTGGGCGGCCTCGCCTTCGACATCCTGCACGCCCCCGGCCACTCCCCCGGCAGCGTGGTCTTCATGAGCCGCGACGCGCGCTTCGCCCTGGTGGGCGACGTGGTGTTCAAGGGCTCGGTCGGGCGCACCGACCTGCCCGGCGGCAGCCACGAGCAGCTGATCCGGGCGATCAGGGACAAGGTCCTGCCCCTGGGCGACGACGTCGCCTTCATCCCCGGCCACGGCCCCACCAGCACGCTGGGCGAGGAGCGGGTGTCGAACCCCTTCCTGCAGGATTGAGCCCCGCCGGGTCCCGGCGGCCGGATCCCGGCGGGGCCTTGACGGGCGGTTAACGCGGACGGGGCATCGTGGTCGCGAACGCGGGCGCCCGAGCGCCCGAAAACGATGCATTTCCAGTGGGAAATGCTTATATTGCGTGGGTCAAGAAGAAACGCAGGCGGCGGGGGCCCGGCCTGGGCCGGCAAGCCCGGCCTGAATGCCCGCCTGTCCGAGGAAGTTCATGTCCGACAGCTCCCATAACCTCGCGGCCGATGCCTACGGCGCGGAATCCATCCGGGTCCTCAAGGGCCTTGACGCGGTGCGCAAGCGCCCCGGCATGTATATCGGCGACACCGACGACGGCTCGGGCCTGCACCACATGGTCTACGAGGTGGTCGACAACGCCATCGACGAGGCGCTCGCGGGCCACGCGGACCTCGTCACCGTCACGCTGAACGCGGACGGCTCGGTCACGGTCTCGGACAACGGCCGCGGCATCCCCACCGACATCCACAAGGAGGAGGGCGTCTCGGCGGCCGAGGTCATCATGACCCAGCTCCATGCCGGCGGGAAGTTCGACCAGAATTCCTACAAGGTCTCCGGCGGCCTGCACGGCGTCGGCGTCTCCGTGGTCAACGCGCTCTCGCAATGGCTGCGCCTGCGCATCTGGCGCAACGGCAAGGAGCACGCGATGGAGTTCCGCCACGGCGACGCGGTCTCGCCGCTGATCGTGGTGGGCGACGGCAACGGCCGGCGCGGCACCGAGGTGTCGTTCCTGCCCTCCACCGACACCTTCACGATGATCGAGTTCGACTACGCGACGCTGGAGAAGCGCCTGCGTGAGCTCGCCTTCCTCAATTCCGGCGTGCGCATCGTGCTCACCGACGCGCGCCACGCCGAGCACAAGCGCGAGGAGCTGTTCTACGAGGGCGGCATCGAGGCCTTCGTGCGCTACCTCGACCGCTCGCGCAAACCCATCGAGGGCATGCAGAAGCCCGTGATGGTGCGGGCCGAGCGCGACAACATCCGCGTCGAGGTCGCCCTCTGGTGGAACGACTCGTTCAACGAGACCGTGCTGCCCTTCACCAACAACATCCCGCAGCGCGACGGCGGCACCCACATGGCCGGCTTCCGCGCGGCCCTGACCCGGCAGATCACGGGCTATTCCGAGTCGTCGGGCATCGCCAAGCGCGAGAAGATCTCGCTCACCGGCGAGGATTGCCGCGAGGGCCTCACCGCCGTGATCTCGGTGCAGGTGCCGGACCCGAAATTCTCCTCGCAGACCAAGGACAAGCTCGTCTCCTCGGAGGTGCGCCCGGCCGTCGAGAACGTCCTCAACGAGGGCCTGTCGAACTGGCTGGAGGAGAACCCGGCGCTGGCCCGCTCGGTGATGGCCAAGGTCATCATGGCGGCCTCCGCCCGCGAGGCGGCCCGCAAGGCCCGCGAGACCGTAACCCGCAAGGGCGTCCTCGACATCGCCTCCCTGCCCGGCAAGCTCGCCGACTGCCAGGAGCGCGATCCCTCGAAGTGCGAGATCCTCCTGGTGGAGGGCGATTCCGCCGGCGGCTCGGCCAAGCAGGGCCGCGACCGCACCTTCCAGGCGGTGCTGCCCCTGCGCGGCAAGATCCTCAACGTCGAGCGCGTGCGCGCCGACCGGATGCTGTCCTCGGCCGAGATCGGCACGCTGATCACGGCGCTCGGCGCCGGCATCGGGCGCTCGTCGACGGACCGCGAGGGCTTCAACCCCGAGAAGCTGCGCTACCACCGCATCATCATCATGACGGATGCCGATGTCGACGGCTCGCACATCCGCACCCTGCTGCTGACCTTCTTCTTCCGGCAGATGCCCGAGGTGATCGAGCGCGGGCACCTCTACATCGCCCAGCCGCCGCTCTACAAAGCCGCCAAGGGCAAGTCCGCGATCTACCTCAAGGACGAGCGGGCGCTGGAGGACTACCTCATCGATGCGGGCGTCGACGGCGCCGTGCTGCGGCTGGCCTCCGGCACCGAGTTCGGCGGCGCGCAGCTGAAATCCCTGGTCGAGGAGGCCCGCCAGTTCCGCGGGCTCATGCAGGCCCTCCACACCCGCTACGACCGGGCCGTAGTCGAGCAGGCGCTGATCGCCGGCGCCTTCCGGACCAATGTCGACGAGGCCCAGGCCGAGGCCGAGGTGCTGGCCGAGGAGGTCGCCCGGCGCATGGACCGGATCGCCGACGACATCGAGCGCGGCTGGGAAGGGTCCGTCTCGGACGGCGGCTACGTCCTCAGCCGCACCCTGCGCGGCGTGCGCCAGGTGGCGACCCTGGACGCCTCGCTGCTCGCCTCCCAGGAGGCGCGCCGCCTCGCCGATCGGGCGGAGGCCCTGCGCGAGATCTACGACCAGCCCGTCACCTACGCCCGCAAGGGCGACGAGACGGTCCTGCACGGGCCCGTCGGCCTGTTCGAGGCGGTGATGGCCTTCGGCCGCAAGGGCCTGCAGCTCCAGCGCTACAAGGGCCTGGGCGAGATGACCGCCCAGCAGCTCTGGGAGACCACCCTCGACCGCGACGTGCGCTCGCTCCTCCAGGTCAGGGTCAAGGACACCCAGGACGCCGACGACCTGTTCGTGAAGCTGATGGGCGACGTGGTGGAGCCCCGCCGCGAGTTCATCCAGGACAACGCGCTCAGCGTCGCCAACCTCGACGTGTGAGGCCGGGGGCGGCCCTCGCACGAGGGATCGCCGATCGCGAGCGATTTGCTCCCGGGACGGCTTTGGCTGCCAGGGCCGGCGGCTGCCGAGAGATCGGCGCGCGATGACGGCTCGACCGTCGGGCCGCCGGCGCGTGGCCAGGGTGTGGCCTTGGCCACCGACGGATCGCGCGTCGCGGACTCGCGCAAACGTGAGGCCGTCGCTTCCAGGGCGATCCCGCCGCCGCCCGGCGCATAAGGTCCGCGGCGCCTTGATTTTTGATCAAATCGGCTGATTTCGCTCACGGCTGGATCGCGCAAAAGTTGCTTTTCCTGAGGCGCTGCGCGCCTCACGCCTCCGTCGGCAACGGGCCGGAGGCCCCAGACGTCCGGTGACGCCGATCCCGCGCCCAGGGGGAATGTTGATGAACACGATGACGACCGACAAGACCGACACCGAATCCTATCCGATGGCGGGCCAGTGCCCGTTCGGAGGCGACCGGATCGGTGGGGCTCTCGGCAGCCGTCCGGCGCTGGAGAACTGGTATCCGCACCGCTTGCGGGTCGAGCTCCTGCACCAGAACGGGCTCGCGGCCGATCCGCTCGGGCCGGATTTCGACTATGCCGGCGCCTTCGGGACGATCGACCTCGCGGCGCTCAAGAGCGACATCAAGCAATTCCTGACCTCGTCGGTGTCGTGGTGGCCGTCCGACTACGGCAATTACGGACCGCAGATGATCCGCATGGCCTGGCACTCGGCCGGCACCTACCGGATCGCGGACGGCCGCGGCGGCGCCGGCACCGGGATGCAGCGCTTCGCGCCGATCTCGAGCTGGTGGGACAACGGCAACACCGACAAGTCGCGCCGCCTCCTGCAGCCGATCAAGCACAGGTACGGCAACGCCCTCTCCTGGGCCGACCTGATGGTGCTGACCGGCAATTGCGCCCTGGAGATCATGGGCCTGCCGACCTACGGTTTCGCCGGCGGGCGCCTCGACGCCTGGGAGGCGGACAACGCCACCTACTGGGGTCCCGAGGTCGTCGAGATGGGCACGGTCTCGAGCTTCGACGAGATGGTCAATCGCGACCAGCGCTGGCGCGGCCGGAACGGCAACGCCGACTACGACCTGGAGAACCCGCTCGCCGCCTCCCACCAGTCGCTGATCTACGTGAACCCCGAGGGACCCTACGCGAACGGCGACCCGCAGGGCTCGGCCAACGACATCCGGGTGACCTTCACCCGCATGGCCATGAACGACGAGGAGACCGTGGCGCTCATCGCGGGCGGCCACGCCTTCGGCAAGAGCCACGGCATGACCCCCGCCAAGGAGATCGGGCCGCCGCCGGAGATGGCGCCGATGGAGGCGATGGGTCTCGGCTGGCACAACCCGAAGGGCGCCGGTTCGGGCAAGGACACCATGACCAACGGCATCGAGGGCAGCTGGACCCCCGATCCGACCCGGTGGGACAACGCCTATCTGGAGAACCTCTTCAAGTTCGACTGGGAGCAGACCAAGAGTCCCGCCGGCGCCCTGCAATGGACCCCGAAGGATCCGGACGCGCCCAAGACCCCCGACGCCCATGTCGCCGGCCAGATGCATCCCCTCATGATGATGACCTCCGACATCGCCCTGAAGGTCGATCCGGAATACCGCAAGGTCTGCGAGAAGTTCCTCGGCGACTTCGACGCCTTCACGCAGGCCTTCTCCAAGGCGTGGTACAAGCTCACCCACCGCGACATGGGACCCAAGCACCGCTACCTCGGCCCGGAGGTGACGATCGAGGACGGCCTGCTGTGGCAGGACCCGATCCCCGATGCCGCCTATGTGCCGATCGGCGGGGCCGAGATCGCCGCCCTGAAGCAAGCGATCCTGGGCACGAACCTCCCGGTCTCGGACCTGGCCTTCACGGCCTTCTCGGCGGCCTCGACCTACCGCGACAGCGACAAGCGCGGCGGCGCCAACGGCGGGCGGCTCGCCCTCGCCCCGCAGAAGGACTGGGCCGTCAACCGCCGGGCCGCGCCCGTGGTCGAGGCGTTGCGCGGGGTCATGGCCGCGTTCAACGCCGGGCGGAGCGACGGCAGGCAGGTCTCGCTCGCCGACCTCATCGTGCTCGCCGGCTGCGCCGCCGTGGAGAAGGCGGCCAGGGAGGCCGGGGTCGAGGCACAGGTGCCGTTCACGCCCGGCCGGGTCGACACCACGCAGGAACTGACCGACATCGAGATGTTCCAGTGGCTGAGGCCCGTCGTGGACGGCTTCCGCAACTACGTCGATGACGGGTTCGGGGCGATGGCCCAGCGCCTGTCCCCGGAGGAGATGTTCCTCGACAAGGCCAATCTCTTGACCTTGACCGCGCCGGAATGGGTGGTGCTGACCGGCGGCCTGCGGGCCCTGAACGCCAACCACGATGGATCGAACCGGGGCATCTTCACCGACCGGGTGGGCGTGCTGACGACGGACTTCTTCCGCAACCTGACCGACACGAATCTGGTCTGGGAGAAGGCCGATGCGGCCGGGACGACCTTCGCCCTGAAGGACCGCGACACGCAGCAGGTCAGGTTCGAGGCCACGCGCAGCGATCTCGTCTTCGGATCGAACGCGCAGCTGCGCAACATCGCCGATGCCTATGCCGGCAGCGACGGCCAGGGTCGGTTCGTGGCGGATTTCGTTCGGGTCTGGGACAAGGTCATGATGCTCGACCGGTTCGACGTGAAGGGCCACCGGCGCTCCGGACCGATGGCGGCCTGAGAGACGGGGGTCGCGGCAGCCCGCGACCCCATCCCGCCGCCCGGAGGAACTGCAATATCCTGGTCGACGGCGCCGGATCCTGCATCTCCGAACGAGCGCAGGCGTCCCCGAGCGCGTCGGTCCGCGCCGGGAGACGCCTGCGCCATCCAGCCCTCGGTTCGGCACCGACGCGCGTCGACCGGCCGCGGTGCTCCGCACGACGTTGCAGCGAGAACCCGCTTCCTTTCGAAGCCGTCGGGCCGGGCATCGACCGGGAGATGCCGGCCCCTTCCGGTCGCAGCCTCCGCTTCCCGAGGTTTTCAGGAGCGGACCTTCGCAGAGCGAGTGCCGCTGCCCCGTCGGAGCCGATCGGCGGCCGGCGGCGCCGGCCGGAATCACGCCGGCAGATCGCGCGGGATGGTCGGGACGCGGCCATCGGATGCGCGGGTGCCGTCGGGCCGTCGAGACCCCACGATCCCGCGGATCGGGGCCGGGCTGTCTCAGCCTGGGATCTCCCTGGCCGGATCGACATGCGGATGTGGCGAGCTCGATCAGGAGCCCGTGCCGAGGTGATGCGCCAAGGTTTCGGCGCGGGTCCCGCCGATCTGCCGCGGTCGAAGGCGACGCCCGTCATCGTCGTGGACGAGCGTCGCTTGTCTCCATCCCCACCGATGACGAATAAGGACAGCAGGCAGGTCGCCTTCGAGCCGCGCAGTGTCTTGCGCGACGCCATGATCATCGAACGACGGAGCTGTTCGCGATGAATTCCCGCCGGATCACGCTCTACCATGCGCCGCGCACCCGCTCGTCGGGTGTCCTGGCCCTGCTGGAGGAGCTCGGGGCCGACTATGGGCTCCGCACCCTCGACCTGAAGGCGGGCGAACACCGCGCGCCCGCGTTCCTCGCGGTCAATCCGCTCGGCAAGGTGCCGGCGATCGTGCACGGCGACGTGGTCGTGACCGAGCAGGCGGCGATCGTCATCTACCTCGCCGACCTCTACCCCGAGGCGAAGCTCGCCCCGGCGCTCGACGACCCCCTGCGCGGTCCCTACCTGCGCTGGCTCGCCTTCCACGGCGCCTCCTTCGAGCCCGCGATCGTCGATCGCGCCATGACGCGCGACCCGGGCCCCCCGGCGATGTCGCCGTATGGCAGCTACGACGCCGTGATGGAGGCGCTGACGGCGCAGCTTCGCCGGGGACCCTACCTGTTCGGCAAGCGGTTCACGGCCGCCGACGTCCTCTGGGCGACGGCCCTCGACTGGACGACGCGCCGGAAGCTCGTGCCGCCGAACCTCGAATTGCTGCGGTATGTCGAGCGCTTCCGCACCCGGTCCGCCATCGTCCGGGCCGAGGCGATCGACGAGAGGCTCGCCCGAGACCTCGAGGGCGAGATCGAGCACCGCACCGGTTAGGGATTGCGGTGGCCCGCGCGTCGGACAGCCCGACAGGCGAGCGCTTCGATCGCGCGCTCGAAGGTGGGCGGTCGACAGGGTGTCAGAAGGCGTCTGCCCGGACTGTCGGCCGCGTCCGGTGTCGGTCCGGCTAGGAAGCGTTCGTGAAGAACGTGGCGTAGCCGTCCGCGTGGACGCGATCGAGATGCGCCCGAAAGGCGGCGTAAGCCGGCTCGTGCGGAGCGACGCGGCCGTAGCGGAGTTCGGCCGCGTCGCGCTCCGGCAGCAGGGCGAGCGGTGCCGAAGCGGGCGTGAGCTGGGTCCCGCGGCCCGCGTGCAGCGTGGTGAGGATCCCGTACATCTCGCCGCGGATATTGGGACGGCACAACACCGCGAGACGATGCTGCCCGTGCCAGTTGGTCACCAGGTAGATCATGCCGGATTGGCTCGGGACGGCGACACTGCCGGATTGTGCGAACGGCGCATCGATCCGCTTGGCCTCACGGAACACCAGGCGCGCGCTGTCGGCATCCCAGGCGATCTCGGTCCGGTAGGCGAAGATCACCCCCACCGTCTCGAAGGAGGGGCGCAGGGTGAGGTACCGGCCCTCCAGCCAGGCCACGCCCTGCCGCGCGTAGGCCCCGAGTTCGTCGGGGGCGTGACGGGGCGGTTCCGAGGCCGGTGCCTGCCCCGTCGGCTGGCGCAGGGATTGGCCAAGCGCTTCCTCCAGCCGGATCGTGGTCGCGAGGGTGAACGGCCGGCGGCCGGCGAGCGCTTTCTCCAGGGTCGAGAGGCTGATCCGGGCCTCTTCGGCCAAGGTCTGCCGGGAGATGCGCCGGCGGGCCAGCGCCTCGCGCACGATCTGGGCAATGGCGCGGCTCTGCGCCTCGGACAATTCGACATCGCTCACGGACATGGCTCGCGCAGGCTCGATCCGCACAGATCCGCACGAAACCGCACATATGCGCAAGGGCGGCCAAGCTGGCCATCCCCGGCGATCCATCAGGGACGCCCCGCCTCCCGCACCAACGCGGTCTCGACGATCAGCCGCAGCGGGCCGGCCTGCAGCGCATCCAGGGGCCAGCAGGTGACGAGGTCGAGATGCCGGCCGGGGGCCTGCGGGTCGATGCCCGAGGCATCCCAGCGCGCCACCCGCGTGCCGGTGACGCGGAAGAGCAGGGTTCGGCCGTCCCGGCCCGTCACCACCACCGGATCGCCGGGGCCGAGCCGCCCCAGCCCCGCGAACTGCGTGTCGCGGTGCGCGGCGAAGACCGCGGTGCCGGGTGCGCCGGCCTCCGGGGTGCCGTCCAGATGGCCGGGGCCGAAGGCCAGGGCCTGCCCGCTCCCGCCTCGCAGGACCACGAAGCTGCGGCCCATGACGGTGAGCCGGGCGACGGGCTCGGTGTCGGCCCAGGGCCAGGGCCGGGCGGGCTGCCCCGAGGCCAGGCTGCGGGCGAAGGCACGCTCCAGCAGCCCCTGCGCCAGGGCGGCCTTGGCGGGGATCCAGGCGGCCTGCACGGCCAGCCCGAGGCCCGCGAGGGTGAGGAGGGCCGCGAGGGCCCTCCGCACTCCGGTTCCGAGGCGACGGCTCATCGCGGAGCGGCGGCTCATCGCGAGACGACGGCTCATCGGAGGTCCCCGGTCCGCCGGCCGCCGGTCCGGAGACCGGCGCCCAGCAGCAGGCCCAGCAGGGCGAGGAGCAGGCCCAGGCCGAGCTGCGCGAGGATCCCGGCCCCGGTTTGTGGCAGGTCGACGGCCGCGCCGTCGGCGCCGATCGGCACGATCCGGGCCGCCCCGCCGTCGGCGGGCTCCGCGCCGGGCCGGTCCGTGCCGAACACCCTGGCGAAGTCCCAGCCCGCCGGCAGGTTCAGCGGCAGGTCGGCGGCGACGAGGGGGGTGCCCGGCGCCCGGCGCGGGGTGGCGTCGACCGCCACGAGGCTGGTCAGGCGCGTCGTCAGGCCGTGCTCCAGGGCGAGGGCCAGGATGGCGGCGTCGGCCGTATCGGGGCCGAAGCGCCCGGTGATGCGCGCCGTCTCGGTCTCGCCGATCCGGGAGCGCGCCCAGACCTTGGAGATGCCGGCGCCCGCGCCCGCCTCGGCGAGCGGCAGCGTCCGGCTCCAGGCCCGGCCACCCACCCGGCCCGCGACGGTCACGGTCCCCCCGGCTTCCCCCGGCAGCCGGGCGGCGAAGACCAGCGGCTCGCCGCGGTAGAGGTCGGGAAGCGCGCCCGGCGTCACCGCGACGCCCGGGACCGAGAAGCTCGCGGTCAGGTCGGTGACGGCGGGGGATTCGAGCTTCTCGTAGAGCGCGCGGGTCCGCTCGCCGACCTGCGCGAGGTCGCGGATCTCCGTGAAGCTGCCGCGCCCGATCTCGGCGGCGTGGCGCATCAGGTGGCCGTTGGGCGCCGAGCCGATGCCGACCATGAACAGGCGCGAGCGCCCGAGATTCGCGTGGATCGCCGCGAAGATCCGCTCCTCGTCACCGACGGCGCCGTCGGTGAGGAACACCACCTGGCGCACGCGCCCGTCCTCCGGGTGGGGATCGGCCAGGGCCGCCTTGAGCGGCGCCAGCATCTCGGTGCCGCCGCGCGCCTCCAGGGCGGCGACGAAGCGCTCGGCCTCCGCCAGGGCATCCGGCGTCGCCGGGACGGGCTCGGGATGCAGTGCGTCCCAGGTGTCGTCGAAGCGGATGACGTTGACGCGGTCCTGCGGGGTCAGGCGGCGGAGGCCGGCCAGCAGCCCGGCCTTGGCCTGGCGCATCGAGGCGCCGGACATCGAGCCGGAATTGTCGATGACGAAGGTGACGTCCCGCACCGGCCTGGTCGCCGCGTCGGCCCCGATCTCCGGCGGGTTCACGGCGGCCAGCAGGTAGGTGCGGCCGGCGACGGTCTCGCGGAAGAGGCCGAGGCCGGGCATCCGGCTGGGGACCGGCGCCCAGGTCAGCTCGAGGTCACGGTCGGCCGGCACGACGCCGTCGGCCAGGGTGACGGTCCGGGCCTCCGGGCCCGCCTCGGTCACGCGGATCGCGTGGGTCGCGCTGCGAAGGCTGCCGATGGCGAAGCCCGCCCGGAGCCGCACCGTGACGGCGACGGGGTTGGTCGGGCGGGAGACCGACGGGTCGAGCACCGGCGGGCTGATCCGGGCGCGATCGGGAACCGGGTCGCGGGCCGCCTCGGCCACGCCGTCGAGGGAGACCGCGTCAAGCGCGGCGGGGGCGGGATTGTAACGGGGCGCGACCACCAGGGGCAGGCGCAGCATCCGCGTCTCGCCGGAGACGGGGATCGTCTGCTGATAGGTGATCTGGACCAGCACCGTCTCGCCGGGGCCGATATTGGCGACCGCGTTGGTGAAGATGTTGGGCCGCGCCTGCGCGGTCAGGGCGGCCGATTGCCCGGCCGCCTTCGCGGCCTCGTAGGCGCGCTTGGCCGCCGCCCGCTCGCGGATGTCGGCGACGATCACCCGGGAGCCGACGACGAGCTTCATGCCGTCCACGGCCGCGTCCTCCGGAAGGGGATACACGTAGGTGCCCTCGACCCAGTCCGCACCGGTGTTGCGGAAGGCCTGGGTGACGACGGCCCGGGCGGTCGGGCCGCTGACATCGACGCTGATGTCGGTCGCGAGCTGGACGGCCTCGACCGGCGCGCCGCCGGCCGACCCGCGCAGCGTCAGGCCGCCCCGCGTCGGCCCCGGCGACGCCTGGGCGGAGGCGACCAGCAAGAGGAGCGCCAGCAGCGCGAGGAAGAGCGGCGACAGCGCGGCGTTGCGGGGGAGCTCGACCGCGGATCGTGGCGAAGAGAACGGCATCGGGAAAACCTCCTGCGCCGGCGGATCGGGGCCGGCTCGCCGCTGAAGCTCCCGCGCCGGCCCCTCCGCCACCACGAGAAACTTCGCCCTTTCCCGGGCCGGAACCGCACCCGCCCGCCGCGCCCGGGCGGATCTGTGCGGGGCCGGTGCGGCGGCGTACGCCCCCCGGCGCTCCCCGGCGGAGCGCGCCTCGGCAGACGCGCCATCCGCGTCCGGGTCGTCCGCATCCGGAACACGAGCGATCGACGACGGCGGCCGAGATCCTGGCCGGCTCCGGTCCTGGGGCCGCGACCGGCTGCCCTGGAGATGGACCTCGTCCTGCCGGGATGTCATCGATCGAGCGATGCAACGTTCAGAAGGGCGCCCGGCCCGGATGCGGAGCGATCCGACCCACGGCGTCATCGAGAGCGGCCGCTTCCTTCGGGGGCGGGCCATGGCGCGGCGGCGGCGACGGGACGATCGTCGGGCCTGAAGACGATGGAGCGAGCGATGGCCAGCACGGCAGAGAAGCGGAGCGCCTTTCGCGGCCTTCACGAAAGCGGCTTCTTCCTCTTGCCCAATGCCTGGGATGCCGGCGGCGCGGTTCGGCTCGCCACGCTCGGCTTCAAGGCCATCGCCTCGACGAGCGCGGGGGCGGCCTGGGCCGCCGGCAAGCAGGATGGGGAACTCGGCCTGGAGGCCACCCTCGACCACATGAGACTGCTTGTCGCCAGCACCCACCTGCCGGTCAACGCGGATTTCGAGAACGGCTTCGCCGACCGTCCGGAGGATGTCGCGCGGACCGTCGCCCTGGCCGTCGAGACGGGCGTGGCCGCCCTGTCGATCGAGGATTGGTCCGGAACCGCGATGTACGGGACGGATCAAGCCGTCGAACGGATCGCCGCCGCACGCAGCGCCATCGACGCCGTCGATCCCACGGTGATGCTCGTCGGTCGAAACGAGAACTTCCGTGTCCCCGACCTGTCGGTCGGTGCCAGCATCGTGCGCGCCGTCGCCTATGCGGAGGCCGGCGCCGACTGCCTCTTCGTGCCCTTCATCCTCGATCACGGTGCCGTCGCGGAACTCGTCGCGGCCGTCGCCCCGAAGCCGGTCAACGTCGTGGTGAACGAGTACGACGAGGCAATCCGGGTGTTCGCCGAACTCGGGGTTCGTCGTTGCAGCGTGGGTGGAAGCCTCGCCCGCAGGACCTGGGCGGCCTTCGATGCCGCCGCGCAGAGCTTGCAGCGCTACGACACGGGCGACGGATCCTGAAGGTCGCGACGCCACGCTCCACCGGCATGTCCACCCCATCGCGGAACAGGTGGCGGCGTCGTGAACGCCCGCCGGTCCTCTGTGGTTATCCGTGAGCCATGCCTGGATCGCCGGGCGCAGGGCAGGGACGTCCGACCCGAGGAGGATGTCTGCGCATCTCGCTCCGCCGGCAGGCTTGCCGAGCCGGCATCGTTCCATCCGCGCCGGCCTGCTCTGGCTCCCGACAACGATTTCCGGTTACAGGCTCGGCAGCCCCGCCTCGAGTCGCAACGGGTTGGTTCCAGATGCTCACCGAAACCCTGACGGAAGCGAGCCTCCGAACCTTCCTGGCCGCCTTCTACGCCAAGGTGCGGCGCGATCCCCTGATCGGGCCGGTCTTTGCCCGCGCCATCCCGGATGGGGACTGGCCCCGCCACCTCGCGGTGATCCAGGATTTCTGGTCCTCGCTGCTGCTGCGATCCGGCCGCTACAAGGGCAATCCGTTCGGCAAGCACCAGGGGCTCGGTGCGTTGACCCCCGCCCACTTTGCCCGTTGGCTGGCTCTCTTCGAGGAGACGGCCCGGCAGATGTATCCCGCCGACGTGGCGGCGCGCCTCACCGAGCGCGCGAACCGGATCGGCGACAGCCTGCAAGCGGGCCTGTTCTTCAGACCGGAATCCCTGCAGCGAGACCGCTGAGATCCCGTGCGTTGCCCGCCCGTGGCGCGCGCCCCCCCGACACGCGACTGTCCCTTCCGTGGACAAGGATCGATCGCCCCGCAGCGCCGTTGGACCTCGCCACGATGGGCTCCGGCCGGATCGCGCTCCGTGATCCGGCCTCGGCCAGCGTGTCGGCGGCAGGCAGCGCGAGAGTTCGATGACACCGGTGACAGATTTTCCGCCCGCGGCGTTCGCCAAGGACGATCCGAGCCCCGATCCGCTGTTCTACCGGCAACCGCGCTTCGTCACGCATATCGACGACGCCGCCATCGCCGCGGTCACGCGCCTCTACCGGGAGGTCGTTCCGGCCGGAGGAACGGTTCTCGACCTGATGTCCAGCTGGGTCAGCCACCTGCCGGAGGACCTGACCTTCGCGCGGGTCATCGGCCACGGGCTGAACGCCTCGGAACTTGCGGCGAACCCCCGCCTGACTCAGCACTTCGTCCAGGATCTGAACGCCGCGCCCCGGCTTCCCCTGGATAGCGCGAGCGTCGACGCGACACTGCTGTGCGTCTCGGTCCAGTACCTGCAGAAGCCGATCGCGGTGTTGTCCGAGGTCGCGCGCGTGTCGCGCCCGGGGGCACCGGTGGTCATCAGCTTCTCGAACCGATGCTTCCCGACCAAGGCCGTGGCGATCTGGAACGCTCTGGATGGGGCGGGGCGCGCGCGACTGGTCGAGCGCTATCTGCAGGATGCCGGCTTCGCGCGGACCGCGGTGCACGTACCGATCCCGGAGCCTGGCCTCGGCGATCCGCTGACGGCGGTGATCGGCTGGACGTCAGGCGCGTGAGACCCCCGCTCCGCGCCGTCGCGGTTGCGCGAGCCGGGCGACACGCGCATGGCACGGGGACGGCTCCAACGGCTCGGGCCGACCGGATTCGGCGGCCGGCGAGCGGCGGGACCCTACCGGGGTCCCGCGCGACGCTTCAACGCAATCGGCGCTTCGAGGAAAGGGACGGGAATGCGAGGACCGGCACGGAGACTCGGGGCAGGGGCACTCGGGCCACGGGCACTCGGCGCACGGGCATTCGGGGCACGGGCATTCGGGGTCGGATCGTTTCGTGACGTCCTCCCCGTGGTGGCCATCCTGGTCGGGTGCGCGCCGACGCCTGCTCGCGCAGTCACGCCGGTGACACCGGTAGGCGTCGAGAGCTGCGACGCCTTCCTCGCCGCCTATGCCCAATGCGCCGCCAGCCCCGGCGTGCCGGAGGCCGCCCGCCCCGGCATCCGCCAGGGGATCGGCACGATGCGCGAGAGCTTCCGGGACTCGGTCGCGCGCAACGAAGCCGCGCGGGCGACCGTGGCCTATCAGTGCGCACAGGCTCACGAGGCCGTCCGCAAGAGCCTGGTCGAGGCCTTCAAGTGCGATTTCCCCGCTGCACCCGCGGCCTCCCAGGCCCTGCTGCAGAGCCCGCCGCCGCCGCCCGCCTCGGCTCGGGCGCCCGCCCGTCCGGCGCCGACGCAAACGCCCGAGTCTCAGAATCTGGCGAAGGCGAACGCCTACACCGAGGCCCAGAACCACCTCGTCCGGTCGCATCCTTTGACGCAACACCTGGCCGACTACCGGCGCGACAACGAGCGGGTGCTCAAGCTCGGCACGAAGCTCGGCGCCAATGCCTGGTACCATTTCGGCATCGTGGATTTCGACGGCGTCATCGAGGAGCTGGAGAAGGCCGTCGCGCTGCCGGGCGCCGTGCCGGAGGTCGATGCCCAGGCCGCCCGGCTGTTGGCGGCCCTGCGCGAGGTCAATCCGACCCTGAAGGTGCTGACGCGCTACCAGACCACGCGGGAGTTCAAGGAGGACGGCTTCAAGTTCGCGCGCGAGCAGCACGCGATCCTCGTCCCGCGGGTCGAGGCGGCGGCCAAGGCGATGGACGCCTACGGCACGGCCTTGTTCGAGCGCGAGATCGCCCGGGACGAGCGCCGTCTGTCGGCCCTGCCGGACGATGCGCCGGCGCGGCGTCTCCTCTCCACCAGCCTCACGCTGCGCCGCGCGATCCGGCAATTCGAGGCCCTCGGTCCCAGGGCGGATGTCGCCCCCTTCCTGGCCGCCCTCGGCGAGGTATCGAACGCCAATCGCCAGCTCGGTACGACCTTCGACGGCATGAGCCCGAAGGCGAACACATCCTGCACCGGCTACACCGATACGGTCGCGAGCCTGATCGGGCACGGCCGGGATGTCGCCCGGGACATTCGCGCGAAGGGCGATCCGAGCCAGCCGGCGCAGCGTTTCAACGAGGCCTACAATCGTTCGGTGCGCGACCTGGAATCCTGCCAGAGGAACGAGGACCGGATGCGGCCGAGCTGAGGGTCTTCGCGGGATCTCGCGACGTCCCCGTCCGGCCCGCCCTTCCTTCCGCCCGGTCACCCGCCGCTTCGGCTTCGGAGCGCCGACGGCCCAGCGCGGCCGGCCGGCGTCCCGCGCCCGCGCCTCATGCGGGTGCCTTTTCCCCGTGGGGATCCGCCGAAGCCAGCGGTGCCTTGGCGCCGGCGGAGGGCGCGCGCCGCCGGAAGGCGGAGGCGATCAGCACGTAGAAGAGCGGGGTGACGTACACCGCCAGCACCGTCGCGCTGATCATGCCGCCGAGCACGCCGGTGCCGATGGCCCGCTGGCTGTTCATGCTGGCCCCCGTGGCGATGGCGAGCGGCACCACGCCGAGGATGAACGCGAAGGAGGTCATCACGATGGGCCGGAAGCGGAGCGCGCAGGCCTCCAGGGCGGCCTCGTGCAGGGGCCGCCCCTGCGCCACGCGGTCCTTGGCGACCTCGATGATCAGGATGGCGTTCTTGGCCGTCAGGCCGATCACCGTGATCAGGCCGACCTTGAAGTAGACGTCGTTGGGCATGTCGCGCATCAGCATGGCGAAGACCGCGCCGACGATCCCGGTCGGCACCACCAGCAGGACGGCGAGCGGGATCGACCAGCTCTCGTAGAGGGCGGCCAGACACAGGAACACGCAGACCAGCGACAGGGCGAGCAGGTAGATCGCCTGGGAGCCCGAGAGCTTTTCCTGGAGGGATTGCCCGGTCCAGGCGAAATCGAAGCCGGCGGGCAATTGCCCGGCGAGGCGCTCCATCTCCGCCATGGCGTCGCCGCTGGCGAAGCCCGGCGCCGCCGTGCCGCCGAACTTGATGCTGGGATAGCCGTTGAAGCCGACAACCTGGGCCGGCCCCATCGTCCAGTCGAGGCGCGAGAAGGATTGCAGGGGCACCATCTGGCCCCTGGCGTTGCGGACGTGGAGGTCGAGCAGGTCCTCGGCCTTCATCCGCCGGCCGGCCTCGGCCTGGACGATCACCCGCTGCATGCGCGCCTGGTTCGGGAAGTCGTTGACATAGGCCGAGCCGAGGCTCGTCGAGAGAGTGTCGTTGATGTCCGCGAAGGTGACGCCCAGTGCGTTCGCCTTCTCGCGATCGATCAGGAGCTCCACCTGCGGCGCGGTCGGCAGGCCCTCCACGTAGACGCCCTGCAGGATCGGGCTCTTCGTGGCGGCAGCCAGAAGCTGGTCGCGCGCGGCGGCCAGGGCGGCGTAGCCCTGCTGGGCCTTGTCCTGGAGGCGGAAGCTGAAGCCGCTGGAATTGCCCAGGGAATCGATGGCCGGCGGGGCGAGCGACATCGCGACGGCGTCGGGCAGCCCGGCCAGCATGGCGTTGGCGCGGGCGCTGATCGCATCGGCGCTGTCGGCCGGCCCGCGCTCCCCCCAGGGCTTGAGGCCGATGAAGTTGAGCGCCGCGTTCTGGCCCTGGCCCGAGAAGCCGAAGCCGAGGAGGAAGGTCTGGTTGTCGACGCCGGGCTCCCGGGCGAAATGCGCCTCGATCTGCCGGGCGACGTCGAGCGTGCGGCCGGTGGCGGATTCCGGCGGGGTCTGCACGTCGACGATGATGTAGCCCTGGTCCTCGACGGGCAGGAAGCTCGACGGCATCCGCGCGTAGCCCCAGCCGAGCGCCGCGATCAGCGCGGCGTAGACGACCAGCGCTCGGAGCGGCCGGCGCAGGGTCCCGTCCACGCCGGAGCGGTAGGCGCGGGTCCCGGCCGCGAAGGACCGGTTGAACCAGCCGAAGACCCCGCGCCCGCCGTGCCCGTGGCCCGGCGCGATGGGCTTCAGGAGCGTGGCGCAGAGCGCCGGCGTCAGCGACAGGGCCAGGAAGGCCGAGAAGGCGATGGAGGTCGCCATGCTGACCGCGAACTGGCGGTAGATCACCCCGACCGAGCCGGGGAAGAACGCCATCGGCACGAACACCGCGACCAGAACCACGGTGATGCCGACGATGGCGCCGGTGATCTGGCCCATCGCCCGGGCGGTGGCCTCGCGCGGCGCCAAGCCCTCCTCGGCCATGATGCGCTCGACGTTCTCGACCACCACGATGGCGTCGTCGACGAGGATGCCGATGGCCAGCACCATGCCGAACATGGTCAGCACGTTGATGGAGAAGCCCGCCAGCAGCAGGGCGCCGCAGGTGCCGAGCAGGGCCACCGGCACCACGATGGTGGGGATCAGGGTGTAGCGGATGTTCTGGAGGAACAGGAACATCACGGCGAAGACCAGGGCCATCGCCTCGGCCAGGGTCACCAGCACCTTGCGGATCGAGACCTCGACGAAGGGCGTCGTGTCGTAGGGGATCGTGATCGCCACGTTGGCGGGCAGCGTCTTCGCCAAGGTCGCGATCCGGGCCCGCACACCCGTGGCCGCCGCGAGGGCGTTGCCGCCGGGGCTGAGCTGGATGCCGATGCCGGCGGCGGGGCGCCCGTCGAGGCGGGTCTGCATGGTGTAGGACTGGCCCGCCAGTTCCACCTCGGCGACGTCGCGCAGGCGCACCAGCGAACCGTCCGGGTTGGCGCGCAGCACGATCGCGCCGAATTCGCGGGCGGAGGTCAGCTGTCCCTTCACCAGGACGTTGGCGGCGATGCGCTGGCCGTCCCGGGCGGGCTGGGCGCCGACGATGCCCGACGCGATCTGGGCGTTCTGCGCGCCGACCGCCGCCGTGACGTCGGCCGGCGTCAGGCTGAACCCGACGAGCTTGACCGGGTCGATCCAGATGCGCAGCGCCTTCTCCGACGAGAACAGGGTGGCGCGTCCGACGCCCGGCACCCGCCGCAGCTCGCCGAGGACCCGCCGGGCGGCGATGTCGCCCAGATCCGTCTCGCTCAGGGAGCCGTCGCGGGAACTCAGGGTGATGAATTGCAGGAAGCTGGTGCTGGCCTCCTCGACGATGACGCCCTGCTGTGTCACGGCGCGGGGCAGGCGCGCCTCGATGCGCTTGATCCGGTTCTGGACCGCCACCGTCGCCCGCGATGCGTCCGAGCCCGGCGCGAAGGAGGCCATGATCTGGGTCTGGCCCGAGGTGTCGCTGGTGCTCTCGAAGTACATCAGCCCCGGAATGCCGTTCAGCTCCTCCTCGATGATGCGGGTGACGCCGTCGTAGAGCCGCTCGGGCGGGGCACCCGGATAGGTCGCCGTGACCTGGATCGTGACGGGGGCCACGTCCGGGTATTGCGAGACGGGGAGCACGAGGAGCGAGATCGCCCCCACCAGAACGATGAAGAGCGAGATCGCCCAGGCGAAGATCGGGCGGTCGATGAAGAACCGGGTCATGGGACTGCGCCTGCGGGAGCGGGGGAGGGTGGACGGCGCGTTCGGTCAGGGCGCCGGAAGGGCGGCGGTGCGGGCGCCCGCCCAGGGCACCGGCTTGACGGCCATGCCGGGCTGGATCTTCTGGAAGCCCTCGACCACCACGGTCTCGCCGGCCTTCAGCCCCTGCTCGATGATCCAGCCTCCCTCCGTGAGGGGGCCGGTGCGCAGGGGCCGCAGGGCGGTCCGGCCCTCCGTCACCACGTAGGCCTGCGCCTCGCCGGCACTGCTGCGCTGGATCGCCTGGGCCGGGACGATGACCGCATCGGCCTTCTGGCCCTGGCCGACGCGCACGCGCACGTAGGTGCCGGGCAGCAGGGCGGCCTTCGGGTTGGGGAAGGTCGCGCGCAGAGAGACCTGGCCCGTGCCGGGATCGACGCCGACATCCGTGAACAGCAGGCGGCCGGCATCGGGATAGAGGCCGCCATCGGGTCGCAGGAGACGGACCTCGGTCGCCGGCAGGTCGGCGCCTGGTCCGGCCAGCGAGTCCGGGTTCGTGGCCGGCGCGTTGAAGTCGGCGAAGATCGGGTCGATCTGCTGAATGACGGCGAGCCTGGTGGCGTCGGCCGCGCCGACCAGCGCCCCCTCGGTGATCAGCGCACGCCCGATGCGCCCGGCGATGGGCGCGCGCACGGTGGCGAAGTCGAGATCGATCCGCGCACGGGCGAGCTGAGCCCGGGCGCTGGCGACGTCGGCTTCGGCCTGGCGCAGGCTGGCCAGGGCGACGTCCTGCTGGGCGGTGCTCGCCGCCTGCCGCTCCACCAGCGTCTCGGTGCGCTCGGACTGGCGCTGGGCCTGCACGCGCGTCGCCTCCGCCCGGGCGAGGGCCGCGGCCTTGGCGTCGACCTCGGCCCGGTAGATGGCGGGATCGATCCGGAAGAGCACGTCGCCCTTGGCGACGAGGCTGCCCTCCTCGAAGGCACGCTCCTGGATGATGCCGGAGACCTGGGCACGGACCTCGGCCACGCGGGTCGAGGCGAGACGCCCGGCGAAGTCGAGCAGGCGCGGAACCGTGGTGCCCTCCACGGTCACGGTGGAGACGTCCGGCACCGGGGCCTCGGCCCCGGGCTCGGCCGGGCCGTTCGCCGCCGGCTTGCAGCCGAACACCGCGAGCAGCACGAGGCAGGGCGTCACGAGGGGGATGACGGGCCACCGTCGGCGCGCGAGGTCACGCATGGCTGTCCGGGTCCTTGGATCGAGGAAGGAGTGCGCGGGCCGTCAGGCCCGGCGGGTCATCGCCAGGAGGCGTTCGCGCAGAGCCGAAAGGTCCGGCATCGGTCCGCCATCCTCCCGCAGAAGAGCGGCGAGCCAGGCCCCGTCGGTGGCGAGCCGCACGATTTCCAGGGTCGGATCGTCGTCGGTGGCGCGGTGGCGCTCGACGAAGCGCGCGAACCACGCCGCCGTGACCCGGCGCAGGCTCGGCTCGGTGAGGGACGAGATGTAGAGGGCGGTCCACTGACTGCTCTGGTTGAGCATCAGGTCGTCCAGGGTGACGGTGACGTAGGCGCGGGTGAAGCGTCCCCAGGCTTCCGGGTCCCGGGCCATGGCCGCCTCGATGTCGGCGTCGAGCTTCTCGAGCAGCTCGGCGACCACGGCGTCGATCAGGGCCTGCTTGCTCGCGAAGTGGTGGAACAGGCCGCCCTTGGTGACGCCGGCCGCCTCGCAGACGGCCTGCACGGTGACGGCGCCGAGTCCCTGTTCGAGGGCGAGGGCGGCAGCGCAATCGAGGAGGCTGCGCCGGACGCGTTCGGGCTGCTTCCTGCGGCGGGCGGCGTCCATGCTCAGTGTCCCGTCTGTGTCGCGGCGAGCGGCATCGCCCTGCGGGCATGCGTCATCGGGTCGAACGCGCCACGATCGCGGGCGGTCATGGCCAGCGTCGGCACCGCCTTCGTGCATCGGTCCGAGGTCTGGAGCATGGTCATGTCAGTGATCTTACAGGGCCGGGCGGCATGCGGCGCCGAGTCGGCGAGGGTCTGGTTCGGCATGATCCCACCGGTGAGTCGTTGCCGCCATAAATACCGACTGTTTGGTATCTTTCAAGGGCGAATCGGGGCGGGCAAGGCACCGGTGACAGGCATCCCGACGACGCGTGCGGCCGAACGCGATGGTCGGTGTTCCGCCACGGGCCGATCACGCTCCGCACCGTCTCGCGCGCGTCGGAGGGCGCCTGTTTCCGGCCTTCGACTTCGCGCTTGCCGTCGATGCTCTCGGAGCAGGCGTTCGCCCACGGCGATCCTGCCGCCGTGTGTCGGATCCGCGGGCCGTCTCGGCGCCCCCTCGCGCAAAGCCGTCGCGATCATCTCCGGGCCGTTGCCGCAGCGGACGGGATGCGCCAGGCGCGACCGTTACGGGTTCAGCCCTGGACGAAGTTCGAAGCGCCGAACGGGATTGCGAGGCTGCGGCCGGCGTTTCCACGCGATCCTGGGTCCCTCGCGACGCCGGATGCGTCGAACCCGAGCCTTGCCGGCCTGCCAGCCCGCGGCCTGGAGAAGCCCGGTGACGCGACGGCTCTCGCCGTCGCGTCCAGACGCCGGGGCCGGGGCGCGGATGGCACGGGTCGACGCCCGCCGGTCGGGTCCGGCCGGTCCGCCCGGTTCAGCGTGTCCGGCATGGGCGCTCCGCGCGCGTGACGCGCCCGTCGTGATTGTCGTCGAGGCGCGCGAAGCGCTTCGCCGTGACGGCGTCGATCTCCTCGACCGTGACGAAGCCATCCCGGTCGGCGTCGAGCCGGCGGAAGCGCTTCGCCGGATCGGCCGGGCCCTTGCCCGGATGGGCGGCCCACCAGGCGGTCCATTCCGCTTCGCTGATCCGGTTGTCGTGGTCGGTGTCCGCCCGCATCAGGCGCATCCGATGCCGCGCCTGGAAGGTCGCCAGGTCGACGCCCTCGGGCTTGCGGTCCTCGAGCCTCGACGGGGGCGAGGGCGCCTCGGGAGTCTGGGCCCCGGGAGTCTGGCCCCCGGGAGTCTGGGCGATGGCGGCGGATGCCGACAGGAACGCCGCGAGCGTCAGGCATAAGGTTCGACGGGCCATAGCGGCACCCTTGTGCTGGAGGGAGGAGACGGGATCGCACCCCTCGGGCGCGATCCCGCGCGGGGAAGGCCGGGCCGGCCGCGTTACCAGCGGTGATGCCAGCCGACGTGGCGGTAGCCGCCCCAACGGTGCCAGCGCGGGCCGCCCCAGCCGATTCGGCGGGGACCGTAGAACCGGGGTCCGTAGAAGGCCGGCCGAACGACGTAGGGCGCGTAGACGACGCGCGGTCCGAGGTTCGGGCGGCAATAGCCGTAGAGTCCGCGGTGGAAGCCGAGGCCGCAGCCGTCGCGGGCTTCCGCCGTGCCGGCGGTGGCCAGCGGCGCCGCCAGCCCCGCGGCCAGGAGTGCCGCCGGAGCCAAGCGCTTGAGTCCGCTGGAGGCGATGTTCGTCAGTCCCGTCATTGCAGGGTCTCCCTGGTGGGTGATTGCGATGCGGAGAGATTGCCCGCCTCCTGTCGCAGGAATTTGCCGGGACATCCCGATTGTGTCGCGAAGGGTCGCGGATCCGGGCGGCCTGACACAGGTTGCGACAACTTCGTCGAGAGCCGGATCTCCGGCCGCGCTAGAACCCGCCGATGGGACACTCAGCCATGGACCACGCCCATGTCCTGGTGGTCGACGACCACCGCGACATCCGCGACCCCCTCGCGGCCTATCTCAAGCGGCACGACCTGCGCGTCAGCGTTGCCGCCGACGCGGTCGCGGCCCGTGCCGTCCTCTCGGGCTCCGCCATCGACCTCGTCATCCTCGACGTAATGATGCCGGGCGAGGACGGGCTCTCGCTCTGCCGGCACATCCGCGAGGTCCACGACACGCCCGTCATCCTGCTGACCGCGCTGGCCGAGCAGACGGACCGTATCGTCGGCCTGGAGATCGGCGCGGACGACTACGTCGTGAAGCCCTTCGACCCGCGCGAGCTCCTGGCCCGGGCCAAGAACCTCCTGCGCCGCGCCCGGGCGCTCCCCCGCCTCCGCGACGCCGGCGACGGAAGCCGGCTCGCCTTCGACCGCTGGGTGTTCGACACCGACCGCCGCGAACTGGTCGACGAGGCGGGTCGGGCGGTGGCCCTCAGCACCGCCGAGTTCCGCCTGCTCTGCGCGCTGACCCGGCATCCGCGCATCGTCCTCTCGCGCGACCAGCTCCTCGACCTGACCAGCGGCCGGGCCGCCGAGGGGTTCGACCGCAGCATCGACAACCAGGTCAGCCGGCTTCGGCGCAAGCTGGAACGCGACCCGGCCCATCCGGAGCTTCTCAAGACCGTCTGGGGTGGCGGCTACGTCCTCGCGACCGATGTCAGGGCCGCGCCGTGAGCGGGTGGCAGGGCTCCCTCGCCGGCCGGCTGGCGCTCCTGCTGGTGCTCGCGGTCGTGGGCGCGCAGGCCGCCGCCTTCGCGATGTTCACGCGGGAATCGTCCCTGGTCGGGCGTGCGGCTGTTCGCACCCAGGTCGTCGACCGCGTCGCCACCCTCGTTCGGCTGCTGGAGACGGTGCCGCCGGACGCCGTCCCCGGCGTGATCGAAGCCTACGGTTCGCCCCGGCATCGCTTCACCATCGACACGGCCAGCCTGGTGCCGGACAACGCGATGGATGCCGACGAGACCAGGCTCGCCCGTCGCCTCGACCGACGCATGCGGGACGGTGCGAGCCAGGCCCGCCTCCTGCTCGTCGAGCGGGATCAGGACCGGCAGCCCGAGGCGTCGTCGGAACGTCTCGCTGCCCGACCGCAGGTCCTGAGGGTCTCCGTCCGCCTCGACGACGGCCGCTGGCTCAACGGCGAGGCGCCGCTCGCGCTGTCGACGCCGCCCTGGATTCGCATCGGGCTGATCCAGGTCGCAGCCAGCGTCGTCGCCGTCCTGGTCGTGACCGGCATCGCCATGCGCGGCATCGTCGGACCCGTGCAGGCCCTGGCCCGGGCCGCCGAATCCGCCGGCCGGGGCGTGGCCGTCGAGCCCCTGCCGGAGCGGGGGCCGCGCGAGCTGCGGACCATGACGGCCGCCTTCAACCTGATGCAGGCGCGCTCGCGGGCCTTCGTCTCGGACCGCACCCGGATGCTGGCCGCCATCAGTCACGACCTGCGCACCCCCATCGCCTCGCTCTGGTTGCGCGCGGAGATGGTCGAGGACGCGGACTTGCGCGGTGCGATGGTGCGCACGATCGCGGACATGCGCGACATGGTCGAGGCGACGCTCGCCTTCGCGCGCGATGACGCGCTCAGCCAGGACGACGCCCCGTTCGACCTCGCCGGGCTGCTGGCGGCCATCGTCGATGAGCACCGGGTCCTGGGGCACGCCGTGATCCTTGGCGCCCCGGATGCCCTCCCGTTCCACGGACGCGCCACGGCTCTGCGCCGCGCGTTCGACAACCTCGTGGCCAATGCCGTCCGCTACGGCGGATGTGCCCGGATCGCCCTCGAACACCGGGACGACGGCGTCGTCGGCACGATCGACGACGATGGACCCGGCATCCCGTCCGAGCGGATCGAAGAGATGTTCGCTCCCTTCACCCGCCTCGACGATTCCCGCAGCGTCGAGACCGGCGGGGTCGGTCTCGGCCTCGCCATCGCGCGCTCGGGCATCCGCGCCCATGGCGGCGAGATCGCCCTTCGCAACCGGGAGGGCGGGGGCCTCAGGGTGGAGGTGACGCTGCCCGCCTCCGCGGCGAGGCGCCGTGCCGGGGATTCGACGGCTGCGGACAGGTCGGGACGCGGGACGAGCCGCGAGTCCTGACCCAGGTCCGGTCGGGACCCGCCCGTCCGCGCCATGACCGGGATGCAGACGTTTCCGTCTCGGGCCGACCGGAGCGGATCGCGCACGCCCGTCTCGGCACGCAGCCCATCGGACGGAGCGTCAGCCCTGCTCCATCGGGTCGTTCTGCATGGCATCGGCGAAACGGCGCATCAGCCGGGCGAGATCCGCGACATCCTGGTCTGTCCAATCGGCGAAGATCCTGTGCGCGATCGCCTCGAGCGCCACGTCGACCTTGCCGGTCAAGGCCTTGCCGCTGGCCGTGATCACGGCTTCGCGCATACGCCCATCCGTTGCGTTCGATCGGCGTACGACCAGGCCGAGGCCTTCCAGTTTGGTCACTTGGCGGCTGACCGTCGTGTGATCGCGCCCCACCCGGTCGGCGAGGTCGACGATGCCGATCGGCCAAAGCCGGTCCACCATCATCAGCAGCGGGAACAGCGCACGATCGAGCACGATCCCCGCCTCGCGAACCATCGCCGCGTCACGCTGCGGCCGGTTCATCACGCTGACGATATCGATCATGGCGCCATGCAAGTCCCGCAGCAGCACCGTTGGGAGCGTCCTCTGCACTGTGTTCACCGACCCCGGTCCGCCCGCCGACATATGTGCATATTGCACACATCTGAAAGGGCATGACAAACGCTTTCTCGGCGAACGGGCCGATCTGCGGCAGCGATGAACGGCCGCGCGCGGCGCCCTGAAGGGCGTCGGCAGCCGGCCCCGACACCGTCCGGGCGTCCGGGACGCCTCGCTCCGGACCCCGCGTACCGACGGCATCGACCGTCCATCCAGGCACCGGATCGATCCGGCCACGAGCACGGAGCAAGCGCGATCGGACGCCGACGGAAGAGGAAAAAATTGGGGAGCGAGAGTTCTTGGCGCGCCCACGGGGAATCGAACCCCGGTCTGATCCGTGAGAGGGACCTGTCCTAACCGCTAGACGATGGGCGCGGACCGGAGGGAAGCGCCTGGAGATCGCTGCGGCGATCCGTGCTTCCCGGCCGATGGGCGATCGTATAGCGAGGGTCGCGCGGCCCGACAAGGGCCGAAATCGCGCCGGCGCGGCGCAAGCGACATTTTGAACCGAAGGATCGCCTTTTTGCCGGGACTCGAAGATTTGCCGGAACGCGCGGACGCGCCGGGCTCCGTGGACCGGCGCGCGACCCTCGCCGAGGACGCCGCGACCGAGCGCCTGGACCGGGCCCTGGCCCGGGCCTTTCCCGACGTCTCGCGCTCGCGCCTGCAGGATCTCATCCGCGCCGGGCAGGTGCGCCGCGACGGGGCCGTCAGCCGCGACCCGTCCGTGAAGGTCGGCCCCGGGGCCGCGCTGGCCGTCGCGATCCCGGAGGCGGTGGCGCCCGAGCCGGTGGCCCAGGCCCTCGACCTCGCCATCGTGTACGAGGACGACGACCTCGTCGTCATCGACAAGCCGGCCGGGCTCGTGGTCCACCCGGCCCCCGGCCACGAATCCGGGACCCTGGTGAACGGGCTCATCGCCCATTGCGGGGACAGCCTGTCGGGGATCGGCGGCGTGCGCCGGCCGGGCATCGTCCACCGCATCGACAAGGACACCAGCGGCCTGCTGGTGGTGGCCAAGAACGACCTCGCCCATGCGGGACTGACGGCGCAGTTCGCCGATCACGGACGCACCGGCCCCCTGGAGCGGGCCTACCTCGCCCTGGCCTGGGGCGTGCCCGAGCCGCGGGCCGGCACCATCGAGGCGAACCTCGCCCGCAGCGTCCGCAACCGCGAGAAGATCGCGGTGGTGCGCGGCGAGGGCGGGCGGCACGCGATCACGCATTACCGCGTCGAGGCGGTGCTGGGCACCGACGCGCCGGTGGCGCTCGTGCGCTGCACGCTGGAGACGGGGCGCACGCACCAGATCCGCGTGCACCTGAGCCATCGCGGACACCCGCTCCTCGGCGACGCGGTCTATGGCGGGGCCTTCAAGACCAAGGCGGGCCGCCTCGGCCCGGCGGCGCGGGACGCCCTCGCCACCCTGGGGCGCCAGGCGCTGCATGCCAGCGTGCTGGGCTTCGCCCATCCGCGCACCGGCGAGCCCCTGCATTTCGAGAGCCCGCTGCCGGCCGATCTGGAAGCCCTCGTCGCCACGCTGAGGGCGGGGGCGTAGCGCGGCCGACACAGTCAAGACCGCATGGGCGTGCGCCAGGACACGGCGGGCTGCGGCCATTCGTGCCATCACAGACCCAAGCGAGATCCCGCGCGTTGATGACGAACGCGTCCCACGCGTCACCTTTCCGTCTCCGCCGGTTTCCCGCTACACTCGGGAATCGGACGGCCGGCTCAAGGGAGCGGCGGTTCGCTTCGGACCGCCCCTCAGGGGGTCCTTTCAAGGAGGTAAGATCATGGCCGGCGCATTGCCAGTGCTCGCCACCGAAGGTGGCCTCTCACGCTACCTCGACGAGATCCGCAAGTTCCCGATGCTCGAGCCGAACGAGGAATTCACGCTCGCGAAGGACTGGCGCGAGAAGGGCGACCGCAACGCGGCCCACCGCCTCGTCACGTCGCACCTGCGCCTCGTGGCCAAGATCGCCATGGGCTATCGCGGCTACGGCCTGCCGATCGGCGAGGTCGTGTCCGAGGGCAATGTCGGGCTGATGCAGGCGGTCAAGCGCTTCGAGCCGGACAAGGGCTTCCGGCTGGCCACCTACGCCATGTGGTGGATCAAGGCGGCGATCCAGGAATACATCCTGCGCTCGTGGTCGCTCGTGAAGATGGGTACCACCGCCAACCAGAAGAAGCTGTTCTTCAACCTGCGCAAGGCCAAGGGCCGGATTTCGGCGCTCGACGAGGGCGACCTCAAGCCGGACCAGGTCGCGCAGATCGCCGTCAAGCTCGGCGTGCCCGAGCAGGAGGTGATCGACATGAACCGTCGCCTCTCCGGCGACACCTCCCTCAACGCGCCCCTGCGCGAGGAGGGCGAGGGCGAGTGGCAGGACTGGCTCGTGGACAACAGCCCGAGCCAGGAGACCGTGCTCGCCCGCGAGGAGGAGGGGCAGAACCGCCTCACGGCCCTGCGCGACGCGCTCTCGGTGCTCAACCCCCGCGAGCGCCGCATCTTCGAGGCGCGCCGCCTCGCCGACGACCCGATCACCCTGGAGGATCTCTCCGGCGAGTTCGGCGTCTCGCGCGAGCGCGTCCGCCAGATCGAGGTCCGCGCCTTCGAGAAGATCCAGGAGGCGGTCAAGCGCAACCTCGCCACCCGCGAGGCTCCGCGGGCCGAGGCGCACGCCTGATCCCACGCATCCCGAGATCGGGAACCGCGAACAGCCCCCCGGCCACGAGGCCGGGGGGCTGTCGTCGTTTTGCGGGCTAGGTCCTCAGGCGCCACCGCGCCCGAGAAGCGCTTTGCGAGGGCGCGATCGCGGGTCCGTCGAAAGAAAGCGCGTCGCAACAAGGGTCTGGAGCCGTGCCCGACCCAACGTGGTCGGGGACGGCCCTAGCGCCACTGATCGAAGGCGTTCTGCAGCACCTGGGTGCCAGCGCTGCCCTTCTCGAAGGCGATGATCCCGCGCGGACCGGCGGCGAACTTCAGGGTGATGTCGAACCAGTTCTTGTGCAGCAGGATGTCGGTGTTGCGCTCGATGTCGTTGGGCAGCGACGAGAGCCCGATCAGGAACAGGTTCTCGCGCACCCGCACCGGCAGGCCGGCCACCGGCGAGCCGCGGGCGCCCTCCTCGTCCTTGCCCTGCAAGAGGCCGATATCCTGGACGTTGTGGCGCGCGGCCGTGGGACCGCTCGGCGTGAAGGCGAGTTCGACGGTGTGCGAGGCCGGGAGGGTGGCGTCGAGGTTGCGGCGCAGGGTCATGACGAGGGTCAGGCCCGCATCCGCGAACTCAGCGGTGGCCCGCACCACGGTCTCGAGCTGCTGGCCCTGCTCGCCCGGCACCGTGTCGAGGCGCCAGACCACCCGGCCCTGGGTGGTCGTCGGCGCGGCGTTGGCGCCGCCGCCCACCGTCTCCTCGTAGAGCATGGCCCGCTGGGTCACCGCGAGGTCGGGCTGGGCCGGGTTCGGTGCGGCGGGGCTCGGTGCGGGGGTCGGCGCGGGCGCCGCGCGCCGCGCCGGCGCGGCGGGAGCGGACGGTGCCGCATCGCCGCCGACCCGGTCGGCGAATTTCGAGTCGGCGCCGTCCGGGGCGGCCTGCTGCTCCGTGGCGATCGGCTGGAGGTCGGCGGGCTTGTCGCGCAGGAGGAAGGCCGCCACCGCGATGAGTCCGATCACGGCGATCAGGATGCTGCCGACGAGGACGTTGCGCAGGAGGCGCGAGCGCCCGTCGCGGGGGCCGACCACCTCGATCCGCGGCCGCTGGCGCTGGCCGTTCCCATCGGGCGCCGGCAGGTCGGAGCCGGCTTCGTCGGCGGCCGGGACCGGCTGGCCCGCCTCGTCCGGCGCCTCGGCGGCCATGAAGGGCGGGGACTTGGCCTTGCGGGCCTGGATGCGGACGGGCGGCGGGATGGTGTCGGGTGCCGGGCCGGCCTCGCTCGGCGCGGGCGGAACCGGGGGCTCGCGCGGTGGCGCGACCGGGATCGGCGGCGCGACCGGAACGGGCGCCTCCGGCTCGGGGGAGGCGGGCGAGGGATGCGCGGGCTCGGGCGCTGCCGCGGCCGGCGCGCCGAAATCCGGCGGCGGCGCGGGCGGCAGGGTCGCCTCGGGCAGCGTCGCTTCCGGCAGGTCGATGGGGTCGTTGGCCGGCGGCGGCGGGAGGAAGGGCTCCGGCGCGGGGGCGGGCGGCTCCGGCGCCGACGCGGCGGGTGCCGCACCGCCGTGGTCGCGCTCGAGGCGCAGGATCGCGGCTTCGAGGGCGTTGCGCTCGAGGTCGATGTCGTCCTCGGACAGGGGCGGATCGAGGGACCGGAGCTGCCCGATCAGCGCGCCGCGCGCGCGCTCGTAGACGGCCTGGCGCAGGGCCGGGGAGCGGTCGGGCATCGCGTCGAGCGCCCGTGCCAGCAGGGGATAATAGTCGGCCATCGTGCCTCAGGTCCGCCCTCTCACCGGCGGCTGGCTGGCCGCCTCGTCCCGCAGCCCCACGGACGGACGCGCACCGGCCGACCGCCGCGGTACCAGCGTGGGCGCATCTTCCCCACGCGGCCATGCCCCCATCAAGTGAAAACGGCCCTAGTCCTCAAAGGGGTTGTGCATGAGGATGGTGTCGTTGCGCTCCGGCGACGTCGAGAGCAGCGCCACCGGCGCGCCGATCAGTTCCTCGATCCTGCGCACGTACTTGATCGCCTGGGCCGGCAGGTCGGCCCAGGAGCGGGCGCCCGCCGTGGTGCCCGACCAGCCCTCGATGGTCTCGTAGATCGGCTCGACCTTGGCCTGGGCCGCCTGATTGGCGGGGAGATGATCCACCACCTGGCCGTCGAGGCGATAGCCGGTGCAGACCTTGATCGACTCGAAGCCGTCGAGGATGTCGAGCTTGGTCAGGGCGATGCCGTCGATGCCCGAGGTCCGCACGGTCTGGCGCACCAGCACCGCGTCGAACCAGCCGCAGCGGCGCTTGCGGCCGGTGTTCACGCCGAACTCGCGGCCGCGGGAGCCGATGGTCTCGCCGATCTCGTCGAAGAGCTCGGTGGGGAAGGGGCCTTCGCCGACGCGGGTGGTGTAGGCCTTGGCGATGCCGAGCACGTAGCCGATGGCCGAGGGGCCCATGCCGGAGCCGGTCGCCGCCTGGGCCGCCACGATGTTCGAGGAGGTCACGAAGGGATAGGTGCCGTGGTCGACGTCGAGGAGCGCGCCCTGCGCGCCCTCGAACAGGATGCGCTTGCCGGCGCGGCGCTCGTCGTCGAGTAGCTTCCAGACCGTATCGGCGTAGGGCAGGATCGTCGGCGCGATCGCCTTCAGCTCGGAGAGCAGGGCGCCCGCATCGACCTCGGCGATGCCGAGGCCCCGGCGCAGGGCGTTGTGGTGCGTGAGCACCCGCTCGATCTTGGCCTCGAGCGTCGACTCGTCGGCGAGGTCGACGACCCGGATGGCGCGGCGGCCAACCTTGTCCTCGTAGGCCGGGCCGATGCCGCGCTTCGTGGTGCCGATCTTCAGGCCCGCGTTCGAGGTCTCGCGGAAATGGTCGAGCTCGCGGTGCAGCGGCAGTATCAGGGTGGCGTTGTCGGCGATGCGCAGGGTGCGGGGCGAGATCTCGACGCCCTGGGCCTGGAGCCGGGCGATCTCGTCGACGAGGTGCCAGGGATCGACCACGACGCCGTTGCCGATCACCGATAGCTTGCCGCCGCGCACCACGCCGGACGGGAGGAGGGCGAGCTTGTAGGTCACGCCGTCGACCACGAGCGTGTGGCCGGCATTGTGGCCGCCCTGGAAGCGGACCACCACGTCGGCCTGCTCGGAGAGCCAGTCGACGATCTTGCCCTTGCCTTCGTCACCCCACTGGGCGCCTACGACGACGACGTTTGCCATTCACTGAAAACCTGTGCCGTAACCCGCGCGAAAGCGGTCCGACCCGACGGGCGAACCGCTCCTGCTGTCCTCGGGTCTTTCCGCGATCCGTGCGCGGAAATCAAGCAAGGGGGCCGCCCGCCCCTGCGGGGGGCGGCCATGCCGCCCCGGCAGCGATGCCTCACCGGGCTTCCGTGCCGGGCTGGCGGCCAGGCAGATCGCCGGGCTTGATCACCGGCATTCCGCCCGGATTCGGATCGGGCGGGGTCACCACCATGCCGGGGGCGGTGTTTCCCGGCGGCTTGATCACGCCGTCGCTCTTCTCGAGCTTGTCGCTGAGGGTGCCGGTGTCGCCGGAGGTGCCCTTATCGGCGGTCCCCTCGGACGGGCGGATCTTGTCGGGGATGGTCTGGTTCGGCGGCGGCAGGGCCGGGTCGGTGTCCCGGCCCTTCAGCGGCGCGTCGGGGGATTGTGCGAAGGCCGCGCCGGCGACCAGGCCGAGGCCGACCGCGAGGGTGAGGATCGAGCGCATAGGGTCTCCCTGTCTCGGATGCGAGGTTTGAGGGAGAACAGACCCGGGGCCGAAGCGTTCCTGTCCCATCGGTCCCGTGATGGGAACAGGGTCCTGGGACGACGCCTCACGCGCTCTCACGTGCCGTAGTTTGAAACGTCAGGCGCTCGCGCGCGCCATGCCGAGGTAGAGTTCGCGCAGGCGCCGCGTATGCGGGCCGGGGCGGCCGTCGCCGACGGCGTGGCCGTCGATGCTAACCACCGGCATCACGAAGGCCGAAGCGCTGGTGTAGAAGGCCTCCGCCGCCGCCAGGGCCTCCGAGACGCTGAACAGCCGCTCCTCCAGGGCGAGACCGGCCTCCTCGGCCAGACGCAGGACCGCCTTGCGGGTGATGCCGGGCAGGAGCGCCGTGGACAGGGGCCGGGTGACCAGGGCGCCCGCCTTCGTCACGATGAAGGCCGTCGAGGACGAACCCTCGGTGACCGCGTCGTCCTCGACCATCCAGGCCTCGGCGACGCCCGCGGCGGCGGCCTGCTGCTTGGCCAGCACCTGGGCGAGGAGGGCCACCGACTTGATGTCCCGGCGCTTCCAGCGCAGGTCCGGCACGGTGATGACCTTGGCGCCGGTCTGGGCCAACGGGTTGGCCGCGACGGTCTTGGCCTGCGTGAACATCATCACGGTGGGCGCCGTGCCGGCCGGCGGATAGGCGAAGTCGCGCTCGTACACGCCCCGCGTCACCTGCATGTAGACCAGCCCCTCGGCGAGCCCGTTGCAGGCGACGAGTTCGGTCTGCAGGCCGATCCATTCGGACATAGTGTGCGGGTTGGCGATGTCGATCTCGCCCAGCGAGCGATCGAGGCGGGCCAGGTGCGCCTCGTTGTCGACGAGGCGGCCGTCGAGCACCGCCGAGACCTCGTAGATCCCGTCGGCGAAGAGGAAGCCCCGGTCCATGATCGGCACGCGCGCCTCGGCGAAGGGCAGGAAGTCGCCGTTCAGGTAGACGATGCGGGCCTGGGACACGGGGTTACCTCTTCGGTCCGGGTGGGGCTGTTCGGGACAGGCGGGATTCGTGCGCTGTTCAGCTTGCGCCGAACACCCGCGAGAAGATCGTGTCCACGTGCTTGAAGTGGTAGCCGAGATCGAAGCATTCCTCGATCTGCTCCGGGGTCAGCGCGGCGGTGACGTCGGCATCGGCCTTGAGAAGGGCGAGGAAGTCGCCCTCGCCGCGCCAGACCGGCATCGCGTTGCGCTGGACGAGGCGGTAGGCATCCTCGCGCGAGACCCCGGCCTGGGTCAGGGCCAGCAGCACCCGCTGCGAGTGGACGAGGCCGCCGAGCTTGTCGAGGTTGCGCTGCATGTTCTCGGGATAGATCAGCAGCTTGTCGATGACGCCGGTGAGGCGGCCGAGGGCGAAGTCCAGGGTCACGGTGGCGTCCGGCCCGATCATGCGCTCCACCGAGGAGTGCGAGATGTCGCGCTCGTGCCAGAGGGCGACGTTCTCCATGGCGGGCAGGGCGTAGCTGCGCACCATGCGGGCGAGGCCCGTCAGATTCTCGGTGAGCACGGGGTTGCGCTTGTGCGGCATCGCCGAGGAGCCCTTCTGCCCCTCCGAGAAGAACTCCTCCGCCTCCAGCACCTCCGTGCGCTGGAGATGGCGGACCTCGATCGACAGGCGCTCCACCGAGGAGGCGACGACGCCCAGGATCGCGAAGAACATGGCGTGGCGATCGCGCGGGATGACCTGGGTGGAGACCAGCTCGGGGGTCAGGCCCATGGCCTTGGCCACGTATTCCTCCACCCGGGGGTCGATGTTGGCGAAGGTGCCGACGGCGCCGGAAATGGCGCAGGTGGCGATCTCCTCCCGCGCCGCCACGAGGCGGGCGCGGGCGCGCTCGAACTCGGCATAGGCCCCGGCGAGCTTGAGGCCGAAGGTCACCGGCTCGGCATGGATGCCGTGCGAGCGGCCGATGGTCGGCGTCATCCTGTGCTCGAAGGCCCGGCGCTTGAGGGCGGCCAGCAGGGCGTCGACGTCCTTGATCAGGAGGTCGGCGGCGCGGACCAGCTGGACGTTGAGGCAGGTGTCGAGCACGTCCGACGAGGTCATGCCCTGGTGGACGAAGCGGGCCTCGGGGCCGACGATCTCGGCGAGATGCGTCAGGAACGCGATGACGTCGTGCTTGGTCACCGCCTCGATGGCGTCGATCCGCGCCACGTCGAAGACCGCGTCGCGGCCCTTCGCCCAGATCGTGTCGGCGGCCTCCTTCGGAACCACGCCGAGTTCGGCCAGCGCGGTCGTCGCGTGGGCCTCGATCTCGAACCAGATCCGGAAACGCGATTCGGGGGACCAGATCGCGGTCATCTCGGGGCGGCTGTAGCGGGGGATCATGCGGGCGCCTCGGTCAACGCGACGATGGTGATGTGGCTGGCGCCTAGCACGGGCGCGGGTGCCGCTCAACGCGCACCGACCGCCCGGCCCGACGAGCGGGTGTGTCTTTCCGGTGCCACCGGCGACGGTCCTTGCGCGACGGGATCGACCCGAGGGCGTGGACCGGCGACCGGATTCGCGAAGCCGCTCAGACACCTGATGCACAGTCCGGACTCATACTTATATTGATTAAAGACTATCCATGCCGATCGAGGCTAGAGCGGACGGACGAACTCGAATAATCAGGAGATATGTAAATATATACCGCCGACATTCTGATCACAACGGGCCCGGCGAGAGAAATATTTCAGCTTATCCGGATGAGGCGTTCCATGTTCAGCCACCGTCACGTCGGTCTTCTCGCGGTGCTGCTCAGCGAGACCTGCCTCGTCGAAATCCGCGCAGCGGTCGCGCAGGACGCGCCGGCCGGGAACGCCGCGCATGCCGAGGTCAGCCTGGACCAACTCCACGTGGAGGGCCCGGCCGGTTCGGGCGCCGGCTATCGGGCGGCGCGGGCCCGGAGCGCCACGAAGACGGACACGGCCCTGATCGATACGCCGCAGGCGGTGACGGTCGTCACGCGGGAGCAGATCCAGGATCAGGGCTTCCAGGGCGTGACGGAGGCCCTGCGCTACGTGCCCGGCGTGTTCCTGCACCAGGGCGCCGCCAACCGCGACGAGATCGTGATTCGCGGGCAGCAATCGAGCGCCGACTTCTACGTCAACGGCATCCGCGACGACGCGCAGTATTTTCGCGATCTCTACAACGTCGAGCGGATCGAGGTGCTGAAAGGCCCGAACGCGATGATCTTCGGGCGCGGCGGCGGCGGCGGCGTGGTCAACCGCGTCCTCAAGGAGGCCGACGGCATCCCGCTGCGCGAGGCGGTCCTCCAGACCGGGCAGTTCGGCACGAAGCGCCTCGCCCTCGACGTCGGCGACCGGGTCTCGGACAACGTCTTCTTCCGCCTCAACGGCCTGTTCGAGGACAGCGGGACCTTTCGCGATTTCGTCGATCTGCGGCGCTGGGGCGTGAACCCCACCGCGACCGTGCTGCTCGGCCCCGACACGACGCTCAGGCTCTCCTACGAGTACTTCCACGACGAGCGGACCGCCGACCGGGGCATCCCCGCCCAGGACGGACGGCCCTATCGCTACCGCCAGAACATCCGGACCTTCTTCGGCAATCCCGACCTCAGCACCGCCCGGGTCGACGCACATATCGCGACCGCCAGCCTCGAGCATCGCTTCGCGTCCGGCGTGGAGATGCGTGCCCAAGTCCGCTTCGCCGATTACGACAAGTTCTATCAGATCGTGTATCCGAGCATCCGGGCGGGGGGCGCCGTGAACGCGGCCGGGACGCGCCTCGAACTCAGCGCCTTCAACAACGACACGCCGCGCACGAACCTCTTCAACCAGAACGACTTCACCTACCGCTTCACCACCGGCCCCCTGGCGCACACGCTGCTCGCCGGCTTCGAACTCGGCCACCAGTCGGGGACCAACCTGCGCGAGGAAGGCTTCTTCGCGACGACGGGCACGCAGGCCATCGTGGTCAATCCGCTCTCGCCCCTCTCGCGGGTTCCGGTGAGCTTCCGCAACATCGCTTCGGGCATCAACAACCGCTACGACCTCGGCCTGGCGGCGGTCTACGCACAGGACCAGATCGAGATCGGGCCGCACCTGCAACTGATCGGCGGCCTGCGCTACGACCATTTCGACTTCCGCTCAACCGACCGGCGCATCCAGGACAGTCTCACCCGCGTGGACGACCTGCTGTCGCCCCGGATCGGCGCAGTGCTGAAACCCTTCGACGCCCTGGCCTTCTACGCCAATTACAGCGTCTCCTACCTGCCGTCCGCCGGCGACCAGTTCAACGCCCTGAGCACCGGCCTCGCCGCCGCCCCGCCGGAGCGGTTCGAGAACCGCGAGGTCGGCGTGAAGTGGGACGTGACGCCCGCGCTCCAGCTCACCGGCGCGCTGTACGACCTCGACCGCTACAACCAGCGCCTCGCCGATCCGAACCGCCCCGGATTCTTCCTGCTCAGCGGCCAGACCAACGCGCGCGGCGTCGAGGTCGGCGCGAACGGCTTCCTCACCGATTGGTGGCAGGTCGCGGGGGGCTACGCCTTCACGGATGCGCGCATCGTCAACGGCTTCGGCGGGGCGCTGATCCTTCCGGGCAACCGGGTCGGCGTCGTGCCTTTCAACGCCGTCACGGTGTGGAACAAGTTCAGCGTGACGCCGGAACTCGCCATCGGCATCGGCACGATCCACCAGACCCACACCTTCGCCAGCGCCGACAACACGGTCCGCCTGCCCGGCTACACCCGCTTCGACCTCGGCCTGTTCTACCAGGTCACGGACGGGGTCCGGGCGCAGATCAATATAGAGAACCTGTTCGACCGCGGCTACATCGCCACCGCGGACGGCAACAACAACATCTCCCCCGGCGCGCCGCGCCTGATCCGGGCGCAGATCGTGGCGCGGTTCTGAGCCGACCGGCGCCCTCGGCCCCGCCCCGGCGGGACCCTCGGGCCGTGGCATTGCGGCAACACCGTCCACGAGATCGGCTCGACCTGGAATCGTTCCAGGATTAAAATCGGAGACACTTTTGCCAAACATTGCGAAGGCGTTGGCCCGCTGTTTCGAGCGGTTCTTAGAAGTCCTGTAAAACAAAGACCAGGAAAGACCGGTCCGATCGCTTGCTTCGCTCGGGCGCACTCTACAAGGGATCTCTCACGCCACTGAACTGAATTAGCGGCGCAAGATCAACAAGACAAGATTTCGAGATCGGGCGACACGACGATGGGCATTGGAGCAGCACCACGGATCTTCGCGACCCTCCTGTGCGGGACGGCGCTGGCGACGACGGCCCGGGCGCAACCGGCGCTCCTGCCGGAGGGCACGGCCGTCACGTTGGACCAGCTCAGCGTCGAGGGCCTGCGCGGCAACACGGTGGGTTACCTGACCCGCGCCACCCGCAGCGCGACGAAGACCGACACCCCGCTCCTCGACACGCCGCAATCGATCACCGTCGTCAGCCAGGAACAGATCCGGGACCAGAACTTCCAGAACCTCACCGACCAGCTGCGCTACGTGCCCGGCGTGATCCCGGCCCAGGGTGAGAGCAACCGCGACGAAGTCGTGATCCGCGGCCAGAAGACCAACGCGGACTTCTTCGTCAACGGCGTGCGCGACGATGTGCAGTACTTCCGCGACCTGTACAACATCGAGCGGATCGAGGTGCTGAAGGGTCCCGACTCGCTGATCTTCGGCCGCGGCGGCGGCGGTGGCGTCATCAACCGCGTCCTGAAGGAGGCCGACGGGCTGCGGGTGCGCCAGATCACGGCCGGTGTCGGGCAGTTCAACCAGAAGCGCGTGGCGGTCGATGTGGGCGACCGCATCAGCGACAGCGTGTTCTTCCGCCTCAACGGCGTGTTCGAGGACAGCCAGACCTACCGCCAGTTCGGCGACCTGCAGCGCTACGGCATCAACCCGACGATGACTTTCCTGCTGGGCCCGGCGACCACGCTGAAGCTCTCCTACGAGTTCTTCCACGACGACCGCTTCCCCGATCGCGGCATCCCCTCGCAGAACGGCCGGCCGTACAATTACCGCAACAACATCCGCACCTTCTTCGGCAACCCGGACGTGAACACCACCCGGGTCGACGCCAACATCGCCACGGCGACCCTCGACCACACGTTCGAGTCCGGCGTCCAGATGCGCAACCAGCTGCGCTTTGCCGATTACAACCGCTTCTACGCCAACACCCTGCCGGGGGCGCCGGTCAACGCCGCCGGCACGCAGGTGCCGATCACCGGCTACCGCAACGAGACCGACCGGACGAACTACTTCAGCCAGAACGACTTCACCTACAAGTTCCTCACCGGCGACGTGAAGCACACCCTGCTGGCCGGCTTCGAGCTCGGCTACCAGGAGGGCCTCGCCTTCCGGCAGACGGCGTTCTTCAACACCGGCAACAGCCTCGTCACCAGCGTGGTGGTGAACCCGATGTCGCCGATCACCCGCGCACCGGTGACCTTCCGCAACAACGGCACCACGGACGCCAACTTCCGCTACGATCTCGGGCTGGCCGCGGCCTATGCGCAGGACCAGATCGACCTGAACGAGTACGTCCAGATCGTCGGCGGCCTGCGCTACGACTACTTCGACTTCTCCTCGCAGAGCCGGGTCAACGCCCTGACGAACGCGCGCGTCGACAACCTCGTCTCGCCGCGCGCCGGTATCGTGATCAAGCCGCTGGCGAACCTCGCCTTCTACGGCAGCTACAGCGTGTCCTACCTGCCGTCCTCGGGCGACCAGATCGGCGTCTTCTCGCCGGGCCTCGCCATCGCCAAGCCGGAGGGCTTCCAGAACCTCGAAGTGGGCGTGAAGTACGACGTCACGCCGGCCTTCCAGGTCACCGGCGCCCTGTACAACCTCGACCGCACCAACCAGCGCCTCGCCGACCCGAACAATGCCGGCTTCTTCATCCTGTCGGGCAAGACCAACACCCAGGGGGCCGAGATCGGCGCCAACGGCTACCTGACCGACTGGTGGCAGATCGCCGGCGGCTACGCCTTCACCGATGCCAGGATCGAGAGCAACACCTCGGCGACCATCGTGAAGGGCAACACCGTCGGGCTGGTGCCGTTCAACAGCGTCTCCCTCTGGAACAAGTTCGACGTCACGCCGGAATTCGGCATCGGCATCGGCGTGATCCACCAGACCCACACCTTCGCCACCTCCGACGACACGGTGCGGCTGCCGAGCTACACGCGCTTCGACCTCGGGCTGTTCTATCAGGTCAGCGAGTCGGTCCGGGCGCAGGTGAACATCGAGAACCTGTTCGACCGGCGCTACATCTACACCGCCGACAACAACCAGAACATCACGCCCGGCGCGCCGCGCACGATCCGGGCGCAGATCATCGCCAAGTTCTGAGGCGTCGGCGCCGCGGGCGGCGGGTGGCTACTCCACCCGTTGCCAGCCGGGACCCATCAGGCGCTCCTGCGGGGTGAAGCGGGCCTTGTAGTCCATCTTGCGCGATCCCTCGACCCAGTAGCCGAGATAGAGGTAGGGCAGGCCGAGATCGGCGGCGCGCCGGATATGGTCGAGGATCATGTAGGTGCCGAGCGAGCGGTGCGCCTCGACCGGATCGTAGAACGAATAGACCATCGACAGGCCGTCCGCGAGGACGTCGGTCAGGCACAGGGCGACCGTCGGCCCGGTGCCGCGCCCGTTGATCGCGGTGTCGGGGCCGCGCCGACGATAGGTCACCAGGTGGGTGTCCACGTGGCTGTCCTCGATCATCATGGCGTAGTCGAGCACGGTCATGTCGACCATGCCGCCGTCGCCGTGGCGGGCGTCGAGGTAGCGCCGGAACAGGGCGTACTGCTCCGAGGCCGGGCGGTTGGGCTCGGGGGTGCCGACGAGGTCGGCGTTGCGCTGGAGGATGCGGCGCTGGCTGCCCGAGGGCCGGAAGTCCGACACCACCACCCGCACCGAGATGCAGGCGCGGCAGGATTCGCAGGCCGGCCGGTAGGCGATGGTCTGCGAGCGGCGGAAGCCGCCCTGGGTCAGGATCTCGTTGAGATCGCGGGCGCGGCGCCCGACGAGGTGGGTGAACACCTTCCGCTCCTCCTGGCCCGGCAGGTAGGGACACGGGGAGGGCGCCGTGAGGTAGAATTGCGGGGTGTCCCGGGAATGGCTCGTCACGCTTGTCTGTCGCCCGCCACGCGGGGTGCGCCCCGCGCACCCCAAGACTTGAGTGTATCCGCAACGCGGGCGGGCTCAACACCCTGAGGGGGTTCCGCGACGATTTCGTACGAAACCTTGATCAGCCCGCGCGCACGAGGCGCATCTCCAGCAAGACTTGCGCCCTGGATAGACTTGAGCGGCCGAGGAAGACCCGGAGCGGCGCCTCAGCCGGCGCGCACCACCGCGAGGCCGAGGAGCAGGTCGTGGCCGAGGCGGCGGTCGGCGCGCACGAGGCCGATGCCGACATCGAGCATCCAGAGCACGAAGGCGGAGGCGACCGCCACGTAGAACAGCAGCGCGTGGATCGCGGCCGTGAGGTAGTCCACCCGGGCGCCGCTCTCCGGCGCGACCACGCGCAGGCCCATCATCCGCATGCCCCAGGTGCTCTGGCCGGAGCCGCCCACCGTGATGGCGCTGTAGAGGATGCCGCTCGCCGGCAGGATCGCGAACAGGGTCCAGCCGAGGCCGAAGGTGAGGACGCCGATCACGGTGATCGCCAGCATCAGGAAGGCCGTGAAGCCGAAGATGAACAGGATGTCGAGCAGGTAGGCGACGAAGCGCGCGCCGAGGCTGCCCCGCACGTAGGGCACGGGGAACTGGGGGGCGTAGCCGGTCTGGAAGCGATCGGCGTAGGGGCTTTGCGTCTCGCGCATGGGGGGGCGCTCCTGGGGTCGCTCGCGGGAGGGAGCGGCAGACCTCTCCCGCGAGAGATGGGCGCGGCCCCGGAAACTCTCAAGATCGGGAACGCTCACGATCGCGCCGGCTCAGGGCGCGGCGCGATCGGCCGGCGCCTTCTCCGCGCCCGGGTCGGCGGCCGCGGCCTCCGGGGTGTCGAGGTAGTACTGGCGCAGGAGGAACAGGCGGGCGCCGTTGACCGGGCCGGCCTCCGTGGCGAGGCCCAGGAGTTCGGCCCCGGGACCGAAGCGGCAGGTGACCCAGCGCTGGCGCGCGGCCTGCCCGGGCCGGCCCGCCACCGCATAATCGACCCTGACGTCGTCCGGCGTCGCGCCCGCGCCGATACGCAGGAGCCTCACCGCGGTGTCGGGGGGCGCCAGCGCCGGAACCGCGCGCCGGCAGATCATGGCGCGCTGGCGGTCGACTGAGCTCTCGCAGGCGGCGAGACCGAGGAGGGCGGGCAGGAGCGCGGGCGAGAGCGCGGAGATGAGCCCGCGCGCGGCACGTCCGGGGCTCACGCGCCGGCGCGCAGCCGCTCGGCGACCCGCAGCGCGTAGTAGGTCAGCACGCCATCGGCGCCGGCGCGCTTGAAGGCCAGCAGGCTCTCGACCATGGCCCGCTCGCCGTCGAGCCAGCCGTTGCGGGCGGCGGCCTCGATCATCGCGTACTCGCCCGACACTTGGTAGGCGAAGGTCGGCACGGCGAACTCGTCCTTCACCCGGCGGATGATGTCGAGGTAGGGCAGGCCCGGCTTGACCATGACGGAATCGGCGCCCTCCGCGATGTCGAGGGCGACCTCGCGGATCGCCTCGTCGGAATTGCCCGGGTCCATCTGGTAGGTGCGCTTGTCGCCGACCAGGGCCGCCTGGGTACCGATGGCGTCCCGGAACGGGCCGTAGAACGCGCTCGCGTACTTGGCTGCGTAGGCCATGATCTGCACGTCGCGAAAGCCCGCCCGGTCGAGGCCGGCCCGGATGGCGCCGACACGCCCGTCCATCATGTCCGAGGGCGCGATGATGTCGGTGCCGGCCTCGGCCTGGATCAGGCTCTGCTCGACGAGGAGGGCCACGGTCTCGTCGTTGAGGATCGCGCCGTCCTCGAGCAGGCCGTCATGGCCGTGGCTGGTATAGGGATCGAGGGCGACGTCGGTCATGATGCCGAGTTCCGGCACCGCCGCCTTCACCGCGCGCACCGCCCGGCAGACGAGGTTTTCGCGATTGAGGGATTCCGAGCCGGTGGGATCGCGGAGGGACGGCTCCGTATAGGGGAAGAACGAGATCGCCGGGATGCCCGCGCGGGCGGCCTTCTCGGCGTCGCGCACGATCTCGTCCACGCTGAGGCGCTCGACGCCGGGCATCGACGCGATGGGCTCGCGCCGGCCCGATCCCTCGATCACGAAGAGCGGCCAGATCAGGTCGTCGACCGTCAGGGTATGCTCGCGCACGAGGCGGCGCGACCACTCGGCCTTGCGGTTGCGGCGCGGGCGCTGGGTGATGCCGAGGGCCACCGGGCGGGCGGCCTCCTGGGCCGTCTCGACCGCCAGGGGACGCGGAGTCGGGGGTTCGTGGGTCATCGTGCTCGGACTCGATGGTGTTCGGCCCGGGCCTGGGGCAGGGGCGGGCGGGAACCGGCCTAACACATCGGCAAAAGCCTTCGAAAGCCGTGATGCCGACGCAGGGATGGCGGGGATTCGTCCACGGCAGACGCGTTCCGCGCCCACAGCGGAACCGGCCCGGGCGCGGCCGCTCCGATTGACGCCGCCCGCCAAAACCTCGTCTAAGCGGGCGATCCAGGCGGGAGGACCCATGGCGGAATCGGGCGAAGCGGAGATCCTGTTCGAGCGGCGCGGCGCGGTGGGCCTCGTGACGCTGAACCGGCCGCGTGCCCTCAACGCCCTGTCCCTGGCGATGCTGCAGGCCATGCAGGCGCAGCTGGATGCCTGGGCCGAGGACGCCGCGGTGACGCGGGTGCTGCTGCGGGGCCGGGGCGGGCGCGCCTTCTGCGCCGGGGGCGACATCCGGCAGATCTACGCCCTCGCCAAGGCCGGCGACCACGCGGCCGTCGATGCGTTCTGGCGCGCGGAGTACGGGCTCGACGCCTCCGTAAAACGGCTCGCGAAACCCGTGATCAGCCTGATCGAGGGCCTGGTCATGGGCGGGGGCAACGGGATCTCGGTCCATGGCAGCCACCGGGTCTCGTCCGAGCGCTACAGCTTCGCGATGCCGGAGGTCGGGATCGGCCTGTTTCCCGATGTCGGCATGACCTACGTGCTGCCGCGCCTGCCCGGATGCACGGGGACCTACCTCGCCCTCACCGGCGCCCGCATCGGACCGGGGGACGCCCACGCGGTGGGCCTCGCCACACACCACGCGGCGGCGGACGACTTCGACGCGATCGTGGACGCCCTCGCCGCCGGCGACGCCGTCGAGGCGGCGCTCGCCGCGCATGCCCGGCCGGTGCCGGAACCCGGGCCCCTGGTCGAGGCGCGGGCCGTCATCGACGCGTGCTTCTCCGCCGACACCGTCGCGGAAATCCTGGCGCGCCTCGATGCGAACGGGTCCGCCTTCGCCGCCGAGACCGCCGCGCTGATGCGCACGCGCTCGCCCACCAGCCTGGCCCTGGTGCGTGAGCAGATGCGCCGCGGGGCGCGCTTGGGCTTCGCCGAGGCGATGCTGACGGAATACCGCATGGTCAGCGCCCTGATGCGCGGCCACGACTTCTTCGAGGGCGTACGCGCCGCCGTCATCGACAAGGACGGCGCCCCGGCCTGGAATCCCGCAACCCTGGAGGCCGTCGATCCCGCCGGGATCGCCGCGGCCTTCGCGCCGTCCGCCGGCCCCGAACCGGACTTCGCAGGATCGCCCGAGCGATGAGGAGAGGTCACGCGTGCGCGGATTGACGAAAGTCCCGGGTCCCCGCGAGATCCGCGGCCGCAACCAGGAGGGCGGCGGCGACCGCATCGAACGCACGCCTCAGGTGCCGCAGACCGGCTGGGACGTGGTGCTCGTCTGGTTCATGCGGGTGATCGCCCTGTTCTGGCTGGGCAAGGCCGTCGCCACCTGGGCCGGCATCCTCGACATCCTGCCGGGCGGCCGTCCCTTCGAATCGGAGACGCTCGGGCGCCAGAGCGTGATCGTCTACTTCGCGGTGATCGACCCGATGGCGGCGGTCGGCCTCTGGCTGACGAGCGCCTGGGGCGGCGTGGTCTGGCTGCTGGCCGCCACGAGTGCCTTGACCCTCGCCGTCCTGACGCCGCAGCTCCTGCCAATAACGCCCGTATACATCGCAATACAGGGCGGAATTATTGCGTTGTATTTTATCTTGTCTTTCCTGGCGGCGCGGGAAATCCGGTAAACGGCGTGTTACGATGATCGCTTCATCTTGCATTTACCGAGAGAGGTAAATCGCAAATTCATCCTATCGCTTAAACCGTCTTTCATCTGCGACTCCTAGGTTGGCTTCATGAGCGGTGGCGAAGAACACCGGCCCTGAAACACCAGAGACCTGAAGAGGCCCATGATGAAGTCCCAGGCTGCCAAGGTTAGCAAGACCGACACCGCTCCCGAGACCGCTCCGGCGCACGGCTCTTATCTGGAGGCCCTGCACCTCGTCGAGCGCCTGCACCGCCGACTCCTCGACGTCATCAAGGACGAGTTCGAGCGCCGCGACCGCGAAGACGTCAACAGCGTCCAGGCGCTGCTGCTCTACAACATCGGCGACAAGGAGCTCACCGCGAGCGAGCTGCGCACGAAGGGCTACTATCTCGGCTCGAACGTCTCCTACAACGTCAAGAAGCTCGTCGAGGCCGGCTACCTGCACCACGCCCGGTCGAAGACCGACCGCCGCTCGGTCCGCATCAGCCTGACCGACAAGGGCCGCCAGGTCCACGACATCATCCAGAGCCTCTACGACAAGCACGCCCGTACCATCCAGCCGATCGGCGGCATCTCGGACGACGATTTCGGCCGCCTGAACACCGCGCTCAGCCGCCTGGAGCGCTTCTGGACCGACCAGATCCGCTACCGCCTCTAAGGACGGACGCGCCCGCGACCCCGCCGACCCAGCAAGCCCGGTTCGCCGGGCTTGTTCGCGTTCGAGACCAGACCGCGGGACCCGACCCGTGCGGCAGGCTCACCGGGACCCGGTACGAGGCCCCCGAAGGACCGCGGGTGCCGTGCCGGTCAGGAGCCGGCGTGCTCGGACGATTCCTCGCCGGCCGGCTTGCCGTCGTCGCGGGCGCGGTGAAGCATGAAGATCGCGAACACCATCGTGAGGATCAGGCCGGCGAGGACGCCGAGCTCGATCATCGAGGCCTGGAACAGCGCCTGCTTCTCCGGCGACCAGTCCTTGGCGTGGGTGATCTCCGACGATTGCAGGGTGATGACCAGGACGCGCCGGATCGAGGCGATGAGCCCGACGATGAGGAACGGCTCGCAGGTGAGCTTGCCCGAGCGCATCGACACCCGCACCGTGTGCAGGATCTCGATCAGCATCAGCAGGAACAACAGCCGATCCACCACCTCGAGGATCTGGTCGGCGCCGCCGAGGTGGCGCAAGGCTTCCCAGGTCAGCGCGGAGGCATCGATCAGCGCGACGAGGGCGGTCAGCGCGAGGAGAAGACCGAGCGCCGCGTAGATCGCGTGCTCCGTGTGCAGAAAGACGAAGCTCGCCGCGCGCGTGAGCCGGCCCTGATCCTCCCGGTCGTCGGACATGACGCTCTCCCCCCATTGGTTGAGACGATCAGACAGGATCGGCGCCGGGGCGTCCAGCGTGGGCGGGCTTCGAAACCCCTCCCTCCGGCCCGTCAAGGCCGGCCGGAGGGATCACGACCGCGTCAGGATCGGGCGGAAGGCGGGCGAGGGGGCTCTTCAGGGGTCACAGCATGTCCTCGACCCGGATCGGCAGGGTGCGGATGCGGCGGCCGGTGGCGTGGAACACCGCGTTGGCGATCGCGGCGTTGACGCCGATGATTCCGAGCTCGCCCAGGCCCTTGAGGCCGAGGGGGTTCACGGCGTCGTCCGGGTCGGGCACCAGCAGGGCCTCCACCGCCGGCGCGTCGGCCGCCGTCGCGACGAGGTACTCGGCCAGATCCGCGTTGCGGTAGTGGCCACGGTCGAGGATCGTCTCCTCCAGGAGCGCCGAGCCGAGGCCCCAGATCATCCCGCCGGTGAGCTGGCTGCGCGCCGTCAGCGGGTTGAGCACGCGTCCGGCCGCGAAGGCGCCGAGGAGGCGCGGAACCCGGATCTCGCCGGTCTCCTCGTGGACGAGCACGCGCGCGAACTGGGCGCCGAAGGCCCAGGACACCGCCTCGCTGCCGGCCCCGGTGCCGAGGGCCATCTTGCCCGATTCGATCGCCTCCAGCGCCTCCGGCCCCTCGGGCGTGAAGGCGGTCACGGTCTCGATCCCGGCGGGGTCGAGCCCCGCGACGACGGTCCCCAGCGGACAGGTCCGCCCGTCCGGCGCGACGAGCGCGCCCGCCCGCAGACGCAAAGCGGCGGGATCGGCGCCGGCCAGGGGTCCGGCCCCGGTGGCGGCCTGTGCCAGGCGGGCGCGAAGCGTCTCGCAGCCCTGCGCCAGGGTGTGGAGCAGGCTCGTCGTCGTGGACGATCCCCCTGAGAGGCCGGCGGCGGGCAGGTCGGTGTCCCCGAGGCGGACGTCGACCGATCCGGGCGCGATCCCGAGCCATTCGGCGGCGCCGAGGGCCAGGAGCGTGGTGATCCCGTTGCCGATCTCGTGGTGGGCGCTGGCGACCGTGGCGCGGCCATCGGCCCCGAGACGGATCCGCATGGTGGCGGGGGAGATCTTCACCGGCCGGGCCGACGCGGCGCAGCCGAGGCCGACCCGCCAGGGGCCGTCGCGCATCCGCCCCGGTTCCGGATCGCGCTCCGGCCAGCCGAAGGCCTCCGCGCCGGCGTCGAAGCAGGCCATCAGCGGGCGGGAGGAGAACGGCTTGCCCGAGATCGGGTCCGTGGCCGTGTCGTTGCGCCGGCGCAGGGCGATGGGATCGAGCCCGAGGGCGACCGCCATCTCGTCGACGGCGCTCTCCAGGGCGAAGAGATAGGGCACCTCCGGCGGCGCCCGCATCGGCCCCGGCGTGTTGCGGTCGACCCGCGCGGCGCGCTCGTCGGTGCGCACGGCCGGGCAGGCATAGAGGCTCGCGGTGACGTCGGTGCCCTCCATGGCGAAGGGGTCGAAGCGCGAGGCGATGACCGCGGCCTCGTGCACCAGGGCGGTGAAGCGCCCGTCGCCGGTCGCCCCGAGGTGGATGTCGTGCCGGGTCTCCGGACGGTAATTGGCGATGGTGAAGCCGTCCCGGCGGCTCGCCACCAGGGAAACCGGCCGCCCGAGGGCGCGGGCCGCCAGGGCGACCGGCGCCGTGTACTGGGCGAGGGCGAGCTTCGCACCGAAATGGCCGCCGATCAGGCCCGACACCACCCGGATGTCGGCCGGGTCGAGGCCGAGTTGCGCGGCCAGGCCATGCCGGACCGCGCCGATGTAGCGCGAGGGCTCGTGGATTGTGAGGCGCGGGCCGTCCCAGGCGCAAGTCGTGCCGAACAGCTCGATCGGGTTGTGGTGCTGGATCGGCGTCCCGTAGCGGGCGCTCACCGTCACCGCGGCCCGCGCCAGGGCACCGTCGGCGTCTCCGGTGCGGGGGTCGTGGTGCTTCGGCTTCAGGTCGGCGAGCCGCAGGGTCTCGGCCAGGGGGGCGTCGAACCCGTCGGCGAAATCCTCGGCCGCGTAGCGCACGATCGTCCGGGCGGCGGCCTCCCGGGCGGCCTCGATGGTCTCCGCCACCACCAGGGCGACGATCTGGCCGGCATAGGCGACCGCGTCCGAGCCCAGCGGCAGGTGACCGCTATTGGCGTAGCCCCCGGCCATCAGGTGCTTCACCGGCCGGATGGCACCGGCGAAGTCCCGGTGGGTGAAGATGCGCAGGCAACCCGGAACCGCCTCCGCGGCGGCGAGGTCGAAGCCGATGATCCGTCCGCGCGGGATCGTGCTGGTGACCAGGGCCGCATGGGCGAGGCCCTCCAGGCGCGTGTCCGAGGCATAGGTCGCACGGCCCGTGACCTTGGCGGCGCCCTCGACGCGGGGATGCGGATGCCCGAGCCAGGCCGGGTGGTCGAGCGCGTCGGTCGGTATCGCCATCGGCCTCTCCTCGCCTCACCGCAGGAGTAACCGCAGGACCGGCCCGCCCGATCCGGGCGCGACCCCGAGTCGCTCGACGCCGGCCCTCAGGCGAGGAAGGGCAGCAGGTGGTCGAGCACGATCTCGGGCGCCTCCTCCTGGAGCAGGTGCCCGCAGGGCAGGGCGTGTCCGTCCACCCGGTCGGCCTTCTCGCGCCAGGTCGCGGCGACGTCGTAGAGTTGCCCGACCGTGCCCTGCGCACCCCAGAGGGCGAGGAGCGGCGCGGTGACCCGGCGCCCGGCCGCCTCGTCCGCGGCGTCGTGTTCGAGGTCGATGCCGGCCGCGGCACGATAATCCTCGCAGATCGCGTGGATGCCGCCGGGGGCGCGGTAGCAGCGCAGGTATTCCCGGATCAGCGCCTCGCTCGGGATGCCGGGCGTCCGGCTCTGGCCGGCGAGGTGGTGACGCAGGTACGCCTCCGGATCGGCGCCGATCATCCGCTCGGGCAGCGGCGCCGGCTGGATCAGGAAGAACCACCAGAAATACCGGGTCGCGAAGGCGCGGTCGGTGCGGGCGTACATCGTCTGCGTCGGCGCGATGTCGAGGACGGCGAGGCGGTCCACCGCGGCGGCATGGTCGAGGGCCATGCGGTGCGCGACGCGCCCGCCGCGATCATGCCCGACCACGGCGAAGCGCTCGTGGCCGCAGGCGCGCATCAGCGCGACGGCGTCGGCCGCCATGGCCCGCTTGGCGTAGGGCGCGTGATCGGCCGCCGAGGCCGGGCGATCCGAATCGCCGTAGCCGCGCAGGTCGGGGGCGACCACCGGATGGCCGGCCTCCCGCAGCCGGGGCGCCACCGCGTGCCAGGTGGCGTGGGTCTGGGGATGGCCGTGCAGGAGCAGCACCGGCAGTCGGTGACCGTCGGGGGACCGGGCGACCCGGAGCCGGATATCGGGCAGCGCCACGTCGTCGAGGTCGAAGCCGGACAGGAACGGGCACGGCCCGCGGCGGGTGATGTCGATCGGCGGCATGGCGTTCCGGAGGCAGCGCAGGGAGGTTTCGGCCGTTCACGCGGTCGCGTTCCGCCTCAACCCTTCCAGTTCTTCAGGGCCGCGAACGGGCTCAGCGCGGGGTCGGCCGCTGGCGGGTTGAGCACCGGCTCGACCTGCGCGATGGCGTCCGCCAGGGAGAAGGCCGAGCCGCTGGTCAGCTTCCCGCCGGCGGCGTCCTTGTGCCCACCGCCGCGGAAGCGCCGCGCGCCGTCGAGGGCGGTCTCGTTGTTGGAGCGGAAGGACATCGTGCCGGCCCGCTGCACGTTGAGGACCCGCTTGGCGCGGCCGCTCTCCATGATCAGGTCCGAGACTCGCTGGAAGGTGCCCGAATCGAGGCCGAAGGACATCAGCGTCCCGTCCGAGAGGGGATGGAAGAGGTCGGAGCGGGCGAGCACCCGGGCGATGCGCATGCGGGTGGTGAGCGTGCGGTCGTCGCCTTCGTCGTCGGCGAGGTAGGCGTCGAGGATGGCCTTGCGCAGGGCCGGCACCTGGCCCTCGATCACGGCCGGGGACGCGCCGTCGCCGAGCAGGCGCGCGACCCCCAGCAGGAGGTCGCCGACGAAGCGGTCGTGCCAGGGATGGCCGATCGGCACGAGATTGGAGACGTTGTCCCAGAACATCTCGTCGAGGCTGAGGCCGCTGCGGAATTCCGGGCGGTCCTTGCGCCAGAGGTCCACCGCGTCCACCGCCGTCACCAGGGCGCCGAGGATCGGGTCCTCGCCGGCCGCGCGGGTCGCGTAGAGCGCCCGGTGCTCGTAGGCCATGCGGGTGGCGCAGCGGGCCTCGTCGATGAGCACGACGATGTTCGGGTCCCCGAGGTCGAAGCGCAGGAGGCCCGGTACGTCCGGATCGGCCTGCGGCGCCAGTCCCTGGTCGCGCAGCTGGTCCACCGACGAGGCGTGGTGGTCGAGCACGACGAGGCGGTGGCGCGCCTCCGGCTCGCGCCGGCGGTTGAGGGCGGCGAAGTTGCGGATGAACGTCACCGCGACCGCCTCGAGGCCGAGATCGGTCATCAGGATCATCTCGGGTGCCGCGGTCTTGCCGAGGCGCTTCAGCTCGGTCTCGACCACCGGCCCGACATCGGAATAGCGCGGCACGTGCACGATCCGGGCGACGTCGGCGAACTGGCCGACCACCGTGGAGGCGCCGTAGCCGTCGAGGTCGTGGTGGGTGATCTGGGTGATGTGCACGTGCCTGTCCTCGGGCGGGTCGCGAAGCGCGGACGCCGCGTGTCGTACGGCGTCCGTCGCGTTGTCTGGGCGCCCTTATGGGGCACGCCCGCCTCCGGGGCGAGCCCTGCCGCGCCTGCGTCGGTTCCGCGGTGGATCGCGGGAAGCCCGGGCTTGATTCCCGCGCCCGAACCGGGATTCTGCGAACAGACCACGAACACGGGCCGACAAACGATCGGGAGGGGCGTCCGCGATGGACCCGGACGACGCGGGCGCGATCCGCAAGATCATCCACATCGACATGGACGCCTTCTACGCCTCCGTGGAGCAGCGCGACGATCCCGCTCTGCGGGGCCGGCCGGTGGCGGTGGGCGGATCGCGCGAGCGCGGGGTCGTGGCGGCGGCGAGCTACGAGGCGCGGGCCTTCGGCGTGCGCTCGGCCATGCCCTCGGTGACGGCGCGCCGGCTCTGCCCCGACCTCGTCTTCGTCAAGCCGCGCTTCGAGGTCTACCGGGCGATCTCCGAGCAGATCCGGGCGGTCTTCGCCGAGCACACCGACCTGATCGAGCCCGTCGCCCTCGACGAGGCCTATCTCGACGTGACGGAGAACCGGCAGGGGCTGCCGACCGCCACCGCGGTGGCCCGCGCGATCCGGGCCTCGATCCGCGCGCAGACCGGGCTCGTGGCCTCGGCGGGCGTCTCCTACAACAAGTTCCTGGCCAAGGTCGCCTCAGACTTCCGCAAGCCCGACGCCCTGTTCGTGATCACCCCCGCCATGGGGCCGGCCTTCGTCGAGGATCTGCCGATCGGGCGCTTCCACGGCATCGGGCCCGTCACCGAGGCCCGCATGAAGGCGCTCGGCATCCTGACCGGGCGCGACCTGCGCGCCCTCAGCCTCGAGACCCTGACGGCGCGGTTCGGCGCCTCGGCGCCCTACTATCACGGGGTGTCGCGCGGGATCGACGCGCGCCCGGTCCGGGTGAACCGGATCCGGAAGTCCATCGGCGCCGAGAATACCTTCTCGGAGGATTCGGCCGACTACGCGGTGCTCGCCGGGCGCCTGACGCCGATCCTCGACAAGGTCTGGGGAGCCGCCGCCGCCAAGGAGGTCCGGGCCCGCACGGTGACGCTGAAGGTGAAGTTCGCGGATTTCGAGCAGATCACCCGGGCCCGCTCGCTGCCCGGCTTCGTGCCGGACCGCTCCGCCCTGGAAGAGGCCGTGCTGGCCCTCCTGCGCGACCTGTTCCCCCTGCGGCGCAGCGTGCGCCTCCTCGGGGTCTCCCTCTCCGCCCTGGAGCACGGCCCGGCCCCCGAACCGCGCCAGCTCGGCCTCGGCCTGTGATCCGGATCCGCACGCCTCAGGGACAGGCCGGCGCGGCGACGATGCGCTGGCCGCGCCGCAGGACCAGGATGAAGGCGAGGCCGAGCGCCGCCATCGCGGCCCCGGCCACCGAGACCGCCGGATAGCCTCCGCCGAGGTCGATCACGAGGCCGCCGAGGGCCGCACCGATGGCGTTGCCGAGGTTGAACGCGCCGACGTTCAGCGCCGAGGCGAGGTTGGGCGCCTCGCCGGCCTCAGCCATCGCCCGCATCTGCAGGGGCGGCACCAGGGCGAAGCTCGCGACGCCCCAGAGCAGGATGAGCGGGGCGGCGACCCAGCGCGATTCCATCCCGACGGCGAAAACCCCGAGCAGCACCACCAGCGCCACCAGGGACGCGATGATCGTTCCGTCCACCGTGCGATCGGCCAGGCGTCCGCCCGCCCAGTTGCCCAGGGTCAGGCCGACGCCGTAGGTCACCAGCATGGCCGTGACGAAGGACGTGTCCGCTCCCGCCTCGATGCGCAGGATCGGGACGATGTAGGTGAAGACCGTGAACATCGCGCTCGACCCGAGGACCGTGAGGGCGAGCGCGCCGAGGACGGCCGGCCGCGCCACGACCCGAAGCTCCGCGCGGATATCGGGGGCGCCGTCCACGGGCAGGGGCGGCAGGGCGAGCCGCAGCGACAGCATCGCGACGGCGCCGATGCCGGCGATGCCCCAGAAGGCGGCCCGCCAGCCCAGCACCTCCCCGACCCAGGCGGCGAGGGGCACGCCGCCGATCGTCGCGACGGTCAGGCCCGAGAACATCGCGGCCACCGCGGCCGCGCGCCGCTCGGGCGGCACCAGGCCGGCAGCCACCACCGATCCGATCCCGAAGAAGGCGCCGTGGTTGAAGGCCGTGACGATCCGGGCCGCGAGCAGCATCGCGTAGCCGTCGGCGAGGGCCGAGATCACGCTGCCCGCAGTGAAGATGCCCATGAGGCCCACCAGCAGGGCCCGGCGCGGCACCCGCGCGAAGGCGAGGGTCATCAGCGGGGCCCCGATCAGGACGCCGAGCGCATAGGCGCTGACCAGCAGGCCGGCGGCCGGGATCGACACGCCGAGATCGCTGGCGATCAGCGGCAGCATGCCCATCGGCGAGAATTCGGTGACGCCGATCCCGAAGGCGCCGATGGCCAGCGCCAGCAGGGGAGGATGGATTGTCATGGGGGAGGCCTCTCGGTAATCGTTCCCGACAGGCACATGATGCAGCGCGACACAGGTCGGTAGCCGAATCTTCGGACCGACATCCGTGACTCAGGAGCACGAATGCAGCGCGATCGGATCGACCGGACGGGGGAGATGGCGGCGTTCGTGGCCGTGGCGCGGGAGGGCAGCCTGTCCGCGGCGGCCCGCGGCCTGGGGCTGACGGCCTCCGCCGTCAGCCGCATCGTCACCCGCCTCGAATCCCGACTCGGCGTCCGGCTGATCGTGCGGACCACCCGCACGCTGCGCCTCACCGCCGAGGGCGCGGCCTACGCCCGCGCCGCGCGCCGCATCCTCGCCGACATCGAGGAGAGCGAGAGCGCGATCGCCGACCAGGCCTGCCCGCGCGGACGGGTCCGGATCAGCACCGCCTCCGCGCACGGCCGGCTGGTGATCGTGCCGCTGCTGGCGGCGTTCGTGGCCCGCCATCCCGGCATCAGCGTCGACATCGACCTCAGTGATCAGGTCGCCGACATTCTCGGCGGCCGGGCCGACGTCGCGATCCGGTTCGGGACCCTGCCCGACAGCCCGCTCACGGCGCGCCGGCTCGGCGATACCGGCCGCACCGTCGTGGCCTCGCCCGCCTACCTGGCGCGGGCCGGAACACCGCAGGTCCCGGCGGATCTCGCCCGGCACAACTGCCTCGACTTCAACTTCCGCCGCGCCGAGCCCGGCTGGCCATTCCGCGCGGACGGACGGGACCACCTGCTGGCGGTCTCCGGCAACATGACCGCCAACAACGGCGAAACGCTGGTCCAGCTCGCCCTCGGCGGGGTCGGCATCACCCGCGTCGGGAATTTCCACATCGCCGACGAACTCGCGAGCGGGCGCCTGGTGCCCCTGCTGGAGCGCTTCAATCCGCAGGATCGGGAGGCCATCCACGCGGTCTTCGTCGGCGGCGCGGCGATGCCGGCGCGCGTCCGGGTGCTCATCGACTTCCTGGCGGAGGCCCTGCGCGGGCCGAACGGATCACCGGCGGCCGGCACGCCACACGCAAACGAAAGGGGCGCTACCCTCTCGGATAACGCCCCTTCGGATCAGCCGGTCCCGCGGGCGGGACCCGCGATCTCCCTTAGTTGAAGGGATCGATCTCGGCGGACTCGTAGCTCGTCACTTCCATGCCGACGCAGACTTCCTGGACGATGGGGGCAGACCACTTCATGACGTCTCTCCTGGTTGGTTTTGGGGGTGAAAGCCGAACCCGGCCGGGTTCGATCCGCCTTACGGCTAAGGACAGGCCTCGAAAGGCCGCGCCTTAGTTGAAGGGATCGATCTCGGCGGACTCGTAGCTGGTGACTTCCATGCCGACGCAGACTTCCTGGACGACGGGGGCGGACCACTTCATGGGAAACTCCTTCGTGTTCGACCCCCTCGATATGCCGTTGTGTTGGGCACAATACAAGCGCGCACTACACTTATATTTCTCATAGGATCGCGAGAAAGTGCCGGCCCCGACCCCGCTGCCGAGTCCGTGCGCCGTCATCAGACCGGAAAACCAGTGATATGATGCCGGCGACTTGGCCCGATGCGGGCAATGGCGGCAGCCGCGATGAGGGGGCGACGGCACGGGTGCAAAGGAAAGATCCGGCCGGCTCCGGTTTCGGCTTGACGCCCCGGGGAGGGGAGGCGCACTGACGCGCCGCCGAGCGGGCTCGCGCGGGGGTCACGACTCACCGGGCGGCACGCCTCGGCTCCCTCTCGACGATTCCGATGCCCAGCGACAATCCAGACCGATCGCCCGCGCCGTGCGCGGCCGCCTCCGCTCCCTCCGCCTGACGCCCCGCTGCCCGGGCTCCGGCGGCCCGGCGCGGGACGGCCCCACACGGCCGGATCGCGCGCCCTGCGAGGTGAGCCCATGAACGAGATCGCTTCCTTCCCGACCGGCATCGATCCGGCGGTGCTCGCCGCCCGCCTGTCGGACGAGCGCGCGCCCGACATCGTCGAGGCGTTGAACGAGGAGGCGCCCGAGGTCGCCGCCGCCATCCTGCTCGGCCTGCCGGTGGAGCGGGCGATCGAGGTGCTCGACCAGCCCGAGCTCGACTGCGCCGCCGACATCATCGAGATGCTGCCGCGCGACCGGGTCGCCTCCTTCCTGTCGGGCATGTCGGCCGACCGCATCACCGACCTCTTCCGCGAGATCGAGGAGCCGGGCCGCTCGGACCTGCGCGCCCGCCTCGACGCCGAGACCCGCGGCGCCGTCGACCGGCTGAGCACCTACGGCGAGGAGACCGTCGGCTCGCTGATGACGACGGAGTTCGTCGCCGTGCCGGGCAGCTGGACGGTGCAGCAGACCCTCGATCACGTCCGGCAGGTGGAGAAGACGCGCGAGACCATCTACGCGATCTTCGTCCTCGACCCCCGCACCCGCGCGCTCACCAAGGCCGTGCCCCTGCGCCGGCTGATCACCGGCGGGCCGGACGACAACGTGCTCTCGGTGGCGCCCAACCGCCGCCCCCTGGCGGTCTCGCCCACCGCGAGCCGCGAGGAGGCGGCGCGCCTCATCTCGAAATACGACCTCCTCGCCCTGCCCGTCATCGACGCGGTCGGCCATCTCATCGGCATCGTCACGGTGGACGACATGATCGACGCCATGGTGGAGAAGCAGACCCAGGACGTGCAGCGCTTCGGCGGCATGGAGGCGCTGCCCGAGCCCTACATGGACATCCGCTTCCCCACGATGATCCGGAAGCGGGCGGGCTGGCTCTGCGCGCTGTTCCTCGGCGAGATGATGACCGCCACCGCCATGCAGGGCTTCGAGGGCGAGCTCGAGAAGGCCATCGTCCTGACCCTGTTCATCCCGCTGATCATGAGCTCGGGCGGCAATTCCGGCAGCCAGGCCACCTCGCTCCTCATCCGCGCCCTCGCCCTGCACGAGGTGCGCCTGCGCGACTGGTGGCGGGTGGCCCTGCGCGAACTCCCCACCGGCCTCGTGCTCGGCACGATCCTGGGCGCGATCGGCATCGTCCGGATCGTGGTCTGGCAGAAGACCGGGCTCTACGATTACGGCGTGCACTGGCCCCTCGTGGCGGCCACAGTCGGGGCGGCGCTGGTGGGCATCGTCACCTTCGGCTCGCTCACCGGCTCGATGCTGCCCTTCCTGCTGCAGCGCCTCGGCTTCGACCCCGCCACCGCCTCGGCCCCCTTCGTCGCCACCCTCGTCGACGTCACCGGCCTCGTGATCTACTTCTCGGTGGCGATGCTGATCCTGCGCGGGACGCTGCTGTAGGCGGGCTCAGATCCGGGGTCGGAGGCTCGTGTCGCTGAGCACCGAGCTGGCGAGGCGGTCCGGCCCGATCTCATTCGCGGAGTAGCCGACGAGGGCGGCCAGGCTCTCGCGGGCGCGCCAGACGCGGCTCTTCACCGTGCCGATCTTGCAGCCCATCACGGTGGCGGCCTCGTCGTAGGTCATGTTGTCGATGGCCACGAGCGTCAGGGCCTGGCGCAGGGTCGTCGACAAACGTCCGATGGCGGCGTTGACGTCCTCGAGGTCGAGGACGGACCCCTGTGCCGGCAGGGTCACCAACTGTGCCGCGTAGCTGCCGTCGCTGTCCTCCACCTCGTGCACGCGCTTGCGCTGGCCGGAATAGAAAGTGTTGCGCATGATGATGGTCAACCATCCGCACACGTTGGTACCGGGTGTGAAGCTCTCGCGGTACATCCAGGCCCGCAGCATCGTGTCCTGAACGAGGTCGTCGGCGCGGGCGGCGTCGCGGGTCAGGGACAGCGCGTACTTGCGCAGGCCCGACGCATGGTCCTGCAGGCCCTGCCGGACCTCCGCCGTGAGGGTCTCGCCCCGGGCCGCGAGCGCCGCTTCGAGCCGGGCCAGCAGGCTGGCGAAGCGGTCGGGCTGGCCGTCATCGAGGGACGCATAGGTATCGCGCAGGTGCTGCCCGAGGGATCGTCGGACCGCCGGCTCCAGCAGGGGCGCGGTCTGGGTCGGGGCGGCAGGTCCTGATTGCGATGTCATCCAGTGTCTTCTCAGCCTATCGGGCGGGCACTGGCCCACCCCTTCAGTCCGAGAGAGTGTGCAAAACAAGGAACACACCCGCATCAACACAGGTTAATGGGAAGACATTCAAAGGTCTTTGCACGCTTTCGTACAGTCAAGCCTGCGCACAACAACGATAACGCAAAGCTTCTTCTTGAAATTGTATTATAGAAATACGACAAAGAGCCCGCCGCGGCCATAGCCGGGCGGGCCGAGTCCAGGGAGGAACGCATGATGCGTAGCCCTTTAACCCGCCGGACCGAAGAGTGTTCAATGTGGGCGGGAGGCGAAGATCCGGCGGCCAGGGCCAACCCCATGGCGGAGAGCGGCCGATCCGATCATGCCGCCCCGAGCCGTCCTCGCGGGATGCGCCTGCGAGCCGCCTCCGCGAGGGGCGGAGCGGAAGACGCCGCCCGGATCAGGCGGCCTCGATCAGCCGGCGATACTCGGCCTCCGGCACGCCGTAGCTGTCCCCCGCCACGGACAGGAGCCCAACCCGGTCGAGAACCTCGATGCGGCCGCGCCGCGCCTTGATCAGGCGATTGCCTTCCAGCATCTGCAGGGTCAGCGTCACGGTGGTGCGCTGCACACCGAGCATGTACGACAGGAAGTCGTGGGTCACGGTGAGTTCGTCGCCGAGGACGCGGTCGTGGCACATAAGCAGCCAGCGGGCGAGGCGCACCTCGATGTTGTAGCTCGCATTGGCGAAGGCCGTCTGTGCGGTCTGGACGAGCAGGGTCTGGACGAAGCGCAGCAGCAGGTTGCGCAGGGTCAGGCTGTGCTCGGCGGCCGCCAACAGCGCGGCGGCCTCGATCGCCAGCATTTCGCCCGCGTTCTGGACGAAGTGGTCGTAGGGCGTGCGATCGCTCCCGAGAAGGACCGGGGCGACCCCGACCACGCCCTCGGGCCCGATGATGCCGACCTCGACCTTGCTCGTCCCGGCCGTGGTGATCGACGCGTAGCCGGCCTCAGGAAAATAAAGGTCCTGGATCGGCTGGTGCGGATAGATCAGCCCCTGACGCAACTCCGTCGGCATCGACCGCAGGTGCGGCTGAAGCAAGCTGTAATCGCCCGGGGAGAGACGTTTGAGCAAACGGTTGCGAACGACAGATTGCTCTAACAGCGACACGGCCCTGTCCCTTGGGGCAAGAGCATAAATAGTCTCTCACGGACCCACAATCAGGAATATATACAAGCGATTTCTCGACTATCTGTACGATGCGAGACAAAGGCAAGCCTGGCCGGGCATCTGTCGGGTAGTCGACATTCCCCGAATGTCGGGCACCGCACCAAAGGTCCGAAGCGCTGCCAGAGCCATCGATTGTGGATTTATAAAGCGCGCGATTCGGGGAATACGGGAGCGGGGCCACGACCCGAAGGGCGGCGGCGCAAGGTTCCCGGCCGTGACGGCGAGGAGATCCCGCATCCGGGTGCATGGGCGGATCACGCACCGAATTGCGTGCCCGGAGATCGGTCGGATCGAGGATCAGGGGTGCCGTGACGGATGTTGTGAAGCCGAGGCCGGATGGCGGGGATCGTGCCCTGCCGCGGGCGCCGGAGCGCGCGCGGTGAGGGCGCCGGAGCGCGCGCGGTGAGGGCGCCGGAGCGCGCGCGGTGAGGGCGCCCTTCGGCCGTCCAGGACAGGGGTCGGGCGTCCCGGATCCGCGTGACGGGAATGGGACGAACCCGCTGGTCCGCAGGTTGGAGCATTTCGGTGCCCTGACGGCCGAGGACCGCGCCATCCTGTCGGAGTTCTGCGCCGATCCGTTCGCGGTCGGCGCCCGCACGGAGATCGCACAGGACGGCGCGCGGCCCACAGGTGCGTTCGTCCTCCTCGACGGCATGGCCTGCCGCTTCAAGCTCCGGGCGGATGGAACCCGCCAGATCCTCGCCTATCTGGTGCCGGGTGATTTCTGCGACCTGGACATCGCCCTGCTCGACCGCCGCGACCACGCCATCGCCGCCCTCTCGGCCTGTCGCGTCGCGCGCATCGGGTTCGATGCGCTCCGAGACCTGACCGCTGCGCAGAGCGCCCTGATCCCCCTGATGCGCCGGGCGTCCCTGGTCGACGACGCGATCCTGCGCGAATGGCTGATCAATCTCGGCTCCCGCTCGGCGATCGAGCGGATCGCGCACCTGCTCCTCGAATTGCTGATGCGACTGCGGGCGGTGGGACTGGCGCGGGCCGACGGATACGACCTTCCGGCCTCCCAGGTCGATCTGGCCGACTCGACCGGCCTCTCGACCGTTCACGTCAACCGAACGCTGCAGGAGCTGAAGCGCCGGGAACTGATCGAGATGCGTTCCCGCATCCTGCAGATCCGGAACGTCCCGGGCCTGACGAACCTGAGCGGCTTCGACCCGCGCTACCTCGCGCCGGGACCGACGATCGATCGCTGACCGGTCGGCCCATGGGATCGGTGGGCCGACCGGTCGCGCAGGCGTGGGCAGGTGTGATAGCCGGGCCGATTAGGGGATCGGGCGGGCCACCGGGTGCGCCGCGCGGATGTCCTCCGGGAGGGCCTGGAAATCGGTGTAGCCGGCCTCGCGGGCCATCGCGTCGAGGGCGGATGCGGCGTCGCACGCGCTGCCGGTCCAGAGGACGGCCCCATTCGTCTGCTGGCGAACCTCGAAGATGCTCATGATTCGTTAACCCCGTGAGGCGAAAGGTCTATAGTCACCCTAACGTGACGACGCGCCGAAAGTTGCGGGCGGCAGCACCGAACGGGATCGCTTCGGGCGCGTCGCGGACGCCGCCCACGAGGTGCGCCATGAAAACGCCGGTCTCGCGCTGCATGCCCCGGATTTCCGACGTCGACGAGCGACCCGCCATGCGATCCCTCCTGCGATCCCTTCGGCCCGCATCGTTCGCCGGGGCACCCCTGCTCGCCCTCGGGATGCTGGCCGCCCTCGGGATAATGGCCTTGGGAGCTCCGGAGTGCCGTGCGGCCGAGCCGGCGGCCGTTCCCGACCCGGCCGCCGTCGCACCGGCGGTCACGGTGGTCCCGGCGGTCCAGCGCGAGGTCGTGGAGCTCGCGGTCGTGACCGGGACGCTCGTGCCCCGCGACGAGATTCTGGTGGCGCCCGAGATCGAGGGGACCCGCATCACCGAGCTCCTGGTGGAGGAGGGGGCCCAGGTCGCCCGCGACCAGCCCCTGGCGCGGCTCTCCCTCGAGATGATCGTGACCCAGGAGGCCGCCAATGCCGCCGCCATCGCCAAGGCGCAGGCCGCGATCATCCAGGCACGCAGCCAGATCGTGCAGGCCGAGGCCGCGCAGGTCGAGGCCAACCTCGCCCTCGAACGGACGCGCAGCCTCATCCGCACCGGCAACGCCACCGCCGTGACCCTGGAGCAGCGCGTCTCCGCGGCGCAGGGCAACGAGGGCCGCCTCGCGGCCGCCCTCGGCGGGCTCCAACTCGCCGAGGCCGATCTCGCCACCGCGCGGGCGCAGGGCGCCGAGATCGCCCTGCGGCGCGCTCGGACCGAGATCCGCGCCCCGGAGGCCGGGATCGTCAGCCGTCGCACCGCCCGGGTCGGCGCCACGGCGACCGCCGCCGGCGAGCCGATGTTCCGCCTGATCGCCCGCGGCGAGATCGAACTCGAGGGGGAGGTGCCGGAAGTCTGGATGCCGCGGCTTCATGTCGGTGATCCGGCCCGCCTCGACTGGGACGAAGGCCGGACCCTGAAGGGGCGGGTGCGGCGCATCGATCCCGAGATCGACCGCACGACCCGCCTCGGGCGCATCCGCATCAGTCTCGACCCCGATCCGGGCCTGCGCATCGGCGCCTTCGCCCGCGGCAAGGTCGAGGTCGCGCGCCGCACCGGCGTCGCGGTGCCGCTCTCGGCCGTGCTCTACGGGGCCGATGGCGGCGCGAGCGTCTTCATCGTCGCCGGGGACCGCGTCGAAGCCCGCCGGATCGTCCCCGGCCTCGCGGCCGACGGCGTCCTGGAGATCCGCTCCGGTGTGAAGGCCGACGAGGTGGTGGTGGCCCGGGCCAGCAGCTTCCTGCGCGACGGCGACCGCGTCCGGCCCGTCATTCCGCCCGTGAAGGCGGCCGATGCCGCTCCCCGCTGATCGGATGATCCCATGCGCCTGAACATCTCGGCCTGGGCGATCCGCAAGCCCATCCCGTCCCTCGTCCTCTTCCTGGTGCTGGTGGTCCTCGGGCTCGTCAGCTTCCGCGCGCTGCCGATCACGCGCTTTCCGAACATCGACATCCCCATCGTCTCCGTCCAGGTGCTGCAATCGGGCGCCGCGCCCTCCGAACTGCAGACCCAGGTGACCAAGGTGGTCGAGGATGCGGTGGCGGGCGTGAAGGGCGTCAAGCACGTCATCTCGACGATCTCGGAGGGCGTCTCCAGCACCACCATCGAGTTCCGCCTGGAGGTGAACAGCGACCGGGCGGTCAACGACGTCAAGGACGCCATCTCGAAGGTGCGGGTGAACCTGCCCCGCACCATCGAGGAGCCGATCATCAACCGCGTCGAGATCGCGGGCCTGCCGATCATGATCTACGGCGCCTCGGCGCCCGCGATGACGCCGGAGGACCTGTCCTGGCTCATCGACGACGTCATCGCCCGGCAGGTGCAGAGCGTGAAGGGCGTCGGCGGCGTCGAGCGCCTCGGCGGCGTCGCCCGCGAGGTCCGCGTGACCCTGAAGCCCGACCGCCTGCTGGCGCTCGGGATCACGGCCGCCGACGTGAACCGGCAACTCCGCCTCACCGCCGCCGACATGGCCGGCGGGCGCGGCGAGCTCGGCGGGCAGGAGCAATCCATCCGGACCCTGGCGGGGGCGGCCAGCCTCGACACCCTGGCCGAGACCTCGATCGTCGTGCCGGGCGGCCGCAAGGTCCGCCTCGACGAACTCGCCAGCCTCGTGGACGGCTCGGAGGAGCCCCGGACCTTCGCGCGCTTCAACGGCGAGCCCGTGGTGGCCTTCGCGATCTCGCGCTCCACCGGGGCCAGCGACGCGGAGGTCGCGGTCGGCGTCGCCAAGCGCATCGCGGAACTCGGCACCCGTCATCCGGGCGTGCGCTTCGACCTGATCGACACCTCGGTCACCAACACGGTCGGCAACTACCACTCGGCGATGCTGAGCCTCGTCGAGGGCGCGACCCTGGCGGTCATCGTGGTGTTCCTGTTCCTGCGCGACTGGCGCGCCACCCTGATCGCCTCGATCGCCCTGCCGCTCTCGGTGCTGCCGACCTTCTGGGTGATGAGCAGCCTCGGCTTCTCCCTGAACGCCGTCAGCCTGCTGGCGATCACGCTCGTCACCGGCATCCTGGTCGACGACGCCATCGTGGAGATCGAGAACATCGTCCGGCACATGCGCATGGGCAAGTCGCCCTATCGCGCCGCCCTGGAGGCCGCCGACGAGATCGGGCTCGCCGTCATCGCCATCACGGCGACGATCATGGCGATCTTCGCCCCCGTCTCCTTCATGAGCGGCATCGCGGGCCAGTACTTCAAGCAGTTCGGCCTCACCATCGCGGCGGCGGTGTTCATGTCGCTCCTCGTCGCCCGCCTGATCACGCCGCTGCTGGCCGCCTACTTCCTGCGCGACCACGGCCCCGACCACAGGCGCGAGGGCCCGGTGATGCGGGGCTATACCCGCGTGGTCGCCTGGTCCGTGCGCCACAAGTTCATCACCCTGGTGCTGGGGCTCGCCTGCTTCGCCGGCTCGATCCTGTCCACCGGCCTGCTGCCGGCCGGCTTCCTGCCGGCGGAGGACGCCGCCCGCACCATCTTCGTGGTCGAGCTGCCGCCGGGCGCACGCCTGTCCGACACCACGCAGGTGACCGACGGCCTCGTCGAGCGCATCCGCGCCCTGCCGGAGGTGCGCAGCGTCTTCGTCGATGGCGGCCGCCAGTTGCCCGCCAAGAAGGAGGTCCGCCTCGCGACCTTCACCATCAACCTCACCCCGAAGAACACCCGTCACCGGACCCAGAAGCAGGTCGACATCGCGATCCGGTCGATCCTGCACGACGTGCCCGACATCCGGTTCTGGGCCCTGCGCGAGGGCGGCCAGCGCGACGTCACCCTGATCGTCTCCGGCCCGGACAAGGTGGTGGTGGCCGAGACGGCGGCCCGGCTCCAGCGCGAGGCGGCGGGGGTGCCGCATCTCGTCAACGTGCTCTCGACGGCGCCCCTGGACCGCACCGAGATCCGCATCCGGCCGAAGGCCGGGGTCGCGGCCGATCTCGGGGTCTCCACCGACCTCATCGCCGAGACGGTCCGGGTCGGCACGATCGGTGACATCGGGGCGAATCTGGCCAAGTTCAACACCATCGACCGGCAGGTGCCGATCCGGGTGCAGTTGCCCGAGCGACTGCGCGGCGACCTCTCGCAGATCGAGACCCTCAAGGTTCCGGTGAAGGGCGGCGCGGCGGTTCCGCTCTCCACCGTGGCCGATCTCAGCCTCGGGCGCGGCCCGACCGCCATCGACCGCTACGACCGCGCCGTTCGCGTCGCCCTGGAGGCCGACATGGAGGGCTCGGACGCGCTCGGGGCGCTGATCGGTGCGGTGCTCGCCCTGCCCACCGCCAAGGACCTCCCGCCCGGCGTCACCATCCGGCAGACGGGCGATGCCGAGGTGATGGGCGAGGTGTTCGAGGGCTTCGCCCTCGCCATGGGCGCCGGCCTGATGATGGTCTTCGGCGTGCTGGTGCTGCTGTTCGGCAACTTCCTGCAGCCGCTCACCATCCTGTTCTCGCTGCCGCTCTCCATCGGCGGCGCGATCCTCGGCCTGCTCATCTTCAGCAAGCCCATCTCGATGCCGGTGGTGATCGGCATCCTGATGCTGATGGGCGTGGTGACGAAGAATGCCATCATGCTCGTCGATTTCGCCGTCGAGGAGATGGCCCGCGGCGTCGACCGGGTCACCGCCATCGTGGATGCGGGCCGCAAGCGGGCGCGGCCCATCGTGATGACCACCATCGCCATGGCGGCCGGCATGGTGCCCTCGGCCATGGCGCTCGGCATCGGCGGCGAGTTCCGGGCACCCATGGCCATCGCGGTGATCGGCGGCCTCATCGTCTCCACCGGCCTGTCGCTCGTCTTCGTGCCGGCGATCTTCATCCTGGTCGACGACCTCTCGCGGCTGTTCGTGCGCGCCTTCGGCCGCTTCGTCGGCGCGGTCGACGAGCCGACGGAGGGCGCGTTCGCCTTGCCGCCGACCCACACGGCCAATGACCCGAAGCCGCTCTTGCCGCCGCGCATCGCCGCCGAGTAGGCCGCCGGCGGACGCGCGAAACGAGAAGGCCCGGACCTTTCGGTCCGGGCCTTCTCGTCTGCACTCGACTGTTCGAGGGTGCGATCAGCCCTCGCTGCGGGCGGCCAGGCGGCTCGCGGCGAAGCAGAGGCCGCCGGCGACGATGAAGAGCACCACGAAGGTCTTCACGGTGGCGTAGAACAGCGCCGGCTCGATGCCCGCATCCGTGTAGAGCACGGCGCCGATGGCGGTGATCGGCAGGAGCAGCAGGATCAGGAGGGGGGTCAGCGGGCTGTTCATCGGCGGGTCTCTCAACCTCTGTCGGACCCGGCTCACCGGCCCCTGTGGCGTTTGCTGCGCTCCTCATAGCATCGCCCCGCCCCCGGCGCCAAGACGGATCGAAGACGGATCGGCCACGCTTGCCTGCGGTCCACGCTTGCCTGCGATCGATGAGCCCGGATCAGGCCGGGATCCGGACCGTGGCTCGCAGGCCCCCGAGCGGGCTGTCGTGCAGGCTGACGTCGCCGCCATGCGCCCGGGCGATGTCGCGGGCGATGGAGAGCCCGAGGCCGGAACCGCCGGCATCCTGGCGCGCGTCGTCGAGGCGCACGAAGGGCTTGAACACCTCCTCGCGCTGCTCGGGCGCGATGCCGGGCCCGTCGTCGTCGATGGAGACCAGGAAGGCGCGGGCCTCGCGCCGGCCGGTGATGGCGACGGTCTCACCGTAGCGGGCGGCATTGGCCGCGAGGTTGAAGAGGCAGCGCCGCATGGCGTCCGGCCGCAGGGTCAGCTGCGGATGGTCCTCCATCTCCACGGCCTCGACATGGGCGCCGAGGCGCTCGACGTCGGTGCGCAGATCCTCGAGGAGCGCCCGCATGTCGGTGGGCACCGCCACCTCGCCCGAATCGCCGCGGGCGAAGGCGAGATAGGCCTCCAGCATCCGGCTCATCTCGTCGACGTCGCGCTGCAGGTCCTCGACCTCGGGGGTCTGCTCGACCAGGGCGAGGGAGAGCTTGAACCGCGTGATGATGGTGCGCAGGTCGTGGCTGACCCCGTTGAGCATCGTCGTGCGCTGCTCCATCGCCCGCTCGATGCGCCGCTTCATCTCGATGAAGGCGTGGCCGGCCTGGCGGACCTCGCGGGCGCCGCGCGGCCGGAACTCGATCTCGCGGCCCTTGCCGAAGCTCTCCGCGACGGCGGCCAGCCGCAGGATCGGCTTGATCTGGTTGCGCAGGAACAGGATGGCGACGCCGAGCAGCACCAGGGACGAGCCGCTCATCCAGAGCAGGAAGATGTGCGAGTTCGAGGCGTAGGCCATGCTGCGCCGGGCGGTGACGCGCATCACCCCATCGGGAATCGAGACCCGGATCTCGATCAGGCTGGAGCGGCCCACGGTATCGATCCAGTAGGGACGCCGGATCTGGCGCCGGATCTCGTCGGAGAGCGCCTCGTCGAGGATCGAGAAGAACGGCCGCGGTCCCGCCGGCGGCAGCTTGGCCCCCTTCAGGATGTCGACGTCGAGGTTGAGCCGGTCGTTGGCGATCCGGGTCAGGGTCTCGGAATCCTTGTCCTGGGGATAGCTCTCGTAGATGTCGATCAGCGCGGCGACGTCGGCGGTGACGGCCGAGGAGAGTCGGCGCGTCACGAGCTGCCAGTGGCGCTCCATGAAGGTGTAGGCGATCACCGACTGGAGCAGCACCACCGGCGCGATGATGATGATCAGCGAGCGCGCATAGAGCCCCTTGGGCAGGACGTCGCCGATGGCGCGGCTGACCAGCCGCCACATCCGTCCGGGCCGGGGCAGGGCGGCGAGGCGGGTCGCCGTGCGCTGGAGGAGGCCGGTGGCGGCCATGGGCTCAATCGACCGCGAGGCGGTAACCGACGCCCCGCACCGTCTGCAGGAACAGGGGATTGGCCGGATCGACCTCGGTCTTGCGGCGCAGGCGGTTGATCTGCACGTCGATGCTGCGCTCGGCCGCGAGGCCGCCGCTTCCGGCAAGCGCCTCGCGCTCGACGTTGGCGCCGGCGGCCTGGGCCAGGATGGTGAGGATCTCCCGCTCGCGCTCGGTGATTCGGATGACCTCGTCCTCGCGGCGCAGCTCGCCGCGGTCGATGCGGTAGGCGAAGGGTCCGAAGGTCACCGTGTCGTGGGCGAGGGCGCGCCCGCTCCCCGCCTCGCTGCGGCGCTTGATGATGTTCGACAGGCGCAGGATCAGCTCCCGCGGCTCGAAGGGCTTGGGCAGGTAGTCGTCGGCGCCGATCTCCAGGCCCATCACCCGGTCGTTGGGATTCGAGCGGGCGGTCAGCATCAGGATCGGAACGCGCGAGGTCTGGCGCACCTCCCGGGCGTAGTCGAAGCCGCTCTCACCCGGCATCATCACGTCGAGCACCAGGGCGTCGAAGACGAAGCACTGCGCCTTGGTGCGGGCTTCCGGCACGTTGCCGGCGGCGGTCACGCGAAACCCCTGCTCGTAGAGGAAGCGCGACAGGAGCTCCCGCACCCGGCGGTCGTCGTCGACCACGAGGATGTGCGGCGCGTGGTCGGGCAGGTCGGTATTCGCGCGGGCTCCGGCCATGGCCATCAGGCGACACTCCGGGCGCGCCGGGACATCAGGCGCTGCACGGCCGCGCGGGCGTCCGGCTCGATCATGCCGAACAGGAAACTCTCGGCGGAGAGGGGCGTCTCGCCGCCGCGCTCGGACGCCGCGAGGGCGCGCGCCACCCGCCGGCTCTGGACCCGCATGAGGTCGCCGGCCAGGTCCGCCCCGGCGGCGGTGCAGAACAGCAGCCGCTGGCGCCGATCGCTGGTGCCGGTCTTCTGCGCGATGTAGCCCTGCTCGATCAAATCCTTCAGCACCCGGTTGAGGCTCTGCTTGGTGATGCGCAGGATATCCAGGAGTTCGGCGATCGTAAGACCCGGATAGCGGTCGACGAAGTGCAGCACCCGGTGATGCGCCCGGCCGAAGCCGTACTGGGCCAGGATGCGGTCGGGGTCGCCGACGAAATCCCGGTAGGCGAAGAACAGCAGTTCGATGAGGTCGTCGCCGGAGCCGGAGCCGGAGGCGGGCGGCGCGTCGGCCTCGGCATCTCTCATCGCGTGGGCAGTCACGTCCGGGGCGACCTCGATTTACGTCAGCGTTGTTGACATGTTCCAGCCCCGTCGCGACCCGTCAAGTCTCGCGGCGGGGCCGATGCCGCGGCCCGGAGCCATCGGTCCGGCCGATCCCGTCCCCGCACGACCGTCGCGGTCGGAACCGCCGCCGGGCGCGCGCCGCCGGCTCCGTGAGACAACTGACCGCGGGACAAGGCTCCCGCCGCGGACCGGCATCAGGAACCGGTCCGCAGGCCCCGCGTTCACCAGAACATTTCGTGAACTGGAGAAACCATCATGGCCAGCACCCAGGCATCCAAGTCCAAGGCTTCCGAATCGAAGACTTTCGGGTCGGAGGCGGACGAGAACCCGAAGACAGACCCGAAGGACGTCTCGAACCAGATCAAGGATCCGAGCCAGTGGACCACCGGCGGCGAGCCGATGACCGGCGCGCAGGCGTCCTACCTGAAGACCCTGTCCGAGGAGGCCAAGGACCCGGAGGCCTTCGATCCCGATCTCGACAAGGCCGAAGCCTCCCAGCGCATCGACGCCCTGCGCAAGGAATCCGGCAAGGCCTGATCGGGTCGCTCGGGCCGCCGGCACCGTCCGGCGGCCCGAGGGCGTTTCCCTAGGGCGAGCCGAACCTTCGACGATCCGCTTAAGTCCTCCGCAAGGAAGGTTTCGTATCCTCTCCCCAGAGCGAATTCGGCGAAAGACGTCACGGGGCCATGACCGAACTGGACATCGAACACTCCAGGAGTCGGCGGAACTCTCGGACGCGATATGGTCTCCAGGACCTGACCCGGCGCTTCCTCGATGACACGTCCGGCTCGACGGCGATCGAGTACGGCCTGATCATGGCCATGATCTTCCTCGTGATCGTGACGGCGATGCGGTACTTCGCGGACCAGACGGGCGCGATGTACAACTACATCAGCGCGAGCCTCAACAAAGGATCCTGACGGCGTGAGACCGGTCACCCGGTGCGCCGGACGGGTCCCCGGCGGCATCGGTCACTCGCCGCCTGGACGGGCCATCTCCTGCGGGAAGGGGCGCACGAGGCGATCCAGGAAGTCGAATTGCCGGCCCTGGATGACGCTCCACCGAAGGTGGACCTGATCGCGATACAGCGGTCGCATCGCGGCGGTCGCCGCCGGGCAGATGTCCCCCTCACACATCCACGGGGCCGGTTCGAGCACCTCCGCGCCTATCTCCTGCGCCACGGCCCTCAGCCGGTCGTGGATCGGCTGGCTGAGCCGCCGGAAACGTCCCAGATCGATGGATTGCACGTCCGTCGTGTCCTGCCCCAGGTACAGGCGCTTCGCCAGTTCCTGAGGAAGGTCGACGTTACTGAACGGATAGGTGAGGAGGATGACCACCTCCGCCCCGGATCGCCGCACCCGCTCCAGCCGTTCTTTCAGGCGCCCCATCGACGCATCGAGCTGACCGGGCAGGGTCTCCGCCGTCCAATCCGCGCAGCGGTCGCCCTCGACGAAGCAGACGGTCTCTGCCGGGCGGAAATAGCCCGACCACAAGGAGGTGACGACCACGCGCCGATACGCCCCCGTCTCCGCCAGCGTCAGGGCATGATCGAGGAAGGTCCCGCACACGTCCCCCGGCCCGCGGCGCTTGGCACCGGGCAGGATCGGACAACCGCCCTGAGTCACGAAGGTCAGGTTCGGGCGGGCGATGCCCTCGCGCCCAGCCCATCGGCCATAGATCGCTTCGGCGATCGAGTCTCCGAGGAAGAGGACGTCACCCCGCGTCCCTCCCGGCTGCTGGCAGCCCCGCAGCACCCGATCCTGCTCCAGCCGCTCGCAATGTGCGGGGAATGCCCAGTCCGAACTGGCCGCGGCGAGATCCGCGAAGACCGCGGCGCGGTCCGGCCGACGCTCCTGGAGCCCCTGGTGGCGCACGGCGTAGCCGGACAAACCGGCAACCGCCCCGATCATCACGATCAGACCGAGGCGGCCGCTGCCCTGCCAGGACATGTCGGCGAACCGCGTCCGTTGCACGAGCCGGCCCATCAGGACCATGAGGACGAGGAGACCGATTCCAGCGACGGGCGGGACCGGCAGCGAGAAGTAATGGATCGCGACCGCGATGGGCCAGTGCCACAGGTAGATCGCGTAGGACCAGTCTCCGAGGAGCTGGGCGGCCGGAAACGCGATCAGCCGCGATGATGACCGGTTTGCCAGCAGGAACAGGCAGGTCGCCGCCACGGGCAGCGTGGCCCGATAGGAGGGCCAGGGCATGAAGGCATCGAAGCCGACGATGCAGAACAGCAGGACGGCGAGGCTCGCGACTTGGAGCGCCCGCGACGTCCGCTCGCGCGACCAGACGACCGGGTGCAGCGCGACGAGGCCGCCGGCGAGCATTTCCCAGGCACGGGTCGGCAAGAGGTAGAACGCCGCCGATTGGTAGGCCAACGGCGTCACGATGCACAGGGCCAACGACACTCCGCAGCCGAGCCAGATCAGCAGGCGCAACAGGCGCAGGCTCGGCGCGACTTTCCGTGCGGCCGCGAGAACCACAGGGTAGAGGATGTAGAACTGCCACTCGACCGAAAGCGACCACGTGTGCAGCAGCCATTTCAGATCGCTCTGCCGATCGAAGTACCCGGCTTCCTGATAGTATTGAATGTTGGAGTAGAAGCCGAGCGAGCCGATGATATGCCGGCACAACTGCTTGAGCGCGAGCGGATCGAGGAGAACGATCCCGAATATGAGCAGGGTCAGGCACAGGCCGAACAATGCCGGTACGATACGATCGAAGCGGGCGGCGTAAAATTGCAGGAATCCGAACCGGTGCTCCCGCAGGCGTCCGGCGATGATCCGCGTCATCAGGAAGCCGGAAATGACGAAGAAGATGTCGACGCCGACATACCCCCCCGCGAATCCGAAGACTTTATAATGAAACAATACGACAGCAACGACGGCGATCGCACGGATGAAATTGATGTCTTTACGAAAACTGGAGGCTTTCACGCCCGAAGCGACAGGGCGGCTGCGGTCAAACGCCTGCTTATCGATCAAATGTCGGCCGCCTTACGTAAATATTAGCAATCGCACTTTTTTACAAAATCGCAGAACATCAAGTCAATACCGTTTTTCGTGTTTCTACATTCACGAATACACTAATGTATCAAATGTGTGTGTGAATTGTTATTGATCTTCAATACGCATGAAGACCGCATCTAGACTGCATATAAGCGACAATAATCTTTACCTCACGAAAATGTGAAATCCTCTTGGTCTTTCCTCTTCTGACATCTGAATACTGAAAGGAAAGGTCGCGAATCTCGACTTTGGAAGCATACATCGACGATCGGTGCGCTCCGAGGGACATCGATGCGCGTGCCCTCGCATCGAACCGCTTCACTCGGTCACATACGGGCGGAAGCCCGGCTCGACTCGGAGCGAGGTCGGTCCCCAGGGTCCGCGAGCGCCTTCCGAGATCCGAAGGCTCTCCCGAAGGCCTCAGAGCGCGCGGTCCGAAGGGGTCGGCACGGCCGGTTCGCCGCGCTCGGCGGTGGCGGCCCGCGCGGCCTGGAGGAGGTCCTCGGCCAGGCTCGTGTCATCCACCGCCCGGGCCAGGACGACGGCGCCGACGAGCGTCGCGAGCTTGGCCAGGGCCCGCTGCCGGCGCCGCTCCTTCGCGCCCTGGGGGGAGAGTTCGGTCAGGAGGGTGAGGAGGTTGCGGACTCCCTGGGTGAAGCGCCCGCGCAGGAGGCTGCCCACCGGCTCGCGCGCGACGTCGTTCGCCAGCGCCGCGAGGGGACAGCCCATGCCGGGCGCCTGGACGTGCCCGAGGGACAGGTAGTTGCCGATCAGAGCGTCCACCGTTCCGCGCCTCTCCTCACCCAGGGCGGCGTCGAACGCCTCGACCGCGAGGGCATCCTTGCTGGCGAACTGGCCGTAGAATCCGCCATGGGTCAGCCCGGCCGAGGCCATGATGTCGGCCACGCCCACCCCATTCAGGCCGCGCTCCCGGAACAGGGCCGCGGCGACCTCGACGACGCGCTGGCGGTTGAGCCGGGCCTGCTCCTGCGAAACTCTCGGCATCGTGGCCCTCCTGCCGCCTGAACAGTCTTATATAGATGCGGATCGTCATCAAAACAGATCCGCCCCGGCATCGCCGTCAGGTTCCGCTCGCGTGCGGCGTCGCCGCGACCCCGACCGCGCCCTCCAGGCCGCGGGAGGCCCGCCCGACACGGAACCACAGGGCGTAGAGGGCGGGCAGGAACAGCAGGGTCAGGAGCGTGCCGACGCCGACGCCGCCGATCAGCACGTAGGCCAGCGCCCCCCAGAACACCGAGTGGGTGAGGGGAATGAAGGCCAGCATGGCGGCGGCCGCCGTCAGGATCACCGGGCGCGCCCGGCGCACGGTGGATTCCACGATGGCGTCGTAATCGCCCAGGCCCGCCGCCTGGTCGTGGTGGATCTGGTCCACCAGGATCAGGGTATTGCGCATCAGGATGCCCGACAGGGCGATCAGACCGAGGATCGCGTTGAACCCGAAGGGCTGATGGAAGAGCAGCAGGGTCGGTGCGGCACCCACGAGGCCCAGCGGCGCGGTGGCGAAGACCATGAACATGGTGGCGAACGAGCGCACCTGGATCATGATCACGGTCAGCGTCACGATCAGCATGATCGGGAACACCGCCACCAGGGACATCATCGCCTTCTCGCTCTCCTCCACCGCGCCCGCCGTGTCGATGCGGTAGCCCGGCGGGAGCTTGGCCTTGATCGGCGCCAGCAGGGGGAAGACCTGGGCGTGGATGTCCGGCGGCTGGCGGCCGTCGAGCACGTCGCCCTGGACGCGGATGTAGGTCTCCCGGTTGTAGCGCTTGAGCACCGCGTCCTCGGTGCGGCTCTCCAGGCGTGCCACCTGCGAGACCGGCACCTGGCGCCCGTCCTTCGTCGTCAGCGTCAGGTCGCCGATCTCGCCGAGCGAGCGCCGCTCGGGGCCGGGGCTGCGCAGGACGACGTCGACCGAGCGCAGGTTCTCGCGCACCTGGGTGGCGGGCGTGCCGTTGAGGTAGGCCTGCAGCTGCTGGCCGGCCTCCTTCGGGGTCAGCCCGATCAGGCGCAGGCGCTCCTGATCGAAGGCGAGGTGCAGGCTCGGGGTCTTGTCGCCCCAGTCCAGGTGGACGAGGCGCATGTTGGGATTGCCCGCCATGACCTCCCGGACTTCGGCGGCGATGCCGCGGATGACGTCGAGATCGGGTCCCACCACCCGGAAGGCGACCGGGAAGCGGATCGGCGGGCCGAACACGATCTGGAGCACGCGCACGCGGGCTTCCGGAAAGCGGCCGTCCTCGACGAGCTTGCGCACCTTGCCCCGCAAAGCGTCGCGGGCCGGGGCATCGGCGGTCTGCACCACGATCTGCGCGAAGGCCGGATCGGGCAACTCGGGGTCGAAGGAGAGCACGAAGCGGGGCATGCCCTGGCCGATGTAGCTCGTGATCTCCCCGGCCTCGGGCAGATCGCGGACGGCCGCCTCGATCCGCATGACGCTGGCCTCCGTCGTGGCGAAGGCCGAGCCCGCCGGCAGGGTCACTTCGACGATGAGCTCCGGACGCTCGGAATTCGGGAAGAACTGCTGCTCGACACGGCCCATCGCCACCACGGCCAGCGCGAACAGCCCCACGGTGATGCCGGCGGCCAGCCACTTGTGGTCGACGGACATCCGCACGACGCGGCGCAGGCGCTCGTAGGTCTTCGTGGCGTAGATCGCCTCGTGCCCGCCCTCCACCTTCTTGATGTTCGGCAGGAGCTTGACGCCGAGATAGGGCGTGAAGGTCACGGCCACGATCCAGGAGATGATCAGCGAGAAGGCCACCACCCAGAAGATGTTGCCGGCGTACTCGCCCGCCGTGGAGGCGGCGAAGCCCACCGGCAGGAAGCCCGCGATGGTCACCAGGGTGCCGGTGAGCATCGGCGCGGCGGTGGCGCTCCAGGCATAGGTCGCCGCCTCGATGCGGTCGGCGCCTTCCTCCATGCGCACCACCATCATCTCGATGGCGATGATGGCGTCGTCGACGAGGAGTCCGAGGGAGATGATCAGGGCCCCCAGCGTGATGCGGTCGAAGTCGCGCCCCGTGACCATCATCACCACGAACACCGCCGACAGGGTGAGCGGCACGGCCAGCGCCACCACGATGCCGACCCGGAAGCCGAGCGCCACCAGGGAGACGAAGATCACCACGCCGAGTGCGGTGAAGAACTTGACCATGAATTCGTGAATGGCGTCGTCGATGACCCTGGCCTGGTCCGTGATCTTGGTGAAGCCGATGCCGACCGGCGTCTCGTGATGGATCGCCACCTCCTCGGCGTTGAGCGCCTCGCCGAGCTTCAGGCCGTTGAAGCCGGGCTTCATCACGAGGCCGAGCATCAGGCCCGGCTCGCCGTCGTTGCGGATCGCGAAGGTCCTGGGGTCCTCGTAGCCGCGCTTGACCTCGGCGATGTCGCCGAGCTTCAGGCTGCGGTCGCCAGCGGCCAAGGGCAGGTCGCGGATGGCGTCGAGCCCGTCGATGGCCCCGTCGAGGCGCAGGTACACGCGCGGGCCCTCCGCCTCGACGAAGCCGGCCGGGGTCACGTCGTTCTGGTTGGCCAAAGCGGCGAGGAGCTGCTGGCCGGTGATGCCGAGGGTGGCGAGGCGCTGATAGGAGATCTCGACGAAGATCTTCTGGGCCTGCTCGCCCAGGATGTTGATCTTCTCGACACCCGGCACCCGCAGCAGGCGCTGGCGCAGGTCCTCGGCGCGCAACACGAGCTGGCGATGCGGCAAATCCCTGGCCTGTACGGCGTAGAGGGCGAAGTAGATGTCCGAGAACTCGTCGTTGAAGAGCGGCCCCAACACCCCGCGCGGCAGGCTGGAGGCCTGGTCGGAGAGCTTCTTGCGGGTCTGGTAGAACTCCGACTGGAGCTTGGCCGGGGGCATCGAATCCTTGAAGATGACCTTGGTCACCATCAGGCCGGGGCGCACCGTGGTCTCGGCGCGGTCGTAGTAGACGAGCTCCTGCAGGCGCTTCTCCAGAGGATCGGCGACCTGTCGCTGCATCTCCTCGGCGGTGGCGCCGGGCCAGGCGGCCGAGACGGTCATGACCTTGACGGTGAAGGCCGGGTCCTCCGCCCGCCCGAGCTTCTCGAAGGCGAAGAATCCCGCGCCCGTCAGCGCGATCAGCAGGAACAGCGTGACGGCCCGCTCACGGACGGCCAGGGCCGAGAGGTTGAAGCCGCTCATCGCACCACCCCCGTCATGCTGGCGGGCGCCTGGCGCACCTTCTGATCGGCCTTGAGGAGATGGGCGCCGAGCGCCACGATCCGGTCGCCGGGGCTCAGGCCGGCGACGATCTCGGCGCGCTCCTCGCCAATGCGGGCGACCTGCACGGCCTGCGGGCGCACGGTCTCGCTGGCGGCGTCGTAGCGCCAGACCGCGGTGCCGCGCCCCTGGTCGAAGAGGGCGCCGAGGGGGACCTCCACGCTGGCGGTGCGGGTCGTCGCGCGCTCCTTGAGCTGCAGGGTGACGGTGGCGCCCAGCGGCGCGGCCTCGCCGCCGCCCGAGAGGATGTAGCGTGCGCGGTAGGTGCGCGTGGCCGGATCGGCGGTGGCGGACAATTCGCGCAGGCGCGCCGGATAGGTCGCCGCCCCCTCGGCGTAGAGGGTCGCGGACGCCTCGCCCTCGGCGGCGCGGCGGCTGCCCTCGGGCAGGAACACCTCGGCCTCGCGCGCGCCGTCCCGGGCGAGCTTGACCACGGTCTGGCCGGCCGCGACCACCTGGCCGGGCTCGGAGGGCACCTCCATGACGACGCCGTCGGCATCGGCCTGGAGCTCGGCATAGCCCGCCTTGTTCTGGATCTGGCTCGCCTGGGCCTCGGCATTGGCGAACTGGGCGATGGCGGCATCGGCCGCGCCCTTGTTCTGGTCGTAGGTCTGCCGGGAGGTCCAGCCGTCGGCCACGAGCTTGCGGCTGCGCTCCTCGTCGGCCTTGGCCTTGATCATCTGGGCGCGGGCGGCCTCGACGGAGGCGCGGGCGGCGTTGAGGGCGAGGGTGAAGTCGGTGCGGTCGAGGCGCATCAGGGGCTGGCCGAGACGCACGCGGTCGCCCGGATCGACGAGTCGCTCGAAGATCTTGCCGCTGACCCGGAAGCCGAGATTGCTCTCGGTGCGGGCCCGGATCACGCCGGTGTAGCGCGAGACCGCGCCGGGTCCCGCCGCGACCTCGGCGATCTGGACGAGGGGCGGCTCCGGCGTCACCGCCGTCTCCGCCGGCGAGCAGGCCGCCAGGGCGAACGCGGCGAACCCGGGCGCGAACCACTTCTGCATAACCCATCCTCCGCAGCCGAACCGCCACCGCATTAAAATTATGATCGTAATTTATTTGATCGGGGGCAGGGGTCAAGGGCCGTCGGATGCCGCGGGTGCGGATGGACACGCGGGCAGGGGATGAACCGGAGCGCTTCCGTCCGCTGTGCCGTCGCGCGGCCCGCGTTCCTACGGGTGCCCGGCGGTTCCTGCGGGCGCCGGCCGGACCACCAGCGAGGCCAGCACCACCGCCGTGAAGAAGAGGAAGTACTGGTTGACCGAGAGTTCCTCGAACATCATCGAGGGCACCAGGAACAGGGCGCTGTAGGCGACAAGGGGGCCGGCGGCGGCGGGAGCGCGGGCGATGCGCACCAGGGCGGCGAGCAGCAGCAGGGCGGCCGCGACGCCGCTCTGGAGCGACAGCGAGATGAAGCCGTTATGCGGCGTCACCAGACCGGTGAGGGCACGGAGTTCCTCGCGCCGGGTCGTCTCCCCGACGCCGAACGGATACTCGGCCACGAGCTGCAGCGCCGTGAAGCCGGAGATGAAGCGCTCATCGGCATTGCCCGAGACGTTCCCGTCGCCGGCAAAGCGCGCCTCGATCGTCTGCGCCAGCTTCTGCGGCAGGGGAATCTCGCCCGTCATCGAGAAGGCGATGAGCAGGATGCCGACCACGCCGAGCACGGGCAGCACCACCTGCAGACGGACGTTGCGGCGCATCAGCACCAGCAGGATCAGCACCGGCATGAACAGGCCGGAACGGTTGTTGGTCAGGGGAAAGCTCGCCAGCAGGGCCACGAAATAGGCGAAGTAGATCAGGTTCAGGCGATAGCGCAGACTGAGAAGGAGGGCCGCGACTCCCCCGAGGGCGAAGACATGGCCGGTCTCGTTGCCGGAGGCCCAGAGGCCACCCTGCTTGTCCTCGACGAAGAGCTTGAGTTCCTCGTCCAGGCCGTCGGTCGGGACGCCGAGGCCGAAGCGGTCCAGCGGCAGTCCGGAGGACGAGAGCAGCAGGACGACCAGAGAGCCGCCGAGGCCCGCGAGAAGGCCCCAGCAGAAGGCGTTCTCCAGGCTCCGGTCGCGGAACATCACGAGCAGGATCATCGCCAGAACGAAGTAGAGCAGCAGGACGAGGGTCAGGTAGACGTCGCCCGCCTGGATCTCGGCCTTCAGCACCAGCGAGAGGGCGATCAGGATGCCGACGGCGCCCATCGGCACGGCCTGGCGGAGGCCCTCGGCGATCACCGCGCGCCGCAGGCCGAACCAAGGGATGAGGAGGAAGGGCAGGAGGTCGGACAAGCGCTGGAACGGCAGCCCGAAGCTCGAGGTGAGCACGTTGAGCTGCAGGGCGACGCCGAACAGGAACACGGCCGCGCGGTCGGCCGCGACCGGTACGGCCCGCGCTCCCGCCCTGCCCGCCGTGGCCGGCCCCGCTGATCCCGTCATCGTCCCGGACCCTCTCGCCTGTCCGCCACCCGGCCGGGCGCCTGGGCTCCGCCGCGCACAGTCTCGCGCGCAAAGGTTTGTGAAGCGTGCAGGCGCCCGGGCACGGGCGGCTCAGCCGCGCCGGCGGACGAAGAACCCGAGGGCCGAACGGACGGTCGGACGCATGAAGATCAGGGCGAGGGCGCCGTAGGCCAGCATGCCGAGGGTCACGCAGGCGAAGAGCCCGAGGCGGTCGCCCAGAGCGTCGTGGATCGGCGCCTGCACCAGCAGCACCAGGGCCGCCATGGCGCCGGCGCAGGCGGTGGCCGGCATCAGCACCCCGACGAGGCGTCCGTTGCTCACCGGCACGAAGCGCCCGGCCCGCAGGACGATCAGGGGCGAGAACAGGTAGGCCCGCACCACGTGGCCGATCACGAGGGCCGGGAGCCCGAAGGGTCCGGTGAGGATCGCCGCCACGGCGCCGAGGCCGAACTGGGCCCCGGCGAGCTTCAGGGCCGTGCCGCTGCGCCCCAATGCCGTGAAGATCATCCACAGCATGGAGGTGACGACGAATTCCGGCGCCAACAGGGAGAGGATGCGCAGCACCGGCGCCGCGTCGTGCCACTGGTCGCCGAACAGGAACGGGATCAGCGTCGGGGCCACCGCCGCCATGCCGAAGAAGGCCGGCAGCGCCAGGAAGGCGGAGGTCCGGGTGAAGTCGTGGAAGGCGGCGGCGAGGTCGGCCGGGCGGTCCTGCAGGCGGGCATAGGTGGTGAGCCCCACGGCCGAGAACGGGATGACCGCGACCTGGCTCACGAGGTCGATGCAGCGCCAGGCGAGGCGCAGGTGCCCGACATCGGCGGTCGACAGGAAGTAGGCGGCGATCACCTCCTGGCTGCGAATCGAGAAGACCAGCAGCAGGTTCGTGGAGAAGACCCGGGAGCCGAAGGCGATCTGTCGGCGCGCCGCCGGGATGTCCAGGCGCCGGGCCGGGACCCAGGGCATCGCCGCCCAGGTCAGGAGCGTGGTCGCGCCGGTGGCGACGAGGCGCTGGACCACGAGACTCCAGACTCCGTAATCCGCGAGCGCCAGCGCCAGGGCGGCGGCGCCTCCGAGGAGGTTGGCGCCGAGCGCCCGGAGGGCGAGCTTGCGGAAGCCGAAGCTGCGCTGGAGGCGCGCCTCGTGGATCGCGCCGAAGGCCGAGATCACGAAGCAGGCGGAGAGGGCGCAAAGGGCCGGTCGCAGCTCGGGCAGGTCCAGAAGCCAGGCGATCGGCCAGGACAGCCCGACGAGGGCCGCCGCGTAGACGACGCTGGAGCCCAGCGTCACCCAGAAGGCCGTAGCGGCGAAGTCCTCGTCGAGGTCCGCCCGCTGGACCACCGCGTCGGGCAGGCCGCCGCGGGCGACGATCTGCAGGATGTCGATGAAGACCGCCGCGACGGCGACGAGGCCGAATTCGGCGGGCTCGATCAGCCGGGCCAGGACCAGGAACACCCCGAAGCTGAGGATGACGTTGCCCACGGAGGCCAGCGCCACCCAGCGGGCCGCCGCGAAGGAGCGGCCCGAGACGTCCGGCTCGTCGGTGACGCCGAGGGAGGCCGATGCCGTCGCAGCCTGTCCCGGAAGCAGTGCGGTGGCGCTCACGCGCGGTCGGCCCGGCGCTCGTCCACAAGCTCGGCGTAGAGGTCCAGGTACTTCTCGGCGACGCGCTCCGAGGTCGATTCGCGAATGACGTGCTGGAAGCTGCGTTCGTCCGGCAGGCCGACGCGGCCGCGGGCGATCACGGCCCGAAGGCGCTCGGCGAGTTCGGCCTCTTCGCCGGGCGTGAAGAGCCACTCGGCGTTGTCCTCGCCGATCAGTTCGGGGATGCCGCCCGAGGCCGCGCCGATCACCGGCACGCCCATGACGTAGGCCTCGTAGATCGTCCGCGGCGAGGGCTCGGCCCAGAACGAGGGCACGATGAGCACGTCGATCTCGCTGAGGAAGTCGGCGGGCTTGGCCCAGCCCACGAACTCGATGGGCAGGCCCTCGGCCCGCGCCTTGAACCGGTCGATCGAGTCGTCCATCGCTTGGCCGGCCACGAGGCAGCGCCAATTCCCGGGCCCGACCGCGCGGAACGCGTCGACGAGGGTGCCGACGCCCTTCTCGACGTTGATGCGGCCGAGATAGCCGAAGGTCATCGGCCGGCCGGTGCGGTCGATCCGCCGCCGCGCCTCGGGGTCGCCGTCCGGCACCGTGCAGGAATAGTAGATCACCCGCCGGCGCTCAGGCGCGAGGTGACGGAACAGGCCGTGGTTCACGTGGGTCTTCAGGATCTCCGTCCCGACGCTGACCACGGCGCCCACCGCCCGGTTGGTGATCTGCTTGGTGGCGTTCACCAGCTTGCAGCCCAGGTGCCAGTGCGTGCAGGGCTTGCCGTGCCGGAACATCGCGGCATTGCCGCAGATCAGGTCGTACTCGCAGACCGTGTGGACGATCGGGATGCCGCGCTTGGCCGCCTCGCGCCAGACCAGGGTCGAGACGTCGAGGAGCGAGTGCGTGTTGACGATGTCGGGCCGGAAATCGTCGAGGACGCGGCCGAACTCGGCGGCGATGGCGAAGTTCCACTGCTGCTTCAGCTTCGCCCAGGTGCGGCCGACCCGCGTCGCCTTCGGCCAGTCCTCCAGCCAGAAGTCGTTGTTGTGGGCCATGCGGTAGACGGTGACGCCGTTGCGCACGGTCTTGGGCTCGGGCTCCCGGGCGATGCAGGCCGCCGCCACCGTGTGGCCGGCCGCCACCAGTTCCTCGGCGAGATGCTCCACCGAGCGTTCGGCGCCGCCGACGATGTAGGGCGGGTAGAGCGCACTGAGATGCAGGATGCGCAAGGGGCCGGTCGCGGCGGTCCGGGCGGCGCTTCCTGCGCCGCGCACCTCGGGAGTGGACGCGGGCGAGGGCTCCAGCAGGGCGCGGGCGAGGCCCGGGGTCGCCATTGCCGACGGAGTCATGGGGGAAGCGGTCATGGACGGCACTCGTCGAGACGCGGGGGCTCGGGGAAGGCCGCCGGCGGGAGAGGATGGGAACGCGCCGCGCCGCGGGCGCGAACGGCGGCGTAGAGGTCGAGATAGGCGTCGGCGACGGCAGCCGGGTCGGTGCCGTCCCGAACGGCCCCGGCGCGGGCCAGGCCCTCGGGAAGGCGGCCCGGCTCGTCGACGAGCCGCGCCATCGCGGCGGCGAGGGCCGGAGCGTCGCCGGGGGGCACGAGCCAGGGGCCGGGGCCGACCTGCTCGCCGATCCCGCCCACCGCCGTGCCGATCACCGGCACGGACCGGCCATAGGCCTCGGCCACCGTCCGGCCGAACGCCTCCGGCCAGACCGGCGGGACGACGAGGCAGTCGATGGCATCGAGGAAAGCATCCTTGTCGGCATACCCGACAAACGTTACCGGCAACCCTTCGGCCAGGGCGCGATAGCGGTCGAGGCCGTCCGCAGCCTGGCCGGCGACGACGAGGCGCCAGCCCTCCGCCGGCAGGCGGCGGCAGGCCTCCAGCAGGATGTCGGTGCCCTTGGAGGGCTCGATGCGTCCGAGGCAGCCGAACACGACCGGGGCACCCGGCCGGCGCGGCTGCCGGACCGAGGGGCCGCCGGCGGCGATCGGGTTCCAGATCACCCGTCGGAGCCGCTCGGGAACGTCCGCGAAGAACCCGGCCGCCAGGTGTCGGCCCAGGATGTCGGTGCCGACCGCCGCGACGGCCGAGACGGCCTGCTGGCAGTGGCGATGGGGCGTCGCGTAGAGGCGGCACTTCAGGTGCTGGCCGGCGCAGGCCCGTCCGTGCCGTGACATCGCGCCGTTGGTGCACAGGCTGGTGAAGTCGTGGAGCGTGTGGACCACCGGAAGTCCGAGGCGCCGGAGCATCGGCCAGATGGCCGGTGGGATCTCCGAGATCGAATGGGTGTTCACCACGTCGGGTGCGAAGTCGCGGACCGCCGCCTGCAGCCCGGCGAGGGTGTGCCGGTTCCACTGGGTCGCGAGCTTGTAGCGGAGGCGGTCGAGGCGCCCGTGCTGCGGCCAGTCGAGGCGGTGGAAGGGGGTACCGTATCCGGTCCGGTAGACGGTGACCCCGTCCTGGAGGGCCGGCGCTTCCACACGGCGCGAGGCGCAGGCCACCGCCACGGCGTGGCCGAGGCCGGCCTGGGTCCGGGCGAGGGTCTCGACCATGAGTTCTGCGCCGCCGACCTGCTCGGGCGCGTAGAGGGAGCTAAGGTGCAGGATGCGCATCGGCGGCCTCCCCGGCGGAGATCGGGCGAGCGGCGTCCCGCACGGCGTCGAGGAGCACGCCCTCGTAGCGCCTCGCGGTCTCGGCCCAGTCGTAGCGGCGCACATTGGCGTGGCCGCGGGCGATCAGCGCGGCGTGCAGGCCGGGCTCGCGGAGGAGGCGGCGCAGGGCCGCCGCGAGGGCACCGGCGTCGGCGGGGTCGAAGGTCAGCGCCCCGGCGCCCGCGATCTCGGGCGTCGCCGAGCGGTCCGAACACAGAACCGGACAGCCCAGCGCCTGCGCCTCCAGGACCGGCAGGCAGAACCCCTCGGCGAAGGACGGCACGCACAGGCACAGGGCGCCGCGGTAGAGGGCGGCGAGGCGGTCCTCGCCGATGCGCGTGAGCCGTGTCAGCCGCACCGGTGCCCCGGCCAGGGCGGCCGCGATGGTCTCCCGTTCATCATCGCCGACATGCACGATGGCGAGGTCGGGATGGGTATGGGCAAGGGCCGCGACGGCCTGCGCCAGGGTGGCGAAGTTCTTGTTGTGGGTGGCGTTGCCCACCGCCAGGACGTAGGCGCCGAGGGCGGTCTCCGGCGCGGCGCCCGCCGCCGACGCGTCGAGCATCGCCGCCGAGGGAACGGTCCTGACCCGGCCGCGCAGGGACGGGTAGAACCGCTCGAGGCTCCCCCGGGTGGCGTCCGAGACCGCGACCACCCGGGCGCTGTTGCCGAGAACCAGCCGGAAGATCAGGTCGGTCGTCACGGCTTCGCGCCGTCCGGTGCTCTCGGGGATCGTGCGGAAGTAGAGGTCGTGCACGACGCTGACCCGAGCGCGGCCGCCGAAGGCCGCGCCGTAGGGGTCGGCGTTCAGCACCACGTCGATCGCTTGCGCCCGGCACAGGGCAGGAACGGTGAATGCCTGGCGCAGGACGTCGAGGATCATCAGGCGCGGGCGCGGCACGGTGACGACCTCGACCCGGTCGCGGATCGTCTCGGGCAGTTGTGCGCGCGTCCAGGGCGAGCGCAGGACGACCGAGACGTTGCCCCGGTCGAGCAGCCCCGCGATCACCCGGAAGGCGACCAGCGCCACGCCGGACGGGCGGCCGCCGTGCTGGCTCGGCATGTTGACGAGGACGCGGGTCATCGTGGCTCGACGGCTCCGGAGGAGAGGGGTGCCCGTCTGCGTCACGCGCGGGCTGCGACCTGGCGGACCAGAGCGGCGAGATCGTCCTGCATCCGGGCGGCCCCGTAGCGGGCGAGGGCGCGCTCGCGGGCGAGGCGGGTGCGTCCGGCGAAGGCCTCCGGGCGCGCCAGGAGCTCGGCGAGGGCGGCGGCGATGCGGTCGGGCCGGCGCGGCGGCACAAGGGTGCCGAAGGCGCCGCCGTCGAGGATCTCGCTGGAGGCGCCGGCATCGGTGGCGACCACCGGCACGCCCGCCAGCATCGCCTCCACGAGGGTCCGGCCGAACGGCTCGGGGTCGACGGAGGGATGGATCACGGCGTCGACGGCCTGCATCAGGCGGGGCACGTCGCTGCGTTGGCCGAGGAACAGCACCCGGTCGGCGACATCCCGGGCCGCCGCGAGGTCGCGCAGCCCCGCCGCGTAGGCATCCTCGCCGAACAGGGCCGAGCCCACCACCACGCAGCGCAAGCCCGGCACCTGCGCCAGCGCCTCGATCACGACGTCCTGCCCCTTCCAGGGCGCGAGACGGCTGAACACGCCGACGAGGGGCCCGCCGGGCAGGCCGAGCTCCGCCCGCAATGCCGCCGCGGGGCGTGGGTCGAGGGTCAGGTCGAGGCCGTTCGGCACCACCGTCACGCGGTCCCGGCGCCCGCCGGCCTGCACAAAGGCCCCGGCGGCGGCCTGCGAGGGGACGATCACCTGCGCCGCGCAGGCATTCGCGAGCCGTGCCTGGACGATCCGCTGCGCCCGGCCGAAATGGGCGCCGTCGAGGATGTCGTGCAGGTGCCAGATGAGGGGACGGCCGACGAGGCGGGCGGGCAGCGCCGCGAGCAGGAAGGCCTTCTGCGAGTTGGCGTAGACGACGTCGCAGGTCCGCGCCGCCCGGGCGAGGTCGAGCCCGAGCCGGGCGAGACGCCCGAGCACCGGAAGGGCACGCAAGGGGGAGACGTCGCGGCGCAGGCCCGAGAGGTCGGCGCCCGGCGCGGCGAGCTCGACGCTCAGGCCGGCCTCCCGCAGGGCCTCGGCGAGGGGGCCGCGCTCGAACAGGAAGGCCGCGGACCCTGGCCAAGCCCGCACGACGTCGCGCAGGACGAGTTCGGCCCCCGACATCGTGCCGGTGTGGCTGACGAACAGCACCCGCGGGCGGGTGCCGCGCGTCTCGACCGGAACCGTGGCGCACGCCGGGTCGAGGTCGGCGGCAGTGGCGAGCGTTCCGGCCATCAGGCGGCTTCCACGCGGTTCGGCAGGGACCGGGGCATCGCGTCGTAGGTCGGCTGGCCGCCCGGCTTCACCATCGTCATGGCGATGCCGAGCACGGCGCCGCCGGCCCTGCGCAGGCTCGAGACGGTCTCGATGGTGTCGGAGAGCTGCGAGCGGCCGTAGCGGGTGCAGCAGAGCACGCCGTCGACGTGGCGGGCGAGCATGCAGGCATCCATCAGCAGGCTGGTCGGCGGGCTGTCGAGGAGCACGAGGTCGTAGCGTCGGCTCCAACGCAGGAGGTGCGCCATGCGCTGGCTCATCAGGAGCTCGGTCGAGTCCGGCGTCGGCATGCCGGCCGGGATGACGTCGAAGCCGTCTTTCGTGATGATGGCCTCGGGTGCATCGATTTCCCCGCGCAGGATGCCGGCGAGGCCCGCGCTGCGGCCGAGGCCGAGGGAGGCCTCAAAGTTCGGCCGGCGCAGATCGCACTCGATCACCAGGACCCGGCGGCCGCTCGCGGCGCTGAGGCCGGCGATGGCGAAGGTCGTGAAGGACTTGCCTTCGCGGGGCTTGCCCGAAGTCACCAGGACCGTGCGTGAGCCGTCGCCGCCCGCCAGGAACAGGTGGGCGTGCAGGGTGCGCAGAACGTTGCGCATGCCCGGGTCGGCCTGTGCCCGCTGCAGGGCCTCGGCCAGGGGAAGTTCGCGGCGCCGGTCGGACAGGCGACCCATCAGGCCGCCGGCCGTGAGGCAGGGCAGCTGGGCGAAGACCGGGGCGCCGGTGCCGGCCACGAGCTGGGCGGGGGTGCGGACCCGACGGTCCGCGAGGTCGCGCAGGAGGGCGGCGCCGGCGGCCAGCACGGTCGCCAGCACGAAGGCGCCGGCGAGGAACGGAACGGGCTTGGGCGAGAACGCCTCCTGCGGCACCTCGGCCAGACTGACGAGGCGGGTGCTGCCGGTGAGGATGCGCCGCTCGGTCTCGAGTTCGCTCGCCCGCTTCACGAGGTCGGCGTAGCGGGCGCGCTTGATCTCGGCGTTGCGGACCATGCCCTCGATCGAAGCCTCGTCGTCCATGGCGGCCGCGGCCTCGGACTTGGCGCTCTCCATCTGGGCCCGCAGGGACCGGGCCAGAGTGCTGGAGGCCTCGTAGGTCTTGCGCAGGCCGTCGGCGACGTTGGCGAGTTCCCGGTCGATCCGGGCGCGCAGGCTGGCTTGCTCGGTCTGGAGGGCGCGCACGGTGGGGTGGTTAGGACCGAGCAGGGTGCTCTGGTTGGCGAGCTGGGCGCTGACGCCGCTGATCTGCTGCTTGAGGTCGCCCACCGCGCGGCTGGCGAGCGCGGCCGGGGCGCTGTCGGACCCGCGGCGCCGGTCGGCCTCGATCTCCTTGAGGCGCGCGGCCGCATCCGCCTTGGCGCCCTCGGCGGCCGCGAGTTGCTGGCTGATGCCGGTGAGACGCTCGGCGCTGATCGGCCCGGTCGCGCCCTTCACGAGGCCCTTGCGGCGGCGGAAGGCCTGGATGCGCGCCTCGTCATCGCGGATCGAGGCATCGAGCTGCTTGATCTCGGTGAACAGCCAGTCCGTGGCGGCCTTGCGGCTCGAGGCCTGCGCGTTGCGCTGGTCCTCCAGGAAGGCGTTGATCAGGGCGTTGGCCATCGTCTGCGCCACCTCCGGCAGCGGCGACTTGTAGCCGATGGCGATGACGCGCGAGCGGCCGGCGCTGCCGACCATGTAGCGCTTCTGGAGATACTCCACGAGGGCGTCGCGATCGCTGCCGAGCTTGGCGCAGACGGCGTTCTTCTTCTCGGTGATACGGTCGGGCCGTCCGCGGGTCATGGCATCACGGCACTCGGCCATCACCGCCTCGGCGAGGCCGCTCTCGGCAGCCAGGCGCATGAGGCGGGGAGACCGGATCACCAGGATCTGGCTCTCGAGATCGGCAGGGTCGCCGAGCTTCTGGATCCAGGCCATGGAGGCGTTGTTCGCGCCGGGCTCGGGCTCGGCCACGATGACGGAGCCACTGGCAACGTACTGGGCGGGCGTGCGGATCAGGAAGGCCACCGCGAGCCCGAGGACGGCGACGAAGACGCTCGCGAACAGGATGCGCCGGCGCCAGATCTTCAGGAGCGGCGCCATCAATGCGCCGCCGCGCTCACGGTCCAGCTCGGGCGCGCGCCCGGCGGCCGGAACCCTTTCGGGCATGTCGAGGGTGAGGAGGGACATGCGCGCCGCTCGTCAGGACACGGCTTCGAAGCGCGGAACGGGCTCGAGCCGGGAGAAGGGGCGCGGGCGCGGCTCGCAAGCGGCGCGGTGCATCGAGAGCTGCTCGTCGACGAATCGCGAGAACCGGATGCGGAACAGGTCGGCGGAGAACGGCTCCGCCTGATTCCAGCAGGCCTCGCGGGTGAAACTCTCTTCCTGCCGGATGAAGTCGCAGACGCAGGACGCGATGGCGTCGGGCTCGGGGGTGTCGAAGAACAGGCCCGTGCGGTTCGGTCCGCGGACCTGGACGGTCTCGCGGGCACCGCCGCGGCCGAGGGCGAGGACCGGCGTCCCCTCCGACTGGGCCTCCACCACGATGATTCCGAAATCCTCCTCGGCCGCGAAGACGAAGGCGCGGGCGGTGGCCATGAGACGGCGCAGTTCCTCGTCGGACACGAAGCCCGAGAAGGAGACGTTCGCGGTCGCGATCGCCTTCAGCCGATCGGCCTCCGGACCGGTGCCCGCGACCACGAGGTTGAGCCCGGGCAGCTGCGCGAAGGCGCGCACCACCGCCTCGACGTTCTTGTAGGGAACGAGGCGGCTCGCCACGAGGAAGTGGTTGGCCCGAGGCCCGTCGTAGCGCTGGCTCGACAGGGTGACGGGCGGCGGGATCACCTCGGCGCTGCGCCCGTACACCTTGTGGATGCGCCGGGCCACGAAGCCGGAATTCGCGATGATCGCGTTCGGCCCGGCCGCCGTGCGGTAGTCCCACAGGCGCATGCGGTGCAGGACGAGGCGCGCGAGGAGGCCCTTGACGCCCTTCTCGCAGTTGCTCTCGCGCAGATAGGTGTGCTGGAGGTCCCAGGCGTAGCGCATCGGCGAGTGGACGTAGGATACGTGAAGCTGGTCGGGCCCGGTGAGCACGCCCTTGGCGACAGCGTAACTGCTGGAAATGACCAGATCGTAGGTCGACAGGTCGAACTGCTCGATCGCGAGGGGCATCAGCGGCAGGTAGTGCCGGTGCCGCGTGCGCGCGAAGGGCAGGTGCTGGATGAAGCTCGTTCGCGCATGGTCGTAGCCGAGATGCGCCCGCGAAGCTTCGGGTAGGAAGTCGAACAGCGTATAGACGTGTGCCTGAGGATAGATCTTGAGCAGCTGACGCAGCACCTGCTCGGCGCCTCCGACCACATACAGCCAGTCGTGAACGATCGCGACACGCATCCGAACCATCCTTGCCGGCACGCCGGACACGAGGTGAATTTCCGCTGACTGTCGGTCCGAACGCCGACCGGCCGGAGCGCTACTCCCGAAAGGCAAAATACTACGATAAACCCGGGGGTAAAAGCAGTATCTCGAGAGACTAGTACTTAGAGATAATGGTCTAGCGTCCGCTTTGTCGAAAATTGTTTGACAGACTGTAGGGCCTCATTAACGATCAGGACTAAAAAACCATCCCGGAGGTCCGGGACGGTGCGAGTCGTTCACGGTGCGACGGCTTCAGGCAGCGGCGCGGAGCGGGTTCCCCGGTCGCACCAGCGCCGCAGTGCTGCGCCGAGGGGCACTTCGACGACGCGGTGCAGCCACTCGCCGAGAGCGATCGACGCCGACAGCGCCAGGACGAAGACCAAGGCGACCTGGAACGGGCCGGGCGCCACTAGGACGGCCGCCACCTTGGCGCCGACATGCAACATCAGATTGTGGATAAGATAGAATGCATAGCTGGCATTCCCTTGGGAGAGGAGCCAGCGCCACCGCAGGACGACGCCGCCCCGCTCCAGCAGCACCAGCGCGCCGACCGCCAGGAAAGCGGCGTTCCCCCAGACCAGGGGGCGCAGGAACCCCGTCATCTCCAGGTCGGCGCCGAGGGCGATCGCCGCGGCCTGGCCACCGAGGACGATCGACGCCGCGGCCGCGAGGGCCACCCCGGCGGTGCGCCGAACCGGGAAGCCGGGCGGCGGCGCGCCGAGGCGGTGATAGGCGTAGCCGAGGCCTGCACCGGCGACGAATTCGAGCACGATCGGCTTGGTGTAATAGGCCCAGTACAGTCCCGGCACCGGTGCGAGGCCGAGGAGAACCAGGGCGGCGAAGGCCAGGGCGAGACCGGTCATCCGCGCCCGCAGGCCCGCCAGCAGCAGGAGCGCAGCGAAGACGGCGTAGAAGAACATCTCGTAATTGAGCGTCCAGCCGACGGAATTCAGGGGTTCGACGTAGCCGCCGCGCGAGAACGGCAGGAACAGCAGCGACTGCACCACGTAGTCGGGCCGCAGTTCGACGATGCCGATCGGCTTCAGGCCGGCGAGCGCCACCAGCGCCAGCGCGAGGGTCACGAGCCAGTACAGCGGCACGACCCGGATCGCTCGGCGCACCAGGAAGGAGCCGGGGGTCTCGTCCCGCCCCGCCGTGCTCACGAACATGATGAAGCCGGACAGGACGAAGAAGGCGTCCACGCCCGCCGCGCCGAACGCGAGGGCGTCGGGCCGCGGCAGGATGGGGCCGGCGTAGAGGCCGAAATGCGTCAGGAAGACCGCATAGGCCGCCAAGGCGCGCAGGATCTGCAGATTGTAGATCATCTCTCGCCGAAGGATCGCATGTCGCCGCCCGCCCGACTGGGAGGGCGTCCGTTCAACGCCCGATCGCAGGACCTGAACGCACCGCCGACCCTAAAGTCACGCTATTCCAGGCATTATCCTGAATCATCCGGCTTTTCTACAATTCTCGTCAGACTTTGTTCATCACGATGAAATGTCTCGCGGCCGCCCGACTGGATCGTAGTGAATTTCGCAGTTTCTGGCCTTTACGGAAAGCGCCTGTAAAGCTGCACACCGCGATCATCACAGGAACGACGGGTCCACCCGATCGACCACGACTGATCCGACAACGATATTCCGCAGATCGTACAAGACAGATCAGAATTTACCATCGCCAACGTTGTTGTTTGACAATTTCGAGAACCAGACAATACATCGCCTGACCCTAGAAAGGAGCCGCACCTTGGTCACTTCCCAAGATATTCGTGAGATCCTCGCCTCGAACGAGGCGCTGGCGCCGATCGCCGATCAAATCTCGGACAACGAGAGCCTGTTCGATCGCGGCCTCGACTCGTTCGGATCGGTCCAGCTCATGCTCGCGCTCGAGGAGCGGTTCGGCATCGAGTTCCCAGACGAGTTCCTGAGCCGCAAGTCCTTCGCCACGATCGGTGCGATCCGCGAGACCGTCGCCGCCGTCATCCGTCCGCAGGCCGCATGAGCACCCTGGCCCAGCGCGCTCAGCGTGCGGCGGCGGTCGCGGCGCTCCATGCCGACGTCGTCGACCGCGAGGGCCGCTTCCCACTGGAAGCGGTCACGGCCCTCAAGGCGGAGCGCCTGCTGGGCCTTCAGATCCCGAGCCAGTTCGGTGGCGAGGGCGCAGGGCTGCGCGAGATCGCGGACGTGTGCAGCACCCTCGGGCAAGCCTGCAGCAGCGCCGCGATGGTCTTCGCCATGCACCACATCAAGGTCGCGAGCCTGGTGGCGCACGGCCTCGACAGCACCTGGCACTGCCACCTGATGGAGCGGATCGCCCAGGAACAGCTCCTCGTCGCCTCCTCGACCACGGAGGCCGGGATCGGCGGCGACCTGCGCACCAGCTTCTGTGCCGTCGAGACCACCGGGAATGTCTTCGCCCTGGGCAAGGACGCCTCCGTGATCTCCTACGGGACCCAGGCCGACCTGATCCTCGCCACAGCACGGCGCCACCCGGAGGCCGTGGGCTCCGACCAGGTGCTGGTGGCCCTGTTCGCCGATCAGATCTCCCTGGAGCGCAAGACCGTGTGGGACACGCTGGGCATGCGCGGCACCTGCAGCGACGGCTTCCGCCTGGAGGCTCGGGATATTCCCGTCGAGCAGATCCTGCCCAAGCCCTTCGCGGAGATCGCGGCCCAGTCGATGCTGGCCTCCTCGCATCTCCTGTGGAGCAGCGTCTGGTACGGCATCGCCAATTCCGCCGTCGACCGCGCCCGCACCTTCGTGCAGGCCGAGGCCCGGCGCCAACCGGGACACGTGCCGCCCACCGCCCTGCGCCTCGCGGAGGTCTCCAACGCGCTCCAGGCGATGCGGGCCGCCATCGTCTCGGCGCTCCGCCGCTACGAGGACGCGCACGGGGACGCCGACACCATCGGGTCGATCGGCTTCTCGGTCATGCTCAACAACCTGAAGACGACAACCTCCGAGATGGCCGTCGACATCGTGCAGCGCGCCCTCTCGATCGTCGGCCTCGCCGGCTACAAGAACGGCACGCCCTTCAGCCTCGGCCGCCCGTTGCGCGACGTCCTCTCGGCGCCGCTGATGATCGGAAACGACCGCATCCTCGCCAACACCGCCAAGCTTCTGCTCGTGCAGAAGGGCGGCGGCCAGCTCATGAGCGCGTGATGGACTCGACCTTCTCCACCCCGGCGGATGCCCGCGCCACCGAGATCTTCGACGAGGCCGCGGACACCGTCCCGAGCTTCCTCGACCGTCTGTTCGACCAGGGCCTCCTGGTGCGCACCGGCGTCGACGGTCTCTACGGCCGCAGCGGCGCCTTCGAGAGCGTCGTCGACGCCCTCGAGCGCCTGATCAGCCGCCTCGGCGCGGCCGACGGGGCCGAGGTGATGCGCTTCCCTCCCGGCATGAGCCGGCCGGCCTTCGAGCGCAGTGGCTACCTCAAGGGCTTCCCGAACCTCGCCGGCACGGTGCACAGCTTCTGTGGCAACGAGGCGGAGCATGCCGAGCTCCTCGCCTGCGTCGAGGCCCGGAGCGACTGGACCGGTCACCAGCAGGCGACGGACATCGTGCTCACGCCCGCGGCCTGCTACCCGCTGTATCCGGCCGCCGCCGCGCGCGGCCGGCTGCCCGAAGGGGGCGGCCTGTTCGACCTGCAATCCTACTGCTTCCGGCGCGAGCCCAGCCTGGAGCCGACCCGGATGCAGCTCTTCCGGATGCGCGAATACGTCCGCATGGGCAGCCCCGAGCAGGTGCTCGCCTTCCGCGAATCCTGGCTCTCCCGCGGCACCGAGATGATCCGCAGCCTCGACCTTCCGCTGGCCATCGACGTGGCGAACGACCCGTTCTTCGGCCGGGCCGGACGGATGCTCGCCAACAACCAGCGCCAGCAGAACCTGAAGTTCGAGCTGAACGTGCCGGTGAACAGCATCGAGAAGCCCACCGCCTGCCTCAGCTTCAATTACCATCAGGATCACTTCGGAACCACCTGGGACCTGCGCCAGGCCGACGGCAGCGTCGCCCACACCGCCTGCGTCGGCTTCGGCCTGGAGCGGATCACCCTGGCGCTGCTGCGCCATCACGGCCTGGACCTCGCCGCCTGGCCGGACGCCGTTCGCACCACCCTGTGGGGCTGAGCCGGTGACCACCCCACTTCTCCGGCCGGCACCGGGCCTCGGCCCCGCGACGTCCTACGTGCCGCACCCGCTCCACGCGGCCGACCGCAACTGGCCGGAGACGAACTGCTACGTCGACCTCTGGATCGAGCTCCTGCACGGGCGCGGCCTCGTGCCCGAGGCGATGCTGGGCTTCACCCTGAGGCAGGATTTCGAGGGCGACCAGTTCACCTTCTTCAAGCCGCCGGCGGCCGATATCGAGCGGCTCTACGGGCTCGAGGTGCTGGAGCTCGCGGTCTACGACAGCCTCGAAGCGCAGGCCCTGGTCCAGGTGCCTCAGGGCCGGCCGGTGCTGGTGGAGGTCGACGCGATCCATCTGCCCGACACCCACGGCACCACCTACGGCCGGGAGCACGCCAAGACCACGATCGGCATCCTGGCCCTCGACCCGGAGACGGAGGAGCTCGACTACCTGCACAATGCCGGACGCTTCCGCCTCTCCGGCGGCGATTATCGCGGCATCTTCGGGCCGGCCGTGCTGCCGCCCTATGCGGAGTTCGTGAAGGCGGTCGCACCGCCCATGAACGCGGCCGAGCTGCCGGGCGCCGCGCTCGAGCTGCTGCGGCGCCACCGCGCCCGGGCGCCAGGGCACAATCCGGTGCTGGCTTTCCGCGACACCCTCGCGCGGACCGCACCGGCCCTGGTGCAGCGGCCCCTCGGCGTCTTCCACGCCTATGCCTTCAACACCACCCGCCAGCTCGGCGCGAATTTCGAGATGCTCGCGAGCCATCTCGCCTGGCTCGACGCGGCGGGCGCCGGACCCTTCGCCCCCGCTTCGGACACGGCCGTTCGGCTCGCCGTCGAGGCCAAGGCCTTCCAGTTCCAGCTCGCCCGGGCCTTCCATCGCCGCAGCGCCGAGGGACTCGCGCCGCGCCTGGACCGGCTCGCGGCCACCTACGCGGACGTGTTCGCGGTCCTCGACCGCGCCCTCGGCCGATAGGGGCGGAACATGGCCCGGATCCGGTCCATCGACGGTGTGGCTCCGCAGGCCGTGGACGGCCCTTGGCGGCTTGCCCTCACGCCGCCGGGCGCCTGGGCCGGGCCGGGCGACCTGTCGGAGGCCGTTGACTGGATCCCGGCACCGGTGCCGGGCACCGTAGCCGCCGCCCTGCGCGACGCGGGCCGCTGGTCCGAGGCGGCGCCGACGCCGATCCAAGACCGGGACGTGTGGTACCGAACCCGGCTGACCCAGGGCGGCTCCCTGCGCCTGCGCTTCGAAGGCCTCGCGACCCTCGCCGAGATCTGGCTCGATGGCGTGCCCGTGCTGGTCTCCCGCTCGATGTTCGAGGCGCACGCCTTCGAGGTCGATTTCCGGCCGGGCGCCGAGATCGTCCTCTGCTTCCGGTCGCTCCAGGCGGAACTCGATCGCCCGGGCAAACGCGGGCGCTGGCGCCCCCGGATGATCACGCCGGGCTCCCTGCGGCACGTCCGCACGAGCCTCCTCGGCTTCATGCCGGGCTGGTGCCCGGAGATCGAGCTCGTGGGTCCCTACCGCCCGGTGACCGTGGAGCCCCTGCGCCCCGGCGTGACGGAGGCAGACCTGCGGGCCACGTACGATGGCGAGACCGGCCGCCTCCTTGCGCGCCTGCGGATCTCCGGCCAGCCCACCTCCGTCACCCTCCGCTGCGACGGCCGCGCCGTGGCCCTCGCGGAATCCGAGACCGGCCTCTTCATCGGCACGCTCGCGCTGCCCGGCGTCGCGCCCTGGTGGCCGCACACCCACGGCACGCCCCATCTGCACCCGGTGAGCGTCGAGGTCGACGGCGTGACGGTCGATCTCGGCCGGACGGGCTTTCGCACCCTGTCGCTGGCGCGGCCCTTCGAGGAGGGCCTGGCCCTGGCCGTCAACGGCGTGCCGATCTTCTGCCGCGGTGCCAACTGGACACCCTCGGACCTCGTCGGCCTCGGAGCCGAGGATTGCGCCGCCCTCGTCGGCCTTGCTCGCGAGGCCGGCATGAACATGCTGCGCGTCTCGGGCACCACGCTCTACCCGGCGCCCGATTTCTACGACCTCTGCGACGCCGCCGGCATCCTGGTCTGGCAGGACCTGATGCTGGCGAATTTCGATTATCCGCACGATGCGGCCGGCTTCGCCGCCACGCTCGCCCGCGAGGTGACGGGCGTCCTCCAGCAGGCGCAGCTCGCCCCCTCCCTCGCCGTGATCTGCGGCGGCAGCGAAGTCTGGCAGCAGGCCGCCATGCTCGGAGCGCCGCGCAGCGTCTGGGCCGACCCGTTCTGTGCCGAGACCCTGCCGGGGCTCGTCGGCGAGACCCGGCCCGACCTCGTGGTCGTGCCGAACTCGCCGTCGGGCGGCGACCTGCCGTTCTCTCCGAGCGCGGGCTGCACCCACTATTACGGCGTCGGCGCCTATCGCCGCCCCCTGGAGGATGCGCGCCGCGCCGAGGTGGGCTTCGCCAGCGAATGCCTGGCCTTCGCCAATCTGCCGGAGCCCGCGACCCTCGGACGGACGAGCCCGGCCGACCCGCTCTGGGACCGGGGTATTCCTCGCGACCGGGGCGCAGACTGGGATTTCGAGCAGGTGCGCGACCACTATGTCGGCCTGCTCTACGGCGTCGATCCCGCAGCCCTGCGCATCGACGATCCGGAGCGCTACCTCGAACTCGGCCGCGCCGCCGTCGCCGAGGTGATGGAAGCCACCTTCGCCGAGTGGCGAAGGGCGCGCTCGCCCACGGCCGGCGGGCTCGTCTGGTTCCTGCGCGACCTCGGGCCGGGCACCGGCTGGGGGGTGATCGACTCGACCCAGGCCCCGAAATCCGGCTGGTACGCCCTGAAGCGCGCCTTCCGCCCGGTGCAGGTGACCCTGTCGGACGAGGGCCTGGGCGGGCTGCACCTCCACGTCCACAACGAGACCGCCGCGGGGCTGGATCTCCGCTTGGGACTGACCTTCGCGGACCGCACCGGCAAGGTCGCGGCACGGGCCGAGCGCGACCTGACAATCGGTCCGCGGGCGTCCCTAACCCTGTCCTCCGCCGAGATGCTCGGCCGCTTCTTCGATGCCACCGACAGCTACCGCTTCGGCCCACGCATCCACGACGTCGCGCATGCCCGCCTCACGGACGCGCAGGGGACGGTCATCGCCGAGAGCTTCCACTTTCCCGGCCTCCGGCCGGTCACCCCGGACGCGATCGGCCTGCACGTCACGCCCGTGGCCGACGCGCCCGTGCCGACCCTGCGCATCGCCACCGACCACCTCGCCCTCGGAGTGAGCGTGCGGAGCCCGGAGGCGCGGCCTTGCGACAGCGGCTTCCACCTGGCGCCGGGCACGGAGAGGCTCGTCAGCTTCCCCGGTCATCTCCAGCTTCCGCAAGGCGTGGTCGGGGCACTCAACACCCGAGAGATCGTGAGATTCGGTCATGATGCCTGACGTCCGTTCCATGACCGCCCCGGATACGGCGCCCCAGGCCGCCGTGCCCGTGACCTTCGACGATCTGTTCAGCTGGATCCACCCGGCCGCGGGCCGGCGTGGCGTGGTCCTGTGCGGCGCCTGTGGCTTCGAGCAGATGGCCGCCCACCGCCCTTGGCGCGCCCTGGCGGAACGGATCGCCGCGGCCGGCTGTCCGACCCTGCGGTTCGACTATCCGGGGGAGGGCAATTCGGGCGATACCGACGAGGCACGGCTCTCCGACCACGTCGCGGCGGTCCGCCGGGCGGTGCGCTTCCTGCGCGAGACGACCGGCGTGGAAGAGATCGTCCTCGTCGGCCTGCGGCTCGGCGCCAACCTCGCCCTGCTGGCGGCCCAGGAGGAGGCGGTCGACCGTCTGGTCCTGCTGGCGCCGGCGGCGACGGGGCGGGCCTATCTCCGCGAGATGCGGCTGCGTGCCCGGACGGTCGGCGGGGTCGCGGAGGGCGCGACCCCGAAGGCGGATGCCCACGACCTGTCCGTCGGCGGCTTCCGCATGGGCTCAGCCTTCCTGGCCGATCTCAGCGCCCTGGACGCCGGCGCGATCGGACACGCACCGGCGCCGCGGACCCTGCTCCTCGCGCCCGAAACGCGGACGCTGACGGGCAGGCTGACCGCCCTCGGCGGCATCGTGGAGACCGGGCCGCTTCCCGGACTTTCGCTCCTGGTCGGCGACCCGATCTTCGCCGAGGTTCCGGAGGCGGATTTCGAACGCATCACCGCCTTCGCGACAGACGGCCTCACGATCGCGGGTGCCGCCGCTCCGCTCCGCATTTCCCCGGCGCGCCTGGACGGCGCCGGCTGGTCCGAGACGCCCGCCCGGTTCGAGCCGGACCTGTTCGGCATCCGCTGCCTGCCCCGGCGGCAGGACCCCGGCGCACCGACGGTGGTGTTCGTCTCCACCGGCATGACCGTGCATTCCGGCTGGGGCCGCCAGACCACGGACCTCGCCCGTAGGCTCGCCGTGGAGGGCGTTCCCTCCGTCCGCTTCGACCTCGCCGGCATCGGCGACAGCGGCCGCCGGCCGGATGCACGCAAGCCCCCCTACGCTCCCGACGGCTTCGCGGATGTGGGCCGGGCCCTCGATCACCTCGCCGAGGCCCGAGGCCCCATCGTCCTCGTGGGCAATTGCAGCGGCGCCTACGCGGCGTTCCAGGCCCTTTGCCGCGACGCGCGCGTCGACGGCGCACTTCTCGTCAACCTCTACTGCTTCGACTGGGACCCGAACGAGGATGTCGACGCCGTGATCCGCCAGACCGTCGGCAGCACCGGCACCTACGCGTCGCTCCTGAAGCGGGGCGCGACGTGGCGGCGGCTCCTGCGCGGCGAGATCCACGTGCGGGCGATCGGCGGGACCCTCGCCAGGCGGGGGGTCGAGACGGCCGTGCGGCGGCTGCGGCGGCTGATGAACCCGATCTCTCCCGGCGGCTCCGTCGCCCGGCGGGTGGCCCGGCTGCGGCGGCGCGGCGCCGAGATCCGCCTCGTCTACAGCGCCGGCGATCCCGGGCTTGCGGCCCTGCGCCGCCATCTCGGGCGCTCGCCCGGCCGAGCCGACCGGCGCCTCGGCACGCCGGTGGCGATCGTGCCGGATGTGGACCACAACTTCAGCTCGGCCGCGGCGCAGGCGATGCTCGGAACCCACCTGCGTGACCTGCTGCGCGCGGTTCAGGAAGCCCGGGCCTCCCGGACCGAGGCCCGGACACCCGCCGACGCCCGCTCCCGGACCACCGCCGTCGCGGGCCTCGCGTGAGCGGCCTCACCCGGCGGGCGGCCCTGGCCCTGACGGCCGGGATCTTCGCCGCGCGGGCCGAGGCCGCAGTCTCGCCGGTGCACCGCTGTGAGGATCTGATCGACGCCGTCGGCATCAACGTGCATTTCGGCCATGGGGGCTCGCCCTATGTCGAGCGCTTTTCCGCCTGCGCCGCCGCGCTCGACGACCTCGGCGTGCGCCACCTGCGCGACGACATCGTCCTCGTGGGCACGGAACCGGCCGGGCAGTTCGCGCGGATCGCGGAGCTCGCCCGCCGGGGCTACCGCTTCAGCCTGGTGTTCTATGATGGCCTGACGCCCGGTCCGCGGGTGTCGCCGGAGCGCTTCGCCGAGATCGCCGACTGGACGGAGGATGGGCTCGTGGTGGCGGAGGGCGGCAACGAGCCGCCGGTGGCCGCGAGACCCGGCCTCGCCCGCCTCTCCGCCGAGCATCAGGCGGCCCTGTTCCGCGCGGTGCGGAGCGATCTGCGCCACCGCTCCGTCCAGGTCGCCGGCCCGAGCTACATCCAGGCGAACATCGCTGCCGCGGAGAACCTGTCCGGCTCGGTCGATCTCGCCAACGTCCATGCCTATCCGGGGCCGGAGCACCCCGAGACCCGGGGAGCGGGCAGCCTCGGCGGCTTCCTCGCGGCGGTGCGGCCGGTCTTCGGGACCGCCCGTGCGATCGTCACCGAGAACGGCTATCACACCGCCCTGGCGTCCACGAGCGCGCACCTGCCGGTCTCGGAGGGCATGCGCGCCCGCTACCTGCCGCGCATGCTGCTGTGGAGCTACCTCCAGGGCGTGCGGCGGACCTACCTCTACGAGCTGATCGCGTCCTTCGAACGGGGCGACACCGACCCGGAAAGCCGGTTCGGACTCCTCGCCCACGATGGCACGCCGAGCCCGTCCTTCGCCGCCGTGCGCAGCCTGATGCGCCTGTTCGGCGGGAGGGCGGAGGAGGCGGGCAGCGCCCGGGACCGTATCGACGTCGCGCTTCCGGCGGAGGTGCCCGACCTCGTGGCGGCGAGCTTCCAGCGCGCGGACGGCGCCCTGCTGGTTCCGATCTGGCTCGGCATCGACGGCTGGGACCGCAGCGCCCGGGCGCCCCGGCCGGACATCGCACCGCGGTCCGTGGAGATCCGCCTCTCGAGCCCGCCCCGGAGGTTGCGCCTGCACCGCTTCGGCGACGACGGGAGCGTCCGCGTCAGCCCACTGCCGCCGACGCAGATTCCCACCGTGGCGGCCAGCGACCGGCTCGCCGTCCTGGAGGTCTGGTAGGGCCCTTCAGGACGCCGTCTCGTCCACGAACCGGACGCCGATCTCGCCGAGCTTGCGCCAGGCGACCCGGGCCGGGTGCCGCTCGCCCTGCGGCTCCAGCAGCAGGGTGAAGCGGTCCGGGATCCCGACGACGCTCGCGACCCGCAGGCGGGCGCCGGAGGGCGAGCGGTTGCGCAGCGTGCAGTCGATGACGCCGCCGCCGTCCAACGCGATCTTGCCCGCCAGCAACGTGCGGGCGCGGGGCTCGGATCGTCTCTCTTCCATCGCTCGGCGCCGTGATGTTTCGGGTCGGCCGTTCGTAGGGTCGAAGTGGTTACGACTCGGTATCGCGGACCGGACCGTGGGACATCATCGGAATTGTGCGCCGATCATCTCATCGGTGCGCCAGACGATGCTGCAAACCTTCACGCCATCGAGGGGAGGGGCCGTGAGCAGGAAGGTGGTCGGCACGAGAGCGGCATCCGGCAGGGTGATCTTGACGCCGCCGAGCGAGAAATCATGCACCAGACAGGCGATCTCGGTGTGCTCGTCGACGGTGATGCTGCCGGTCTCGTCGGATCGGAAACGGGGTTCGGCACGGCGCTCCGAGGGGGGCGCTTGCAGGGTTGCTTGCATGGAATGGGTCCCGAGGCGGGTCTGACGGGGCAGGATCCGCTGGCGCGCAGCAAGGAGCGCCTAACCCGGTTGCTCAAATTGTCGGCACCCACGAAAAAATCCGGGATCGGCAAAGGCGGCGTAGACGCCGGGGTCGCGTCGAGGTCGCGCCGTCCCCGTGCTGCCGGATGACAGATGCGCGCGGAGCACAACCCTCGGCTGGAACCGGGCCGCAGGACGACCGGTTCGGCAGGGGGACAACCGGAGCCGAGCGCCATGAAGATCGTCACCGTCGCGGACCTCATCGTCGACACCCTCGACCAGGCCGGCGTCCAGCGGATCTACGGCATCGTCGGCGACAGCCTGAACGCGCTGACCGAGTCGCTGCGGGCGCGGGGCACCATTGACTGGGTCCATGTCCGGCACGAGGAGGTGGCGGCCTTCGCGGCGGGGGCCGACAGCCAGCTGTCGGGCAAGCTCGCGGTCTGCGCCGGGTCCTGCGGGCCGGGGCACGTCCACCTCATCAACGGCCTCTACGATTGCCACCGCACCCGCACCCCGGTGCTGGCCATCGCGGCGCATATCCCCTCGTCCGAGATCGGCTCGGGCTACTTCCAGGAGACCCATCCGGGCGAGCTGTTCCGCGAGTGCAGCCACTATTGCGAGATGGTGGGCGACGCCTCCCAGCTGCCGCAGGTGCTGGAGAACGCCATGCGGGCGGCGATCGGCCTCTCCGGGGTGGCCGTGGTGATCGTCCCGGGCGACGTCGCCCTGATGGATGCGCCGACCCGCGGGGTCGCCCCCAATGCCGGGCTGATCCCGCCCCGGCCCGTGGTGCGCCCGGCCGAGACCGAGCTCGACGCGCTCGCCGAACTGCTCAACGGCTCGGAGCGGATCACCCTCCTGTGCGGGCGCGGCTGCGCGGGCGCCCATGCCGAGCTGCTCCGGCTCGCCGAGGCCCTCAAGAGCCCGATCGTCCATGCGCTGGGCGGCAAGGACGTGGTCGAGTACGACAACCCCTACGATGTCGGCATGACCGGGCTGATCGGCTTCCCGTCGGGCTATGCCGCGATGATGTCCTGCGACACCCTGCTGATGCTGGGCACCGACTTTCCCTACCGGCAGTTCTACCCGCAGGACGCCAAGATCGCCCAAGTCGACATCCGCCCGGAGCAGCTCGGGCGCCGGTGCAGGCTCGACCTCGGCCTCGTCGGCCACGTCGACGACACCATCCGGGCGCTGCTGCCCAAGCTCACCCACAAGGCCGAGCGCAAGCATCTCGACGCGGCCCTGAAGCACTACGCCAAGGCGCGGGAGGACCTCGACGACCTCGCCACGGGCGCGCCGGCGACGGGCTGGTTCGGCCGCAAGTCGGCCAAGCAACCGATCCACCCGCAATACCTGACGAAGCTCGTCAGCGAGGCGGCCGCCGACGACGCGGTGTTCACGGCCGATGTCGGCACCCCGACGATCTGGGCGGCGCGCTACCTCAAGATGAACGGCCGGCGCCGGCTGATCGGCTCCTGGGTCCACGGCTCGATGGCCAACGCCATGGCGCAGGGCATCGGCGCGCAATCGGCCTATCCCGGCCGGCAGGTGGTGTCCCTCTCCGGCGACGGCGGCTTCGCCATGCTGATGGGCGACCTCCTCACCCTGCGCCAGCAGACGCTGCCCCTCAAGATCGTGGTCTACAACAACGGCACCCTCGGCTTCGTCGAGCTCGAGATGAAGGCCGCCGGCTACCTCGAGACCGGGGTGTCCCTCGACAACCCGGACTTCGCCGCCATGGCCCGCGGCGCCGGCATCCACGCCGTCCGGGTCGAGGACCCGGCCGAGCTGGACGCGGCGGTCCGCGAGGTGATGGCCCATCCCGGCCCCGCCCTCCTCGACTGCGTGGTGGCCCGCCAGGAACTCTCGATGCCCCCGAAGATCGACGGCAAGCAGGTGAAGGGCTTCAGCCTCTACGTCCTGCGCGCGGTGATGAGCGGCCGGGGCGATTCCGTGCTCGACCTGGCCAAGACCAACCTGCTGCGGTGAGGCGGCGGGGCCGCGCGGACGGCGCCGTGCTTCGACGGCCCGGATCCGCCTGACGAGATCGAGCCGATCCCCGCGGGTGGGATGGCGCGACGGGTCGGACGTCGTCGTGGAGCCGGGAGCCTTCATTTCCGACAGGCGCGAGCCTGAGGATCGCGCGCTTGAGCCGAACGGCTTCCCGCCGATCCGGTCTTGGGATGCGGAACCGGAGGAGCGGCCATCGGCCCGGGACGGGGGTTGGCCGCTCCTCCGATTCGACCGCTCGACATCCGCCCAGGCCCGGGGGCGCGGAGCGTTCCCCGGCCGGTTCCTTCTCAGAGGCTCGGGTGCAGCCCGCGGACGGGGCTCACGCCCTCCAGCACCGAGGCGGCGTGCAGGATCGTGGCCTCCGCCTGCCAGCGGCCCACCAGTTGCACGTTGATGGGCAGGCCCTCCCGGCTGGTTCCGAAGCGCATCGACAGCCCCGGCAAGCCCGTAACGTTCAGGGGCACCGTCGCCCCCTGAAGGTAGGTCAGGTCGACCGTCTCGCCGTTGACGACGAGCTCGTTGATGCCGTGCTTGTGCGCCGGCACCGGCAGCACGGGGGTCAGGAGAACGTCGTAGTCCCGGAAGTAGGTGGCATAGCCGTCCCGGAGACGCTCCGCCGCCTGCTCGGCCGCGATGTAGTCCTCCATCGACGTGTCGGGCAGCGACAGCATGGTCCTGGCCATCGTGTACATCTGGTCCTCGTGCCCGGCGGTCGCCTCCCGGAAGGCGGGCTTCATCTCCATGACATGGAGCTTGTTGAACACGTCGAGGGCGAAGTCGCGCTCCAGCGCCGGGATGCGGACCTCCTCCACGCGGTGACCCTCGCCCTTGAGTGCCTCGGCCGCCGCCTTGACGGTCGCCGCCACCTCCGTGTCGATGGGACCGAAGCCCGGCCCGACCATCCAGCCGACGCGGAGCGTGCGACCCGGCCCGGCGCCCGTGCCGGCGTCGGACGAGGCCGCGCTCGTCGCGAAGGCGTCCAGGCCATCGGGGCCGGACAGTTGTGAGAAGGCGAGGGCGAGGTCGCGGATGCTGCGCGCCATCGGACCGACATGCCAGAAGCGGCGCGGCGCCCGAGGCCAGATGCCGGTCATCGGCACGCGCCCATGGGTCGCCTTCAGCGAGACGATACCGGTCTGGGCCGCCGGGCCGCGCACCGAGATGGCGAGGTCGGTGCCGAGACCCAGCGGCGACATGCCCGCCGCGATGGCCGCCGACTCGCCGCCGCTTGACCCGCCGGGCGTGCGCTCGAGGTTCCAGGGATTGTTCGAGCGACCGGAGAGCAGGTTGTCGCTCTCGATCCAGTAGGAGAATTCGGGAAGGTTGGTCTTGGCGAGCAGGATGCCGCCGGCCCTCTTCAGCCGGGCGACGCTGGTCGCGTCGGCATCGGGGATGCGGCCCTCGAAGATGGGCGAGCCGCGCTGGGTGAGGACCCCCTCGGTGTCGATGGAATCCTTCACGGTGAACGGGACGCCGTGCAGGGGTCCCAGTTCCTTGCCCGCCATGACCGCCGCCTCGGCCTCCTTCGCGGCAGCGCGCGCACCCTCCGCGACCGTGACGATGGCGTTGACCTGCGGATCGACGGCGTCGATGCGGTCGAGATGCGCCTGCACGACCTCGACCGGCGAGAGCTGCTTGGTCCGGATCAGCTCGGCCAGTCGGGTGGCGTCGGAGAAGATGATGTCCTGGGTCATGTGCGTTCCCTACCTGTCGTTAGGCAGTCAACAGCTAGGGCTGGATTTTCGAGCCGTCAACCCCTAACTAACGATCGGTAGGTAGTTTGGTCCAAGGGGAGACGGGGATGGGTACGAACGTGAAGGAGACGATCCTGGCCGCTGCCAGGAAGACCGCGCAGGCGCACGGGTATGGCGGCTTGAGCTACCGCGACCTCGCCGCCGACGTCGGCATCAAGGCGGCGAGCATCTACCACCACTTCGCCAGCAAGGCGGATCTCGGCGCGGCCGTGGCGAGGCGTTACTGGGAGGATACCGCGGCGGAACTCGACGCGATGCTGGCCGAGACCTCCGACCCGGTCCAATCCCTGCGGCTCTACCCGGGCACCTTCCGGCGGTCGCTCGCGGACGGAAACAGGCTCTGCCTGTGCAGCTTCATGTCGGCCGAATACGCCAACCTGCCGGAGGTCGTGCAGCGCGAAGCCCAAGGTTTCGCCGACGTCAACATCGCCTGGCTCGCCAAGGTGCTGGTCATGGCGGGGGCAACGACGGCCGAGGACAGCGAAGCGCGGGCCCGTGCCATCTTCGCCGCGGTGTCCGGTGCCCAGCTCTACGCGAGGAGCCGCTCGGACATCTCGCAATTCGACACGCTGATCGGGAGCTACCGCGCTTCGGGCCTGCTGCCGACATAGGGCGCGCGGCCCTACGTGCTCAGGTTGAGCCGGTAGCGATAGGCGTCGCCCCGGAACAGGCCCTCGACATACTCGATCATCACCGAGTCCTGGTTGTAGCTGTGGCGCTTGATCAGCAGGCAGGGCAGGGGCTGCGCGAAGGCGAAGATCTCGCACTCGGCCGCCGTCGGCAGGGTCGCCTCCACCGTCTGCTCGCAGCGCACGAGGCGGCCGCCCGGGTGCCCGGCCAGGAAGGCGTAGACCGAGCCGGAGAGGTCGCCGGTCTCCAGGGCCGGCACGGCGCGGATGTTGTACCAGGCGACCTCGCGCGACATCGGCACCCCGTCGCCGGCGCGCACGCGGGTCAGGCGCAGGAACGGGGCCGTGGAGGGCAGGCCGAAGATCGAGGCGATCGAGCGGTCCTCGGTGACCACCCGCTCCAGGATGCGCGAGGAGGGGATCTTGCCCAGTTCCCGCATCTCCTCGGTGAAGCCCTTGAGGCGGTCCATGCCCGGGCGCACCGGCTCGGGGCGGCGGCGCACCAGGAAGCCCGAGCGCCCGCGCGGCACCAGGAGCTCGTCGTCGCTGAGCTCGGCATAGGCGCGCTGGACCGTGACGCGGCTGACGCCGAGGCTGTCGGCGAGCTGGCGCTCGGCCGGCAGGATGACCCCCGGCGGCAGCGAGCCCGACAGGATCAGCTCCCGCAGCTGCTCCTCGATCTGCCGGTACAGGGGCATCGCGGTGTCGCCGCGCAGCCGCAGGAGGGACAGCACCGAGGGGCGGTCGCCGCCGGCGGCATCCGGCCCGTCCGCGCCGTCCATCGTCCGATTTCTGGGGCGCACTTCCAATCGACCTCCGGTCGTGATGCTTATAGCGGATCAGCTCGGGGTGCTCCATGCGGGTCTTCGTCATCGGCAGCTTCGTGATCGCCTGCTCGGTCAAGGTCCCGCGGCTGCCGCAGGCGGGCGAATCCCTCGGCGGCTCGGCCTTCCTGGCGGAGCCCGGCGGCAAGGGCTTCAACCTCGCGCTGGCCGCGCACCGGCTCGGCGTCGCGGTGGACGGGCTCTTCGCCGTCGGCGAGGACGTGTTCTCCCCCGTGGTCCGTTCGACCTTCGCGCGGGTCGGTTTCCCGGCCGACATGCTCGTGCCGCATGCGGGCTCGACGGGCGCCGGCGTCGCCTTCGTGGATCCGGCCGGCGAGAACTGCCTCGCGGTCTGCCTCGGCGCCAACCTCGCCCTGACGGCGGAGGACGTCCGGGCCGCCGCCGCCCGCATCCGGAGCGCGGACCTCGTGGCCGCGACCTTCGAATCCCCCGACGCCCCCATCCGCGAGGGCTTCGCCCTGGCCCGGGCGCGGGGCATCCGCACCCTGCTCAACCCCTCGCCGGTGCGCGCCCTCGACCCGGCGATCCTGGCCGACACCGCGATCCTCGTCGTCAACGCCGTCGAGGCGGCCGCGCTCGGCCTCGGGCCGCCCGAGGCCATCGTCGCGGCCGGCACCGCGACGCCGGCCATCGCCGCGCTCATCGACGGGGGCCTCGAACTTCTGGTGGTGACGCTGGGCGCGCGCGGCGCGATCGCCTTCCGTCCCGGGGCGCCGCCCCTGCGCCGGCCGGCCTTCGCGGTGGCGGCCGTCGACACGGTCGGGGCGGGCGACGCCTTCGCGGCCGGCCTGATGGCGGCTCTCCTCGCGGAAGCACCCGTCGAGGAGGCCCTGCGGCAGGCCGCGGCCTGCGGGGCGCTCGCCACCGGTCAGTTCGGGGCCTTCGACGCCTTCCCGACCGCCGCGGCGATGACCGCCTTCCTGGGCGGTGCCGGGCAGCGGCCCGCGCCGGCCCTCAGCACTGCGCGGGCTGCCCGCTGAACATCGAGAGCGAGGCGACGATGCTCAGGAGTTCCGCCTGCCGCTTGGTGCCCGTCTTGATGAAGATCGAGGTGAGCTGGGTGCGGACCGTGCTGGTCTGGACGCCCACGCTCTCCGCGTAGGTCTGCAGGCGCAGGCCGCCGGCGAGCGCCTGGAGCAGGCGCGCCTCCGCCGGGGTGAGGTCGAACAGGAGGTTCAGGAGGCCGTCGTCCGGGGCCGCCCGCGCCCCCACCTGCACCAGGATGAGCAGCACCGCCGAGGCGTCGAAGACGTCGCCCGGCTGCCGGTCGAAGCGCAGGATGTGGGCGATGTGGGCGCGGTTCTCGGAATAGCTGCGCACCGGCATGGTCTGCACCGAGCGCCGGCCGCCGACGACGTTGGCGATCGCGTCCTGCAGCAGCTTGCTGTTGATCAGGCTCTTGAAGACGTGGCCGCCGTGCTGGCCCGAGGTCAGCACCTCCTCCCGCTCCTGCAGGCGGGCATTCATGGTCAGGACCCGCCCCGAGGCCGACAGGATCGCGGCGGGCAGCCCGATCCGGTTGAGCGCCCGGGTGGTGACGCGGGCCCGCTCGGAGCCGAACTGGGCGCTGAGCTGGCAGGCGCGCACCAGGTGCGGGCGCAGGGCGTCGAGCCGGGGCAGGATGGCGGGCTCGTGCGGTCCCGTCTCGGCCCGGCGCTCGACCGTGACGATGGCGACGTCGCCGGTGGGCAGGGAGATCGTCGTCCCCGCCTGCCAGAACGGCTCGTCGACCCGGCAGGGCCGTCCGTCATAGGAGCCCGGCACCAGGTCGACGTCGCGCATGAAGCCCGCATGGGCGAGGGTGCGCCACTGCGCCGTGCGCCCGCTGCCGCGCCAGGAGGCCGCCGCCGTGCGGTGGCGCAGGCGCTGCTCCAGGCCCGGGGAGGCGATCCAGCGGGGCATGCCGACGGGCGGCAGCACCATCAGCACGCCGCCATCCGAATTCGCCGCGTCGCCGAGGCACTGGAGGACGTCCGGCCAGAGGTCGGGCGTGCCCGCGGCCTCGTAGATCCGGTCGATAAGAGCTTCCCGCACCGGCTCGCCCCACGCTGATCTGGCTGATCGCGATAAGACCAATATCAGTCCAAAACCTGCGACGGTATCCTCCAAATGGGGGATGCCGTGAGCGGGAAGGGGTCGGCCGGGTCCGGCCCTCGCGGTCCCGACGCGGCGACGGGGCGTGGCGGGTCGGGCCGGCCGGGCCTCCGGGGGGCCGGGCGCGCCCGGGCAAAGCCCTGGGGGCACGGCGTTTTTCCCCGCCGACCGGAGCGGCTGCCGGGGCCCCGGGGGCGCCCTCCGCCGGATGGATGATGCCCGCCTTCCGGCCGCCCCCGAGACTGCGCGCATTCGGGAGGAAACAATCATGAGAATGCTCGTCGCCAGCGTCATCGTCGCCCTGTCCTGCACCGTCGCGCGGGCCGACGAATTGAACGACCTGCCGGACCTCGCCTGCGCGCAGGCCTCGTCGGCCGTGGAGCGCGCGCAGATCGGGTGCCCGGACGCGAATCACGCGACCGCGGAACCGCGCGGCGGGCGCCCCGCCTCGCCCCTCGACCGGGCCGAGGACGACTGAGCGCGCGCGAGGCGCCATGAGCGTCATCGCCACGGCCCTGTTCGCCGGCGCGGGGCTCGGCCTGTCCATCGCCGCGCCGATCGGCCCGACGAGCCTGCTCTGCGTCCAGCGCACCCTGGCGGCCGGCCTGCCCACCGGCCTCGCCACCGGCCTCGGGGTCGCCACCGTGCACCTGACCTACGGCACCGTGGTGGTGGGCTGGGGCACGGACCTGGTCACGGCCTGGTCGAATCTCGCCCTGCTCTCCCTCGTCTCGGGGGCGGTGCTGCTCGCCCTCGCGGTCCGGGTGCTGCGCAGCGTCTCGGTCCTGGGCGCGACGGGCGAGGGCCGCCGCACCCTGGCGGCGAGCTATGCCAGCGCCGTCGGGCTGGCCCTGGCGAATCCGGTCACCCCCGTGCTGTTCCTGGCCGCCATGCCGAGCCTCCTCGCCCACGGGGCGGCGCCGCTCCCGGTGCTGGTGGCGGGCGTGTTCCTGGGGTCGTTCGGCTGGTGGGTCACCCTCAACACCGCGGTCTCGCTGTTCCGGGGCTGCGTGACCAGCCGGGTCCTCAAACGGATGAACAAGGCCGCCGGCCTCCTCCTCGCCGCCCTGGCCCTGAGCCTGCTCGCCCGGGGTCTGGCCGGCAGCCTGGACCGGCCGCTCCCCGGCCCGGGTCCGACCGTCCCGACCTCGGGCCCGGCCGCGGGCTGAGCCGCGCGCCACCGGCGGTCGGAGGGGAGGGCGGCGTTCGGCGGGATCGCGCGCGGCGCACCGTCGACGCGGCCCATCCCGCGCAACCTCGACGGCAGGCGGCGGCCGGGACGCGCCTGCGGGTTATCACCTCTTGCAGCCCTGGTTGCTGAGGCAATTGGCGTAGTACCGGAAGCACTCGGCCTGGCAGTTTTCGGCTTGCGCCTGGTTCTGGCTCGGTATGTTCGCGCAGGATTTCCTCTGGCACGCGATGACGCTCGCGCCACATTCCCGGGTTTGTGATTCCGTGCATAGAGCCCTGACATTGGGCTGAAGAACTTGCGCCGCGGCGACATCACAGACGACAAGTACAGCAATCATAGATAGAAAAGCTGGCGTCAGGAACGCCAGCGGACCACGTATCTTCGGCATGGAAGCATCACCTGTTTTCACCGCAGGTCCCGAGATTCTTAGCGATCTGTCGGCGACCCCTGATCGATGCTGCCAACGTCACCGAATTGCGGCCGAGGTGCAATCGGTCTCGACGGATCGACTTGGTCTCGACGGATTGACTTGGAGAATGCGGATCCGGGGATCGAAGTGGGACGGTCGCCCCCGGCGCGCGTCGGATCGAAGGCGCGGGAGCCGTCCTCGCCTCGATCGCCTTCCCCGATGGCGAGGCCTTCCGGCGAGCCTCCGCGGACGGCTCGTCCGATGTCGGACGAGCCCATCGGCAGCCTGCCAAGATCACGCAAGATCACGATTGTGCACCCGGGTCCAGGCATGTCGGCGGAGTCCGGCGGCAAGCAACCGGCGCGACGCGTTTCAGACGATGCGCGCGGAACCGACGACGAAGACCCGGCCGCTCGCTCCGGCAGCCGCCGGGACATCATCCCACGGGTCCGCGCCCGCGAATCCGGTTTCCCCTTTCCCACCCGATGCTCTAAACCCGGGCCAAGAGTAGAACATTTCCAAAGCGGCCGGCGGGGCGTCCCGGTGGGCGCGGGACCAGGGAACGCCATGCGCATCGGACTGTTCGTGCCGTGCTACGTCGATGCCTTCGAGCCCGAGGTGGGGATCGCCACGCTGGAGTTGCTGGAGCGCTTCGGCCTCGACGTGGACTACCCCTTCGACCAGACCTGCTGCGGCCAGCCGATGACGAACACCGGCTGCCACGCGGAAGCCGCCGCCACCGAGGCGCTGTTCGTCAGGAACTTCGCCCCGTTCGACTACGTCGTGGCTCCGTCCGGCTCCTGCGTGCACCAGGTGCGCGAGCACCTCACGGCGATCCCGCAGACGGACGAGGTCAAGGCCGTGCGGGCCAAGACCTTCGAGCTCGTCGAGTTCCTGCACGACATCCTCAAGGTCGAGGCATTCCCCTGGGCGGAATTCCCGCACCGGGTCGGCTACCACGGCAATTGCAACGCGCTGCGGGGCATCCACCATGCCCGCCCGTCCGAATTGAACGCGCCGTTCTTCTCGAAACCCCTCGACCTCCTGAAGAAGGTCAAGGGCATCGAGATCGTGGCCCCGGCCCGGCCCGACGAGTGCTGCGGCTTCGGCGGCACCTTCTCGGTGTTCGAGCCCGCCGTCTCGGCCAAGATGGGCTACGACAAGGTCTCCGACCACGCCCAGGCGGGGGCCGAGTACGTCGTCTCGGCCGATTCCTCCTGCATGATGCACCAGAAGGGCTGCGCCGACCGGATCGGCGTGCCCCTCAAGTTCATCCACATCGCCCGCATCCTCAATGGAGCGACCGCATGAGCGCCTCCGACGAACTCCGTCCGGACGACCGTCGGCCGGCCGACGCGGCCCGCCGCGACGGCGTGATCCATCCCGAGGTGCTGGCCCCGACCGACGAGAGCGAGCGCGGCCAGGACGGCCAGCGCCTGCAGCATGCCGAGGGCGCCTCGCGGCCGATCTCGGCCAGAGCCATCTCCCCGAAGGCCCCCCGGGAGCCGCAGCCGCGCGGCGCCAAGATCCGCGGCGACCGCCCCATCGACCAGGCCGAGGCCGCCGAGCGCTTCCTCGCCGCGCCGATGCACCAGAAGGCGCACGACGCCCGGCTCTGGGACCTGCGCTCGAAGCGCGACACCGCCGCCTTCGGCATCCCCGAATGGGAGGAGCTGCGCGAGCTCGCCTCGCAGATCAAGACCCACACCCTGGCCAATCTCGACCGCTACCTCGAGGCGTTCGAGGCGCAGGCCAAGGCCAACGGCGTCCACGTGCACTGGGCCGCCGACGGGGCCGAGCACAACCGCATCGTCCACGGCATCCTCAAGGATCACGGCGCGAAGTCGCTGATCAAGTCGAAGTCGATGCTCACCGAGGAATGCGGCTTCCGGCACTACATGGCCGGCACCGGCATCGAGGTGATCGAGACGGATCTCGGCGAGCGCATCCAGCAGCTCGACAACGAGGAGCCGAGCCACGTGGTGGTGCCGGCCGTGCACAAGACCCGCTTCGACGTGGCCGAGGTCTTCTCCCGCACCATGGGGACCGACCCGGAGAACGACGACGCGCACTACCTCGCCGAGAGCCAGCGCATGCACACGCGCCCGCTCATCCTGGAGGCGGATGCGGGCCTGACCGGCTGCAACTTCGCCATCGCCGAGACCGGCACGGTGGTGACCTGCACCAACGAGGGCAATGCCGACCTCTCGGGCAACGTGCCCAAGCTCCAGATCCACTCCATCGGCATCGAGAAGCTGATCCCGCGCATCGAGCATCTCGGCGTGTTCCTGCGCCTGCTCTCGCGCTCGGCGCTCGGCTCGCCCATCACCCAGTACACCTCGCATTTCCGCAAACCGCGGACTGGCTCGGCCATGCACTACGTGCTGGTGGACAACGGCCGCTCCGAGCGCCTCGGCATGGAGGAGTTCTGGACCTCGCTGAAATGCATCCGCTGCGGCGCCTGCATGAACACCTGCCCGGTCTACCGGCGCTCGGGGGGCCTCTCCTACGGCGCCACCTATTCGGGGCCGATCGGGCTGATCATCGACCCGACCTTCAACAAGCGGAAGTATTCGACCCTGCCGTTCTCCTCGACCATGAACGGGAGCTGCACCAACGTCTGCCCGGTGAAGATCAACATCCACGAGCAGATCTTCGCCTGGCGCAAGGTGCTGGCCGAGGAGCACCAGATCCCGCTCCTGAAGCAGGGCATGATGAAGGCGGCGGGCCAGGTGCTGAGCCGTCCGGCGACCTACCGCGCGGCCATCGGCGCCGCCGATTCCGCGCTCAAGGTGCTGCCGCGCTTCGCCGTCTACAACCCGCTCAACACCTGGGGGAAGGGCCGCGAGATGCCCGAGGCCCCGCGCCAGACCTTCCACGCCTGGTACAAGCAGAACCGCATGGCGAAGGCGGGCGGCAAGGCGACGGGCAGCAAGGCGACGGGCGGCAAGACGACGGGCAGCAGGAACACCGAGGGAACCAAGTGAGCGTCCGCGAAGCCACCCTGGCGCGCATCCGCCGGAACCGCCCGGCCGGCGAGCACCCGCTGCCGGAGGTGCCGCTCTTCGCGCCCCTCGTCGGCGACGACCACGTCGCGGAGTTCGGCGAACGCCTGAAGCGCATGGGCGGCAAGCTCGCCGAGGCGAACCCGGGCGGGGACCTCTTCGCCAGCGTGCGCGAGCGCCTGGACGGCGCGACGGTCATCGCCTCCGCCGTGCCGGAGATCGCGGGCAACCGCGACCTCGGCGCCGTCGCCCGGCCGCAGGACCTCGCCGACGTCGACATCGCCATCGTGCGGGCGGTGTTCGGGGTGGCCGAGACCGGCTCGGTGCTGTTCACGCAGGCCGAGCTGCGGGTGAACGCGGTCGCCTACCTCGCCCAGCACCTCGTGGTGCTCCTCGACCCGGCCGACATCCTGGTGAACATCCAGGCGGCCTATCGCCGCCCGGATTTCGCCCGCGCCGCCTACGCCGTGCTCCATACCGGCCCCTCGGCCACCGCCGACATCGAGGGCGTGCTGATCCACGGCGCGCAGGGGGTGCGCTCGCTCACCGTGATCCTGGCCCCGCGGGGCTGAGGATCCGCTTCGCGACGTTGCCCCCACGGGCGCGATCCTTGCTATGCTGACGGCCATACTCGACGGCCAGGACCCGACAGCAAGGAGCGGATGGTGCGCTATCAACTGGGCTGCAATCTATCCTACAACATCCTCTCGGACACGACCTTCATCTTCAACCTCGAAGTCGCGCGCCTGCGCAGCGTCGAGATCCTCAGTGAAAGCCTGGTCCTGTCGCCGAACCTGAAGCGCGACATCTACGTCACGCCCGATCTCCAGAACCGCTATCTCGGCGTCAACGTGCCGGTGGGGCAGTTCGCGCTGGAATACAATGCCGAGGTCGAGCTCACCGTGCACCGGGCCGACCCGGCGACCATCAACGAGACCCCGATCGCGCAGCTGCCCCTCGACATCCTGCCCTTCCTGCTGCCGAGCCGCTTCGTCTCCTCCGACCGGCTGACGCCCTTCGCGCTGGCCGAGTTCGGCGCCCTGCCGAAGGGCCACCAGCGCGTCAACGCGATCTGCAACTGGATCCACGACCACCTGACCTACCAGCCGGGCACCAGCGACGGCGAGACCACCGCCGACGAGAGCCTGCTGAAGCGGGCCGGCGTCTGCCGCGACTTCGCGCATATCGGCACCGCCTTCTGCCGGGCCTTGGGCATCCCCGCCCGCTTCGTCAGCTGCTACGCCCACGGCCTCGTCCCGAGCGACTTCCACGCGGTGTTCGAGGCCTATCTCGACGGGCGCTGGTGGCTGTTCGACGCCACGCGCCAGGCCGACCTCGACGGCCTCGTGCGGATCGGCGTCGGCCGCGACGCCGCCGAGATCGCCTTCTCGACGCCCTGGGGCAACATGCAGCCCGTCAACCAGCAGATCCGCATCGTGCGGGCCGACGGGCAGGGCAGCCCGGCGCAGCGGACCGTCGACGCGATCTCCACCGAGGAGCCGGCCCCGCACGCGGGCGCGGCCTGACGGACCGGGGCGGCTCCTCCCAAGCCGCCGGCGGCTCCTCCTAAGCCGCCGGCGGCTCGCCCGAGGCGGCCGCGGCCTTGCCGAAGCCGCCGCGGCCTTGCCGAAGCGGGCCCGGGCGCGATGTGGATCGTTCAGGGAGGGCATCGCGCCATGGCCTATCGTCACGTCGTCGGTCCGCGGACCCACGTCTTCGCCGATCTCGCGACCCTGATGGCCAAGGCGACGCCGGTTCGGTCCGGCGACCGGCTCGCGGGCATCGCCGCCGAATCCGCCGAGGAGGAGGTGGCCGCGCGCTGGTGCCTCGCCGAGGTCCCCTTGCGCGAGATCCTGGCAAAGCCCCTGATTCCCTACGAGGCCGACGACGTCACCCGGCTCGTCCTCGACACCCACGACGCGGCGGCCTTCGCGGAGATCGCCCACCTCACCGTGGGCGACTTCCGCGAGTTCCTGCTCACCGCCCCGTCGGAGACCCTGGCCCGCATCGCCCCCGGCGTCACGCCCGAGATCGCGGCGGCGGTCTGCAAGCTCATGCGCAACCAGGACCTGATCCTGGTGGCCCGCAAGTGCCGGGTGGTCACGCGCTTTCGCAACACCATCGGGCTCCCCGGGCGCCTGGCCGTGCGGCTGCAGCCCAACCACCCCACCGACGACGCCGCCGGCATCACCGCCTCGATCCTCGACGGCCTGTCCTACGGCTGCGGCGACGCGGTGATCGGCCTCAACCCCGCCTCCGATTCCGTCTCGACCCTGAGCGGCCTGCTCCACCTCTTCGACGACCTGATCCGGCGCCTGGAGATCCCGACGCAGGGCTGCATCCTCACCCACGTCACCACGACGATCGAGGCCATGAACCGGGGCCTGCCCGTCGACCTGGTGTTCCAGTCGATCGCCGGCACGGAAGGCGCCAATGCCGGCTTCGGCGTCACCCTGCCGATCCTGCGGGAGGCGCACGAGGCGGCCCTCGCCCTGAAGCGCGGCACGGTGGGCGACAACTGCATGTATTTCGAGACCGGGCAGGGCTCGGCCCTCTCGGCCGGCCAGCATCACGGCATCGACCAGCAGACCCTGGAGGCCCGGGCCTACGCGGTGGCGCGGCCGTTCCGGCCCCTCCTGGTCAACACGGTGGTGGGCTTCATCGGGCCGGAATACCTCTACGACGGCAAGGAGATCATCCGGGCCGGGCTGGAGGACCACTTCTGCGGCAAGCTGATGGGCGTGCCGCTCGGGGTGGACGTCTGCTACACCAACCACGCCGAGGCCGACCAGAACGACATGGACACCCTGCTGACCCTGCTGGGGGCGGCCGGCTGCAACTTCATCATGGGCGTCCCCGGCGCCGACGACGTGATGCTGAACTACCAGTCCACCTCGTTCCACGACTCCCTCTACCTGCGCGAGGTGCTCGGCCTGAAGCGCGCCCCGGAATTCGAGGCCTGGCTGGCGCGGATCGGGCTCACCGACGCCGACGGCGCCCTGCTGCCGGAGGGGCCGAGCGCCCGGCTCATCGCCGCCGCGCCGGGCCTCGCTCGGTCGGGCCTCGCCGCATGAGCGCCGACCGCACCGGGGAGACGCCCGATCCCTGGGCGCAGCTCGCCCGGCTCACCCCCGCCCGCATCGGCCTCGGCCGGGTCGGCTCCGGCCTGCCGACCCGGGAGGTGCTGCGCTTCGGCCTCGCCCACGCCCAGGCCCGGGACGCGGTGCACGCGCCCCTCGACGCCGAGGCGGTGGCCGCCGGCATCGCCGCCCTCGGGTTCGAGACGATTCCCGTGGCCTCCGCCGCCCCGGACCGGGCGACCTACCTGCGCCGGCCCGACCTCGGCCGCGCCCTGACGGAGGCGGGCGCCGCGGCGCTGGCCGCCCGCGACGAGGGCCCGGTCGACCTCGCCCTCGTGGTCGCCGACGGACTCTCGGCCCGGGCCGTGCACGAGGGGGCGGCGGGCTTCCTCGCCGCCTTCAAGGCGCACATCGACCGCGCCGGCTGGCGCCTCGCACCGGTGGTGGTGGCGACGCAGGGGCGGGTGGCCCTGGGCGACGGCATCGGCGCGGCGCTCGAGGCCCGCGCCGTGGTGGTGATCATCGGCGAGCGGCCCGGCCTGTCCTCGCCGGACAGCCTCGGGCTCTACCTCACCTTCGGCCCGCGGGTGGGGCGCTCGGACGCCGAGCGCAACTGCATCTCGAACGTGCGCCCGGCCGGGCTCTCGCACGATCTCGCGGCGTTCAAGCTCGACTGGCTCCTGACCCAGGCCTTCGCCCTCGGCCTCTCCGGCGTGAACCTGAAGGACGGCAGCGGGCCGGCCCTGGACGCGGCCCCCGGCGGGCTCCGGCTCGGCGACGGTTCGCAGGCGGAGGCGGAGGCAGAGACGGACCCCGCCTGAGGCGGCGATCCGTGCCCGCGGAATCCCCGACGCCGCCAGCCCCTCGCCACCGGCCCGAGGCGGGCATGCAGGGCGCCGGCCGCCCGGACGCGCGGCCGAGCGATGAAATCCGCCGTCGCATCGGCTCGTTCGGACGGTCCCGGGCGCCGAAGCGTGGCTGTGGCGGGGTCGCAACACCCCGAAAGCATCCCGACTTTGCCTTGGGAGACCCCTCTCGCCGCCGCGATCCCGCCATAAACCGGGACCACCTCAGCAAGCGCGGTAAACGATAGTTCCCCCAACGCTTTACCGCGGAGTTCAGACGCTTTCCGAGAAACGGTCCGGTGGGGCCGCGCGCCGTGGCTTTCCACGGAGCGCACCCATCTGTTCGCGGTCGCTCCGAACCCACACATGCGTATCAGGCCGGGGTGGTGAGACGAACGATGGACGCGCGTAAAACCGACAAGTCGAAGCTTCCCAGCCGCCACGTCACGGAGGGGCCCGAGCGCGCTCCCCACCGCTCGTACCTCTATGCCATGGGCCTGACCCGCGAGCAGATTCACCAGCCGCTGGTGGGCGTCGCCTCCTGCTGGAACGAGGCCGCCCCCTGCAACATCTCGCTGATGCGCCAGGCGCAGGCGGTGAAGAAGGGCGTCTCGGCCGCCAACGGCACCCCGCGCGAGTTCTGCACCATCACGGTGACGGACGGCATCGCCATGGGCCATGCCGGCATGCGCGCCTCGCTGCCCTCCCGCGAGGTCATCGCCGATTCGGTCGAGCTGACCATGCGCGGCCACGCCTACGACGCCCTCGTGGGTCTGGCCGGCTGCGACAAGTCCCTGCCCGGCATGATGATGTCGATGGTGCGCCTCAACGTGCCGGCGATCTTCATCTATGGCGGCTCGATCCTGCCCGGCTCGTTCCGCGGCCGCCCGGTGACGGTGCAGGACCTGTTCGAGGCCGTCGGCAAGGTCGCGGTCGGCGACATGTCCCTCGACGATCTCGACGAGTTGGAGCAGGTCGCCTGTCCGTCGGCCGGCGCCTGCGGCGCGCAGTTCACCGCCAACACCATGGCCACCGTCTCCGAGGCCATCGGCCTGGCGCTGCCCTACTCGGCCGGCGCCCCGGCGCCCTACGAGATCCGCGACAGATTCTGCATGACGGCGGGCGAGAAGGTGATGGAGCTCATCGCCAAGAACATCCGTCCGCGCGACATCGTCACCCGCAAGAGCCTGGAGAACGCGGCGGCCGCCGTCGCGGCCTCGGGCGGCTCCACCAACGCGGCCCTGCACCTGCCGGCGATCGCCCACGAATGCGGCATCAAGTTCGACCTGTTCGACGTGGCCGAGGTGTTCAAGCGGACGCCCTACATCGCCGACCTGAAGCCGGGCGGGCGCTACGTGGCCAAGGACATGTTCGAGGTCGGCGGCATCCCGCTGCTGCTGAAGACGCTCCTCGACCACGGCTTCCTGCACGGCGACTGCATGACGGTCACCGGCCGCACCATGGCGGAGAACATGGAGAAGGTGCACTGGAACCCGGACCAGGACGTCGTCCGCTCCGCCGGTACGCCCCTGACCCCCACCGGCGGCGTCGTCGGCCTGCGCGGCAACCTCGCGCCGGAGGGCGCCATCGTGAAGGTGGCGGGCATGTCGGAGGAGAAGCAGGTCTTCACCGGCCCGGCCCGCGTCTTCGACGGCGAGGAGGCCTGCTTCGAGGCCGTCCAGAAGCGCACCTACAAGGAGGGCGAGGTCCTCGTCATCCGCTACGAGGGCCCGAAGGGCGGCCCCGGCATGCGCGAGATGCTCTCCACCACCGCGGCCCTCTACGGCCAGGGCATGGGCGACAAGGTCGCGCTGATCACCGACGGGCGCTTCTCGGGCGCCACCCGCGGCTTCTGCGTCGGCCATGTCGGGCCCGAGGCCGCCATCGGCGGTCCGATCGGCCTGATCCGCGACGGCGACGTGATCACCCTCGACGCCATCAAGGGCACCCTCGACGTGGCGGTCTCGGACGAAGAATTCGCACAGCGCCGGGCCGCCTGGACCCCGCGCACCAACTCGGCCACCTCCGGCTACCTGTGGAAGTACCAGCAGACCGTGGGTCCGGCGGTGAACGGCGCGGTGACCCATCCGGGCGGCGCCGAGGAGACGCACACCTATGCGGATATCTAGGACAGCCCACGGCCGCGCCATGCGGCCGGCGCGGGCCGCCCGGGATCGGCCGCTGGCACGCATGGGCCGGCGCCTCGCCGCGGCGGCGGGGCTCGTGCTCCTCGGCCTGGCTCCGGCGGCGGCACTGGACGCCACCGCCCGGACGCCCGTTCCGGGCGGCAGCTACCGCAGCGCCCGCGAGGCCCTGCGCATGGGCGTGCGCGACTACAATGCGGGCGACAAGGAAGGCGCCGCCCGCGCCCTCGAATACGCTGCCGACCAGGGCCATGCCCTGGCGCTGTGGAAGCTCGGGCGCATGTATGCCGAGGGCGACGGCGTGCCCCACGACGACCTCAAGGCGTTCGAGTTCTTCTCCCGCATCGCCGACGACACCACGGACGAGGGTCCGGACGCCCAGAACTCGGGCGTGGTGGCGAGCGCCTTCACGGCGCTCGGCGCCTACTTCCTCGACGGGATCAAGGGCACCTACGTCCGCCCGAATCCCGAGCGCGCCTACGACATGTTCAACTACGCGGCCTCGTATTTCGGCGACCCGAACGCCCAGTACAACCTCGGCCGGCTCTACCTCGACGGCACCGGCGTCGACACCGACGCGCGCCAGGCCGCGCGCTGGTTCAACCTCGCCGCCGAGAAGGGCCACGCCCCGGCCCAGGCCCTGCTCGGCCAGCTTCTCGTCAACGGCCAGGGCGTTCCGGCCCAGCGGGCCCGCGGGCTGATGTGGCTTTCCATGGCCCGGGACGCCGCACAGGGCCGCAAGGACGACTGGATCGTCGCCCTCTACGAGAAGACCTGGGCCTCGGCCAGCGAGGAGGACCGCGCCGCCGCGGTGGCGCAGGCCTCCCAGACGTCCGCCCAGGTCACCGGGTCGGCGCGCCGGCGGCGCTGACCCGCGGAAGGGCGCCGCCCCCGCGGGCGCTCAGGTCGGGGACGTCCGGGCCGCGAGCGCCGTCGCGAAGGACGGCCGGGCCAGGGTGGCGGCGACGTAGCCGGCGAGCTTCGGCCAGCGCCCGGCATCGACGGATTCGCCGGCCAGATGCAGGTTGTGGAAGCCGGTCGCCACCGAGATGTCCGCGATGCTGAAGGCGTCGCCCACGAGGTAGGGTCCGTCGATCTGCCCCTCGAGGTAGTCGTAGATCTTCGGCAGGTCCTCGGTCAGGGCCTTGGCGACGGCCGCCTCGTCCCCGGCCTTGCCGAACATCTTCGGCTTCACAACCCGGTTGGCGAAGGGGACGATGATGACGTCGAACATCTCGGTGTCGCCGTACTTGTCGAACCAGATCGCGCGGCCGCGCGCCTTGGCCTCGGACGGAAACAGCGCCGGGCTCGGAAACTTCGCCTCGAGATAGGTCAGGATCGCCGAGGAATCGGCGAGCAGGAAGCCGTCGTCGTCGAGGGCCGGGATCTTGCCGAGCGGGCTCGCCGCCTGGAACGCCGGGTCCTTGGCGTGGAAGAAGAGCGGGATGTGCTCCCCCTCCCGGCCCTTCTCGGCCAGGGCGACGAGGACCTTGCGGACGTAGGGCGAATAGCCGGTGCCGTAGAGTTTCACGCGGGACTGCCTCCATGTGGGGGGATCGGTGCTGGCCCAACCCGCGGGAGGCGGGATCGTTCGCTCACGCGTCGGTGAGTTCCGCCGTCACCGGCACGTGGTCGGAGGGCTTCTCCAGGCCGCGCAGGTGCTTCTGCACCGAGGCCGAGACCAGGCGGTCGGCGGCCTGGGGCGAGAGCAGGAGGTGGTCGATCCGGATGCCCGCATTCCGGTTCCAGGCCCCCGCCTGGTAGTCCCAGAAGGTGTAGAGGCCCGGCCGCGGGTCGCAGGCCCGGAGGGCGTCGGTGTAGCCCTCGGCGAGGAGCGCCCGGAACGCCGCCCGGCTCCGGGGCAGGAACAGGGCGTCCGCGCGCCAGGCCTCGGGGTCGGCGACATCCTCCGGCTCGGGGATGACGTTGTAGTCGCCGGCCAGCACCACCGCCTCCTCGGCCTCGCGCAGGCCCTGCGCGTGGCGCCGCAGCCGCTCCAGGAAGCCGAGCTTGTAGGGGTATTTCGGGCTGTCGACCGGATTGCCGTTGGGCAGGTAGATCGAGGCGACGCGCACGGGACGCACATCGTCGCCGGAGATCAGCGCCTCGATGTAGCGGGCCTGCTCGTCGCCGTCGTCGCCGGGCAGCCCGCGGCGGATCTCGGACATCGCCAGGGGCGCGCGCACCAGCAGGGCGACGCCGTTATAGGCCTTCTGGCCCAGGGTCTCGACGGCGTAGCCCGCCGCTTCGATCTCCGCCCGGGGAAAGCCTTCGTCCTGGCATTTCAGCTCCTGCAGGCAGACCACGTCGGGCTTGGCCTCGTCGAGGAAGCCGACGAGGTGGCCGACGCGCTGCTTGATCGAATTGACGTTCCAGGTGGCGATCCGCATGGGCTGGGAATCTCTGAGGGTCTTTGCGCGAGGGTGTCCGTCATCGGGCCTTCGCCTCGGGCTGGCAAGGCGTCCTGGTTCGCGGGGACGGATGGATGGGGGCCGGATGGCCGGGCACTGGCTGACACCGATCTACGCCTATTGCGAGCGCAGCGATCCCGGCTTCTGGGCGGAGCCGGTCAACGCCCTGTCCAACGGCGCCTTCCTGGTCGCCGCCGGCCTGGCGGCGTGGCGCGTGCGCCGGGCCGGGACGGCGGATGCCCCGGCCCTCCTGCTCGGCGCCCTGGTGGCGGTGGTGGGCCTCGGCTCGTTCCTGTTCCACACCCTGGCGGTGCAGTGGGCGCTGCTGGCCGACGTCATCCCGATCGCGCTGTTCATCTACGCCTACTTCCTCCTGGCGATGCGCCGCTTCCTCGGCCTCGGCCTCGCGGCGGCGCTGGCCGCCACCCTGGCCTTCGCCGCCTTCGGCATCGGCCTGGAGCCGGCCCTCGACGGGCTGACGGGCCGGTCGATGGACGCGCTCACCAACGGCTCGATCGGCTACGCGCCGGCCATCCTGGCCCTGGCGGGCGTCGCCGCCGGCCTGCTGGCGCCGCAGGGCCGCTCCCTCGGCCCGGCCCGGCGCGAGGCCGGACGGGCGCTGCTCGGAATCGCCGCGCTGTTCGCCGTCTCGCTCGCCTTCCGCACCCTCGACCGGGCGGTCTGCCCGGTCTGGCCGCTGGGCACCCACGCCCTCTGGCACGTCCTCAACGCCGGGGTGCTCTACGCGCTGATCGCCGTCGCGGCCCGCTACCGCGAACGCCGATCGTAACGCCGCGGGTCCGCGACGGCCGGCCGTTTTGTTGCGCCCCCCGGCAAATCGTTGCAGAAGATCGGGCCGCGTCGAGCGCGGCAATCGCCTCCGCCGATCGACGCCGGGCCCCGCGCCACCGCCGGACGCGGCAGGTCCACGGCGCGACAGAGTGACGGAACACACCCATGACACAGAGCCTTCGCCTCGGCGTTGCCGGCCTCGGCACCGTCGGCGCCGCCGTCGTCCGGATGGTCGCCCGCCGGGCCGAGGCCCTCGGTCAGACCAGCGGTCGGACGATTCGGGTCACCGCCGTCTCGTCGCGCGACCGCAGCCGCGACCGCGGCCTCGACCTCGCCGGCGTGGCCTGGTTCGACGATCCCGTCGCCCTGGCGCGCTCGGGCGAGGTCGATTGCGTGGTTGAGCTCATCGGCGGCGCCGAGGGGCCGGCCCGGGCGACGGTGGAGGCGGCCCTGGCCGCCGGCAAGCACGTGGTCACCGCCAACAAGGCCCTGCTGGCCAAGCACGGCGCGGCGCTCGCCCGGCAGGCCGAGGCGGCGGGGGTGGCGCTGGCCTACGAGGCCTCCGTCGCCGGCGGCATCCCGGTGATCAAGGCCCTGCGCGAGGGCCTGACCGGCAACGCCGTCTCGCGCGTCTACGGGATCATGAACGGCACCTGCAACTACATCCTCACCCGGATGGAGCGCGAGGGCCTGACCTTCGAGGCCTGCCTCAAGGACGCCCAGGCGCTCGGCTATGCCGAGGCCGACCCGACCTTCGACGTCGAGGGCTTCGACACCGCCCACAAGCTCGCGATCCTGACGAGCCTCGCCTTCGGCACCGAGGTCGATGCCGAGGGCGTCTCCGTCGAGGGCATCTCGGCGATCCAGCTCCTCGACCTGACCATGGCCGAGGAGCTCGGCTACCGGATCAAGCTGCTGGGCGTCGCGCAGGTCGCGGCCGGGGGCATCGAGCAGCGGGTGCACCCGACCATGGTGCCGAAATCCTCCGCCATCGCCCAGGTCATGGGCGTGACCAACGCGGTCACCATCGACGCGGACGCGGTGGGCGAACTCACCCTGATCGGCCCCGGCGCCGGCGGCGAGGCCACCGCCTCGGCCGTGGTCTCCGACATCACCGACATCGCCGCCGGCACCCGTCGCCCGACCTTCGGGCGACCCGCGGCCGCCCTGAGCCCGTCCCAGCGCGTCGCCATGCAGCGGCACGAGGGCGGCTACTACATCCGCCTCACCGTGCACGATCGCCCCGGCGTCGCCGCGGGCGTGGCCATCCGGATGGCCGAGCGCGACATCTCCATCGAGAGCATCCTGCAGCGCCGGTCCGAGAGCGCGGCCTCGAAGGACCCGCACGGCCGCTCCGGCCAGCCGGTCCCCCTGGTCCTCATCACCTACGCGGCCACCGAGGGCACCATCCGGGACGCCCTCGACGCCATCGCGGGCGACGGCCTGCTCGCCGAGGCGCCCCAGCTGATCCGGATCGAGCGCGAGTAGCGGCCCCTCCGTCGGGCAGCGTACATTCGGTGGACGACAGAAGAAAAATGCGCGCGGCTGGCGAAACTTAATGCCTCACTCGCATTTTAGTTCATAAGGAGCGCCCGATAGAGGCGCAGGGGCGCGAGGCTCACATGTCCGGTGGCAACTTGGAATCGCGCGCGCCGGTGGCGCGGTCCCTGACCCTCGAGCTGGCGCGCGTCACCGAGCGCGCGGCCATCGCCGCCGCGCGCCTGCGCGGGCAGGGCCGCGAGAAGGAGGCGGACCAGGCCGCCGTCGACGCGATGCGCCTCGAACTCAATCTCCTGCCCATCGACGGCACCGTGGTGATCGGCGAGGGCGAGCGCGACAACGCCCCGATGCTCTACATCGGAGAGCGCCTCGGCACCGGCGACGGCCCGAAGGTCGACATCGCCGTCGATCCCCTGGAGGGCACCACCCTCTGCGCCAAGGACATGCCCGGCGCCATCGCGGTGACGGCCCTGGCGGAGGCCGGCTCCCTGCTCGCCGCCCCCGACGTCTACATGCAGAAGATCGCCATCGGCCCCGGCTACCCGGCCGGCCTCGTCGACCTCGACGCCAGCCCGGCGGACAACATCGGCGCGCTCGCCCGGCACAAGGGCGTCGACCCGGCCCAGATCACCGCGATCATCCTCGACCGCCCGCGCCACATGCAACTCGTCGCCGCCGTGCGCGCGACGGGGGCCGGCATCCGCCTGATCTCGGACGGCGACATCGCCGGCATCATCCACACCGCCAATGCCGATGCGACCGGAGCCGACATCTATCTCGGCATCGGCGCGGCCCCCGAGGGCGTCATCGCCGCCGGCGTGCTCCGCTGCATCGGCGGCCACATGCAGGGCCGCCTGATCCTCGACAGCCACGACAAGCGCGAGCGCGCCGCCCGGATGGGCATCAGCGATCCCAACCGGAAATACGAGCTGCACGACATGGCCCGCGGCGACGTCATCGTCGCCGCCACCGGCGTCACCGACGGTGCCCTGCTCAGGGGAGTGCGGTTCCGGCCCGGCCTGATCGAGACCGAGACCGTGGTCTACCGCTCCGCCAGCGGCACGGTCCGGCGAATGCTCTGCGAGCACCGGCTGCTCGGGGAGGTCTGAGGCGGGCAGAGCCGGCCGAGGGTCAGCGCGCGGGCGGCGCGATGCGCATGGCCCGAACCCTGTCGGATCCGATGTTCTCGAGGCCGGATCGACTGCATTCGGCCGCCTGCCAGGGCGCGAGCGGCCTCACTATCGGCCAAATCGACGCCGTCTTGGCCTGTATAGGCGCCCAAAGTCGGCGCAATGCCGCCATCAAATTGCCGATTCGGCCGACTGAGATGGCCATCGTGACGGCCGAATACTTCCGAGTTCGTCGCCCGCGCCCGAATTGGCGCGGATGGAGGGACCGGCATCGGCGCCGGCCCGGAACGGCGGATCGCGCTGATCATGATCGACCTTGCCAAGATTGACGCCACGACCGGTCACGTCACCGTGCGCCGCGATCCGAGCACCGGCGAGGCCGGGGCCTCCGCGCGGCGGTCGGGCATCGCCGTCGGCGGGACGCTGGCCCTGGCCGTCCTCCTCGGCGGCGGCCTGGCCCACTGGTCCCGTCAACCGGCCCCGGTCCGGGACGATGCCGTGGCGGCCGGCCCGGTGACGACGGCGCCGCCGGAGCCGGACGCGGCGGCGGTCGCCGGCGGGCCAGGACCCGCGACGCAGGCGGAGGGCGAACCCGCCGGCCTCGCGCAGGGCGAGGCGCCCGCCGCCGCGGAGGAGACCGCCGTGGCGGCGATCCCCGAGCCTTCGCCGCCGGACGCCGGTCCGGCGCCATCCACCCTCGCCGCCGTCGCCGAGCCCCTGGCACCGCGGCTGGTCCCGCTGCCCGTGCCGCGCCCCCCCGAATTCCGCTCGAGCCGGCCTTCGTCCCGCCCGCCGCGCTCCGCGGCGCGTCAGGCCCCGCCCGCCGCCGCGGCCCCGCCGGAGGACACCCGCTCCTTCGTCGAGAAGCTGTTCGGCATCGAGAACCCGGAGCCGCCACGGCTCGCCTACGCGGCCCTGGAGACGAAGCCCGCCGACGACGTCTTCCGCAGGGCGCTGAACCTGGTGCCGCGCAGCGGCACCGGCGGCGTCGCGGTCTACGACATCCGCGCCAAGGTGGTGACGCTCCCGAACGGCGAGAAGCTCGAGGCGCATTCGGGGCTCGGCGAGAGCATGGACGATCCCGCGCACGTGCATGTCCGCATGAAGGGACCGACCCCGGTCGGCACCTACGACATCACCGAGCGCGAGCAGCCCTTCCACGGCGTGCGCGCCCTGCGCCTCAATCCCATCGGGGGGCCGGAGGCGGTGCACGGCCGGGTCGGCCTCCTCGCACACACCTACATGCTCGGGGCGAGCGGCGCCTCGAACGGCTGCGTCTCGTTCAAGAACTACGAGAAGTTCCTGCAGGCCTACCTGCGCGGCGAGGTTCAGCGCCTGATCGTGGTCGCCGGCGGCTAGCGCCGCCGGACGCTCGCGTTCGCGGAAACCTCGGCCTCCGCCCGCGCCCCCGAATCCCTCCGGGACCGGGCCGGCGCGCCGGATCCCTCAACTTTACGACGAAGGCCTAGTTGAACAACGAGCCGACGCCGCCCTGGACGCGGCCGAGGCCCTGCTTGGCGACCGGGTTGCCGGGCTCGATCTGCGCGGCGCGCTGGTAGCTCTCCACCGCCTCCTTCTTGCGGTTGGACTTCTCGTAGGCGAGGCCACGATAGGCCCAGGAGGTGGCGTCCTTGTTGTTGACGTTGAGCGCCGCGTTGTAGTCCTCGATCGCCTTGTCGTACTGGTTGGTGGCGATCAGGCTCTGGCCGCGGGCGGCGTAGGGGGCAGCCACGAAGGGATTGCGGTCGATGGCGGCGTCGAAATCCGCGATGGCCTGGGTGTTCTGGCCCTGCTTCTGACGAACGAGGCCGCGGGCGTGATAGGCCTCGGCCGATTCCGGCGCGAGGCGGATCGCCTGGTTCAGGTCGGAGGTGGCGCCCTCCAGGTCGCCCTGGGCGCGCAGCACGTTGGCGCGGCCGATATAGGCGGGGGCATAGTTCGGGTCGGCGGCGATGGACTTCGAGAAATCCTGCAGCGCGGCGTCGTTGCGGCCGATCTGGCGGTTGGCCAGGGCGCGGTTGTTGTAGGCGGAGGCCGAGTTTGGATCGATCTGCACCGCCTTGGTGAAGTCGCCGATGGCGTCGTTGAACTGGCCGGCCCGGGCATAGGCCGCGCCGCGCGTGACGTAGGCCGCCGCGTCGTTGGGGTTCCGCTGGATCACGTCGCTGAGCGACGCGATGTTGACCGTGGTGGCCCCCGTCTGGTCCGATTCGAGCACGGCGAACTGGCGCGACGCGGTGGCGCCGCCGCCATAGGTCTCGCAGCCGGCCAGGGCGGCCGCCACGAGCGCCGTGGCCCCGATCAGCCCCGCCTTCGATGCCCGCAGCTTCAAAACCGTCATGGTCCTCGCTCCCCCCGGCGCCGCGCGCGACACCGCCCCCGAATCGATCGTATCCCTCGCCGGCGCCCGCATGGTCGGGGCCGATCGCGCCGGCACCATCCCGCATCGCGGTGAATGGGCGCTTAAAGTCGGCGACGGGTTCCGCTCAAGCGGTTGGATGTGGCGAAGGTATGGCCCGCCGCGCGCACCGGCCCGAAACGGCCGGCGGAACCGTCGGTTGCCGGACCCGTGTCGCAATCGGGCCGCGGTTTTCGGAAGGCCCCTCAGGGCTTCGGCAGCAGCCGGGTGACGTGGCCCATCTTGCGGCCGGGCCGGGCCTCGCCCTTGCCGTAGAGGTGGAGCTGCGCCCCCGGCTGGCCCAGGATCGCGGCCCACTCGTCGACGTCGTCGCCGATGAGGTTGTGCATCTCCACCGCCATGCCGCCGACCCGGGCCGAATCGCCCAGCGGCCAGCCGCAGACCGCCCGGACATGCTGGGCGAATTGCGAGGTCGTCGCGCCCTCGAGGGTCCAGTGCCCGGAATTGTGGACTCGCGGGGCGATCTCGTTGACCACGACGCGGGCGGGACCGTCCGCCTGGGGCACCAGGAACATCTCGACGGCGAGCACGCCGACATAGTCGAGCGCCTCGGCGATGCGGCGCGCGATGCCGATGGCGGCGGCCTCGGTCTGCGGCGCGATCCCGGGAGCCGGCACGCGGGTGACGGCGAGGATGTGGTCGCGGTGCTCGTTGGCGCAGGGATCGTAGGCCGCGAAGGCCCCATCGGCCCCACGGGCGGCGACCACCGACACCTCCGCCTCGAACGGCACGAACCCTTCGAGGATGCAGGGCGCGCCATCGAAGTCGGCCAGGATCGCGGCGGGATCGCCCTCGTCCTGCGCGCGGATCATGCGCTGGCCCTTGCCGTCGTAGCCGAAGCGGCGGGTCTTCAGCACCGCCGGGCGGCCGATCTCGGCCAGTGCCCGGGCGAGGTCCTCGGCCGTGTCGACGGCGCGGAAGGGCGCGGTCTCGATGCCCAGCGCGTTGATGAAGCGCTTCTCGGTCAGCCGGTCCTGGGTCGTGGCGAGCGCGGCGGCGTTCGGGTGCAGGGGCGCCTTCGCGGCCAGGGCCTCGGCGGCCCGCGCCGGAATGTTCTCGAACTCGTAGGTGACCACGTCGACGCTCGCCGCGAAGCGCGCCAGGGCCTCGACGTCGTCATAGGCCGCGACGGTGGCCTCGGCCGACACGTCGAAGGCCGGGCTGTCCGCGTCGGGGGCGAAGACGTGGACCCGCAGGCCGTAATTCGCGGCCGCGAGGGCGATCATGCGGCCGAGCTGGCCGCCGCCCACGATGCCGAGGGTCGCGCCGGGGCGAAGGGAGTGTATCGGAGTCAAGGCAAGGTGCTTTTCACGGTAGGTCGCTTCGCGGGGTTTCGGCGACGCCCGCGGTCTGCGCGGTGCGCCAGGCCTCGAGCCGCGCGGCGAGGGCCGGATCGGTGAGGGCGAGGATGGCGGCGGCGAGCAGCGCGGCGTTGACCGCGCCCGCCCGGCCGATGGCCAGGGTGCCCACCGGGATGCCGGCGGGCATCTGCACGATGGAGAGCAGGCTGTCCTGGCCCGACAGGGCCTTCGATTCCACCGGCACGCCGAGGACGGGGAGGGGGGTCATCGCCGCCGTCATGCCGGGCAGGTGGGCGGCGCCGCCGGCGCCCGCGATCACCACCTGGAATCCCTCGGCCTTGGCGCCCTTGGCGAAGGCCACGAGGCGGTCGGGGGTGCGGTGGGCCGAGACGATGCGGTCGTCATGGGCGACGCCGAGCGCATCCAGCGTCTCGGCGGCATGCCGCATGGTCGCCCAGTCCGACTGGCTGCCCATGATGATCGCGACCGGGGAGGCTCCCGCCATGGTCGTCAGATCCCTTCGCGAAGAGGTGTTGAGACGGGCCGTGCGACGCGCCGCGGCCCCTGGAACGCCGAATACAAAAGCGGTGGCGCGCCCGCAAGGCGGGGCCTGCGCGGTCCCGCGCCCGGTCAGGCGATGATGTCGGGGGTCATCTGGTCCTCGAGATACGAGATCCGGTCGCGCAGGGAGAGCTTGCGCTTCTTCAGGCGCTGGATCTGCAGCTGGTCGGCCACCACGCCGACCTCGAGGGCGTCGATCGCGCCGTCGAGGTCGCGATGTTCCTGCTTCAGCCGCGCCAGCTCGTCGGCCGGTTCCACCGATGCATCGTTGTCGAACTGGACCGCCATCGCACCTGATGTCCCGGGACGCTTTCGCGGCAGACCATGCGACAGCCGGCCGGCCTGGGCAAGAACCCGCCGCCCCTCCTGCACAAACATCCGCCTGCACAAACATCCGTCAAGCCTAGCCGCCGATAGGCTTCGACAGCCGGCTGATCATATGGCAGTCTGGCCCCGTCGAAACGAGACAGGAGACACAGCTCATGTCACTGCAGACGCACCTGACCCAGCTCGCCCGGAAGCACGAAGCCCTCGAGCGGGAAATCCACGACGCCACCCTCCGCCCATCGGCGAACGATCTGCAAATCGCAGAACTCAAGAGACGCAAGCTCCACCTCAAGGATGTGATGAACCGCCTGCGAGGCGAATCCGACCAGCTGCATTAGCGGCCGTCCCGGCCCCACCTCGTAGTCTCTAGAGCGTTCGCCGCCGCCGCTGGTCTCCAGGGCGGCGGTTTTCGTTTCCGCTGCCTCGCGCCGCCGGTCCCCAGGGCGGCGGTTTTCGTTTTCGCCGTCCTCGCGCCGATGGTCTCCAGGGCGGCGGTTTTCGTTTTCGCCGTCCTCGCGCCGCTGGTCCCCGGGGCGGCGGTTTTCGTTCTCCACCGGTCCCGGCAGGATGGCGAAGCAGTCCGGCGGCGTAAATTCCGGTAGAGTGCGGAGAAACCGGCATCCACGACCGGTCGCGCAGGAGACGCCATGGACGCCACGCCCCCCGCCCCGAATCCGCTGCCCGGCTCCTACGCCGAGGTCCATGCGGCCTCCCTGCGCGACCCCGAGGCGTTCTGGCTCGCTGCGGCCCGGGCGATCGACTGGGCGAGCCCGCCGACCCGCGCCTTCGACGGGGCGGCCGGGGCCTATGGCCGCTGGTTCCCCGACGCCACCCTGAACGCCTGCCACAACGCCGTGGACCGGCACGCGGAGGGCGGCCGCGGCGACCAGGCGGCGATCCTCTACGATTCGCCCGTCACCGGCACGAAGCGGCGGATCACCTATGCGGACCTGCGCGATTCGGTGGCCGCGCTCGCCGGGGTGCTCCGCGACCTCGGGGTCGGCCGGGGCGACCGGGTGGTGATCTACATGCCGATGGTGCCCGAGGCCGTGTTCGGCATGCTCGCCTGCGCCCGCCTCGGCGCGGTCCATTCCGTGGTGTTCGGCGGGTTCGCCGCCAACGAGCTCGCGATCCGCATCGAGGATGCCGCGCCCAAGGTGGTGCTCGCCGCGTCCTGCGGCATCGAGCCGAGCCGGGTCGTCGCCTACAAGCCCCTCCTCGACGCCGCCCTCGCGGCCTCCGCGCACAAGCCGGCGGCCTGCCTGATCCTGCAGCGCCCGCAGGCCGTGGCCGACCTCGTGCCGGGGCGCGACCACGATTGGGCCGACAGGGTGGCGCGGGCGAGGGCCGAGGGCCGGCGCGCCGATTGCGTGAGCGTGGCGGCCACCGACCCGCTCTACATCCTCTACACCTCCGGCACGACGGGAAAGCCCAAGGGCGTGGTGCGCGACACCGGCGGCTACTGTGTGGCGCTGGCCTGGTCGATGCCCAACCTCTACGACGTGGCGCCGGGCGAGACCTACTTCTGCGCCTCCGATATCGGCTGGGTGGTGGGACATTCCTACATCGTCTACGCGCCGCTCCTGCACGGCTGCACCACGGTGCTCTACGAGGGCAAGCCGGTGGGCACGCCCGATGCCGGAGCCCTCTGGCGGGTGGTGTCCGAGTACGGCGCCGCCTGCCTGTTCACGGCGCCCACGGCGCTCCGTGCCATCAAGAAGGAGGACCCGCGCGCCGAGCGCGCCGGCGCCTACGACCTCTCGGCCTTCCGGTCCCTGTTCCTGGCCGGCGAGCGGGCCGACCCCGATTCGGTGGCCTGGGCCGAGCGGGCCCTCGGCCGGCCGGTCATCGACCATTGGTGGCAGACCGAGACCGGCTGGGCCATCGCGGGCAACCCGGTCGGCCTCGGCCAGCTGCCGGTCAAGCACGGCAGCGCCTGCGTGCCGATGCCGGGCTACGACCTCGCCGTCCTCGACGAGGCCGGCAAGCCGGTGCCCGCCGGCACGATGGGCACCATCGCCCTGCGGCTGCCCCTGCCCCCCGGCTGCCTCCCGACCCTGTGGGGCTCGGAGGCGCGCTTCCGCGCGAGCTACCTCGCCACCTATCCGGGCTGGTACGACACCTCGGATGCCGGCCTCGTCGATGCCGACGGCTACGTCACCGTCCTCGGCCGCACCGACGACATCATCAACGTCGCCGGGCACCGGCTCTCCACCGGCGGCATGGAGGCGGTGCTGGCGAGCCATCCGGATGTCGCCGAATGCGCGGTGATCGGCATCCGCGACGCCCTCAAGGGCGAGCAGCCCTGCGGCTTCGTCGTGCTGAAATCGGGGGTGGACCGCCCGACCCAGGCGATCGAGGGCGAGCTCGTGGCCCTGGTCCGCGAGCAGATCGGCCCCGTCGCGGCCTTCAAGCTGGCGCTGACCGTGCAGCGGCTGCCCAAGACCCGGTCGGGGAAGATCCTGCGCGGGACCATGAAGCGCATCGCCGACGGCGAGCCCTGGACCACCCCGCCGACCATCGACGATGCCGGCGTCCTCGACGAGATCGGCGCCAGCCTCAAGGATCGCGGGATCGGCGCCGGCTAGGCGCGGCGGCTAGCCAAGCGCGCGCCGGCGCGCCACCTATGCGGGATGCAGCCAAGCCGGAGCCCCGCATGACCGCCCGCCTGTTCGAGCCCCTGCGCCTCGACAACCTCACCCTCGAGAACCGCATCATCGTCGCGCCGATGTGCCAGTACTCGGCCCATGCGGGCCAGGCCGGCGACTGGCACCTCATGCATCTCGGGCAGATGGCGATGTCGGGGGCGGGGCTCCTCACCCTGGAGGCGACCGCGATCTCGCCCGAGGCGCGGATCTCGCCCACCGATCTCGGGCTCTATTCCGACGAGACCGAGCGGGCGCTGGGCCGGGTCCTCGACGCGGTGCGCGGCTACGCGCCGGTGCCGATCGCGATCCAGATCAACCATGCGGGCCGCAAGGCCTCCAGCCGCGCGCCCTGGGACGGCGGCGCCCAGATCGACCCCGAGGCGCCGGACGGCTGGCGCACGGAAGCGCCCTCGGCGCTGGCGCACGGGGAGGGCGAGGTCGCACCCCACGCCCTCGACTCGGAGGGGCTGAAGCGCATCCGCGACGGCTTCGTCGCCACGGCCAAGCGCGCCCTGAACCTCGGCATCGACGGGTTCGAGCTGCACGGGGCGCACGGCTACCTGCTGCACCAGTTCCTCTCGCCCCTCTCCAACCGGCGCACCGACCAGTATGGCGGCTCGCTCGCCAACCGGATGCGGTTTCCGCTGGAATGCTTCGAGGCGGTGCGGGACGCCGTCCCGGCGGGCAAGCCGGTCTGGATGCGGGTCTCGGCCACCGACTGGGTCGAGGCGGGCTGGACCCTGGAGGAGACGGTGGAGCTCGCCCATGCCCTGAAGCGCCGGGGCTCGGCCGCGATCCACGTCTCCACCGGCGGCCTCTCCACCCGCCAGCAGATCCCGCTCTCGGCGGGCTACCAAGTGCCGTTCGCCGAGCGGATCAAGGCCGAGACCGGGCTCACCACGATCGCGGTCGGGCTCATCACCGAGGCCGCCCACGCGGAATCGATCCTGGCCCAGGGCCAGGCCGACGCGGTCTCCCTGGCGCGCGCCCTGCTCTACGATCCCCGCTGGCCCTGGCACGCGGCGGCCGAGCTCGGCGCGCAGGTGCGCGCGCCCCGCCAGTACTGGCGTTCCCAGCCGCGCCAGTTCAAGGACCTCTTCGCCGACACACAGCACGGACAGCGCTGAGCCCTGCGGCGCGAGACGCCCGGGCACCGACCGCTTTCCTTCTCAGCCCGCCCCGGCGGGCGTATCGATATAGAGACGCGCAGCATGGACGACGACGACGTCACGACCTTCGCGGTGGAGCGGGTCCGCCTCGACATCGAGAACGGCATCACCCTGATCTCGGGCGCCGACGACGAGGAGGAGCCGGCGGGCTACTTCATCATCCAGATCGAGAAGGGCGATCCCGACGGGCCGCTGATCGAGGTCTTCGGCGAGGACCTGACCCAGTCGGACGGCGTCACCCACCTCGAGCTCGGCCTGCGCCACCTGCAATTCGCCTTCGACCCGCGCAGCACCATCGGGGCCGAGATGCCGTCGGTGCGCATCGAGTCCCGCACGGAGATCCCGGAGGGCGTGCGCGCCCGCCTGTCCGTGGCCTTCGGCAAGCGCGCGAAGCGGGCCTGAGACCCAAGCGAGCGCGAAGCGCGCACGCGACCCACCATCATCGAGGCGAAGAGGCATTCCGTGGCGATCAAGGTCGGCGACTTCGTCGCATCCGACGACAACGAGGCCACCATGACGGTGGTGGCCCTGGAGGGCGACCGGGCGCTCTGCCGCTGGTTCGTCGACGGCGACGTCGACGGCGACGAGCAGGAGGCCTGGATCGACCTGACGGCGCTGACCGTTCTGTAGGCGGGGCTGCGCACAGAGCCGGAGGGGACATGTCCGAGATCGAGGAGAAGCGGCGCGAGATCGCCGAGCTGATCGCGCTGGAGCTCGGCCTCGGCGACCTCGAGGCGCTGAGCGCGGCCGACCGGGCGGTCGTGGACCGGCAGACCGACGAGACCATCGCGGGCTGCGCGGCGAACAGCCCGGAGCCCGCCGACTGCACCGAGGCCAATATCCGCCTGCGCGGCCTGCTCCAGCAGTACCAGGCCCTGCAAATCCTCCGGAGCGACGAGGCCGACGCGCGGCTGGCGGCGGAGGGCGAGGTCTTCGGCCGCGAGGACGATGCCTGAGCGGCCGCGCCCTCAGCGCGCCACCGCCCCGACCATCGGGCCGAGGGGCCGGCTGATGTCCGAGCGGTTCATCGACGGGGCGTAGAGGCTCGACACGCTGCCGTCGAGGAACAGCGCGTTGCGGCAGCCGAGGGTGTCCTTGAACAGCCGCGCGAAGGCGCCGAAGCTGACCGGGCGCTCCGAGATCGCGAACACGGCGGTGCGGCCGTCGTCGCGGACGCCGACCCCGTTGCGGATCTTCTGGCTGGGGCCGTCGGCGGAGATCTTGGGGTGGATGTGCCCGTCCACCACCAGCATCGGCCCCGACTGCGTGGCGAAGTCCGGCTTCGGGGGGCTGCGCAGGTAGCGGCCGGTCTCCATCACGCCGGCGCGCTCGCCCTTCACCCAGAAGATGCCGTTGGGCTTGAGGTGGAAGTTGCCCGGCCCGTTGGCGGTGGAGACGCCCTTCAGCTCGCGCCCGTCCTCGATGTAGAGCCCCACCGGGGCCTGGCCCTTGTCGTACATGCCGGCATTCATAGCGAAGCGCAGCCCCGTCCCCTGCTTCTCGGCGAGCGTCGAGAGGGAGGAGTAGGGCAGCCCGTCGGCGCCGAGCCAGAACACCCGGACCCGCTCGCGGCGCAGGTCCACGGTGCAGACCGTATAGGCCTCCCCCTCCGCCTGGACGGCACGGCAGGGGGCAGGGCCGGGCGCCGCCGGCGCGGCCACCGCCGTTCCGGCGAGGGCGAGGCCGAGGCAGGCGGCACGCAGGAGGGCGGTGACCGGGGAACGACTCACCCGAACGCGAGCCCGCACGACAACCTGCACCATGATCACCCGCATCGCCCTTGAGCCCGCTCGCCGGAGGATCGTGGCGGCCGGCCCGCTTCCTCGCCCGAAACCCGCGGCGATTTCAAGGGCGGGTGCGCGGGGGCGGGGCGGGCGGCCGGCGCGCTTCACGATGACGGGAGAGGCAAAAGGTGCATGAACCCTTCCGGGTGCCTCCGCGTTTGAGGGTCAAGGGGACGTTTCGGCTTCTTTCGGAGACGATGTGATGAAACGAGTTGTTCTGGCCTCCGCGGCCATGATCGGCGCGCTCGCGATGATTCCCGCCACCGCAGAAGCGCGCGGTGGCTTCGGCGGCGGTGGGTTCCACGGTGGTGGCTTCCACGGCGGCGGCTTCGGCGGCGGTGGATTCCGCGGGGGCTTCGGTGGCGGTGGGTTCCGCGGCGGCTTCGGCGGCGGCGGCTTCCGCCACGCCGGCTTCGGTGGCTATCGCGGTGGCTTCGGCGGCTATCGCGGCGGGTATTACGGCCGCGGCTACGGGCGCGGATACGGCTACGGCCTCGGCGGCCTGGGTCTCGGCGTCGGCCTCGGCCTGGCGGCGGGCGGCCTCTACGGCGGCTACGGCCCGGGTTACGGCTACGGCTACGCCCCGGTCGGCTACGGCGCCTACGATTACGGCTACGGCGGCGGCTGCTACACCGTCCCGCGCGTGCGCTGGACGCCGTACGGCTATCGCCGGGTGCTGGTCGAGCGCTGCTACTGACCGGAACCACCGGTTCGGAAAGCTCCGGGGGCCGCCGCGTGCGGCCCCTTTTTCATGCCGGTCGACGTCATGCCAGTCGACGTCATGCCGGTCGACTTCCTATGCCGGTCGACGTGCCACGCCTCGGTGGCCGGACCGCCCGGCGCTCAGCGCCGTCGCTCGTCCCGACGCATCGGCATCGCGTCGATGGTCTCGAACAGCGCATCGGCCGGAATCGGCGCGGTCCCGGTCCGCTTGGCCTCGCCGTCCTTGCCGACGAGCACCACGCGAAAGCCGTCCGCCGGAAGGCCGAGGGCGGCGCGCAGGCGCCGCGCCTCCGCGGTGTCGCCGAAGGCCTCGCGGATGACGAGGTCGCGCTCCGTCGCCCCGGCACGGGCCCTGTCGAGCTCGGCGCGCTGGGCCACCACCCGCGGATCGCCGGGCTCGGGGGCAGAGATCACCAGCACGCGCGACGTCCAGCGGTCGCGTGCGAGCGGGTTCTCCGCCGCCTGAGCCGCCGTGACGCCGGCGAGCATCGCCCCGAGCATCCGCCATCCGCGCGCCATCGCCGAAACTCCCGTGCCGTTCACCGTTCCGGGACAACGCGCCGGAGCGGCACGCGGCCCCGCGCGGAATTGTCATCGGCCGCGGCCGTCCCATCTGTCGGGGGACCTCCCGACCGGGCGCCTGCCCGCCGCGCGCCCCTCGCACCTCGCGAAATCTCCGGAATCCGCCATGACCCACGTGAACCGCCGCATCGTCCTCGCCGCCCGTCCGCACGGCGAGCCGAACGCCTCGCACTTCCGGCTGGAGGAGGGGCGGGTCCCGGTGGCGAAGGAGGGCGAGGTGCTCCTGGCCAACCGCTACCTCTCCCTCGACCCCTACATGCGCGGGCGCATGAGCGCGGCGAAATCCTATGCCGAGCCGGTCGCGATCGGCGACACCATGGTGGGCGCCACCGTGGCGGAGGTGATCGAGTCCCGCCATCCCGACTTCCGGGTCGGCGAGACCGTGGTGGGCTTCGGCGGCTGGCAGGACTTCGCCGTCTCGGACGGGCGCGGCCTGCGCCGCCTCGATCCGGAGGCCGCCCCCGTCACCACCGCCCTCGGCATCCTCGGCATGCCCGGCATGACGGCCTATACGGGCCTCCTCAACATCGGCCAGCCGAAACCCGGCGAGACCGTGGTGGTGGCCGCGGCCACCGGCCCGGTGGGCTCTCTCGTCGGTCAGATCGCCAGGCGGAAGGGCGCCCGGGCGGTGGGCATCGCGGGCGGCCCGGAGAAATGCGCCTTCCTGCGCGACACGCTCGGCTTCGACGCGGCCATCGACCACCGCGCCGAGGATTTCCCGGACGCGCTGGCCGCCGCCTGCCCGCAGGGGATCGACGTCTATTTCGAGAATGTCGGCGGCGCGGTCTTCGACGCGGTCCTGCCGCTCCTCAACAACTTCGCCCGGATGCCGGTCTGCGGCCTCGTCTCCGGCTACAACGCCACCGAGCTGCCGCCCGGACCGGACCGGGTGCCGGTGCTGATGCGCGCGATCCTGTCGAAGCGCCTGCATGTCCAGGGCTTCATCGTCTGGGACTTCGCCGCCCAGGAGGCCGAGTTCCTGCGCGAGGTCGGGGCGTGGCTGCGCGACGACCTCGTGGTCCATCGCGAGGACATCGTCGACGGGCTCGAGAACGCGCCGGAGGCCTTCGCGGGCCTGCTGCAGGGCCGGAATTTCGGCAAGCTCATCGTCCGCATCCGCTGAGCGAAGGGCAGGGCGCGCCTCCGGGACGCCTTGCCCCCGGAACAGAACAAAGATAGAACATACAGGTCACCCCGATTCCCTGAGAGTCACGGGGACAGCCCGCCGACCGCGATTGCCGCCGGGGCCCGAGAGGCCCATGACAGGGCGGCGTCCCGGTCGTTCGGGGCCGCAGCGCGCAGTGAGATCGATCGGTAGGAGAGAGCGGCATGGCCGGCAGCGTGAACAAGGTGATCCTGGTGGGCAATCTCGGGCGCGACCCCGAGACACGGCGCCTCGCCTCCGGTGATCCCGTGGTCAACCTGCGCATCGCCACATCGGAGTCCTGGAAGGACAAGATGTCGGGCGAGCGCAAGGAGAAGACCGAGTGGCACTCGGTGGTGATCTACAACGAGAACCTCGCCCGCGTGGCGGAGCAGTACCTGCGCAAGGGCTCGAAGGTCTACATCGAGGGCCAGCTCCAGACCCGCAAATGGGCGGACCAGTCCGGCGTCGAGAAGTACACCACCGAGGTGGTGCTCCAGCGCTTCCGCGGCGAGCTGACCATCCTCGACGGCCGCAGCGGCGGCGGTGAGATGGGCATGGACGAGGAGGGCGGCCAGATCAGCCGGGGCGGCGATTTCGGCGGCGGCAGCGGTGGTGGTGGACGCGGCGGCGACCGCGGCGGGGATTACGGCGGCGGCCGCTCCTCGGGTGGCGGCGGCGAGCGCCGGCCGGCCTCGGGCGGCGGCGGTGGCGGTGGCGGTGGCGGTGGCGGTGGCGGCTCCAAGCCGAACTTCGACCTCGACGACGACATCCCGTTCTAGGGCCGGGCCGAACCGGAACGATCACGCGGATCGCAATGCCCATCGAGGTCAGGGGCGTCACCCTGACCTTTTTTGTGGGTCCTGGCGCGGGATCAGGACTGGCGCGAAATCGGGCGCGCTTCGCGGGCGGCCCGCCGATGCGCGTTCACGGCTCCGATACGCCCGCCAGATACCGTCTACTCGGTGAAGTCGGCGCGGCTCAGCCCGTAGCGCTGCATCTTTTCGTTGAGCGTACGCCGGGGAAGATCGAGCAGCCGCATGATCTCGGTGATGTTTCCCTGCGCCTGTTGCAGGGCTTGCCGGATCAGGTCCCGCTCGTAGGCCTCGACCCGCGTCGCCAGCGACTGCGGCCCGGCTGCCATCGCGTCCAACGGCCCGTCCTGCTGATCGAGGCCGAAGGCGTGGCGCTCGGCAGCGTTGCGCAACTCACGCACGTTGCCGGGCCAGGGACGCGCCACGATCTCCTGCAGGAGCCGGGCGCTCAGGGGACGCATCGTCCGCCCGTGCGCCTCGGCGGCGCGGGCGGCGAAGACCTCGAACAGGAGCGGGATGTCCTCCCGCCGCTCCCGCAGGGGCGGGATCCGCAGCTCGGCGACGCCGAGACGATAATAGAGGTCGGCCCTGAACTGTCCGGTCGCGGCCTGCGCGCGCAGGTCGACCTTGCTGGCGCAGAGTGTGCGCAGGTCGGCGGGCACCGCCGTGTTCGAGCCGAGACGCTCCAGGCTGCGTTCCTGCAGCACCCGCAGGAGCTTGACCTGGCCCGCCAGGGGCATCGCCTCGATCTCGTCGAGGAAGAGCGTGCCGCGATGGGCGTATTCGAGCTTGCCGATCCGACGCTTCAGCGCGCCCGTGAAGGCGCCGGCCTCGAAGCCGAACAGCTCGCTCTCCATCATCGTGTCGGGAATCGCCCCGCAATTGACGGCCACGAAGCGGCCGTCCCGCCGGCCGGAGAAGGCGTGGAGACATTGCGCCACCAATTCCTTGCCGGAGCCGGTCTCCCCGTTGACGACGACGTTGACGGGCGTCGCGGCGAGGTCGAGCACCTCGCGCCGCAGGGTCTCCATCACGCGCGACGTGCCGATGAGGCGGCTCTCGATGCCCTGCGCGTCGTCGACGACGTGGAGGCTGCGCAGGCGCAGCGTCAGGTGGCGCTTCTCGCAGGCGCGGCCGATGGCGTCGACGAGGCGCTCCGGGACGAAGGGCTTCTCGATGAAGTCGTAGGCGCCGCGCCGCATCGCCTCGACCGCCATCGGCACGTCCCCGTGCCCGGTCACGAGGAGGACCGGCAGGTCCGGATCGCGGGCCAGCGCCCGTTCGAGCACGTCGAGGCCGTCGATCCCCGGCATCCGCACGTCGCTGACGAGGATGCCCGGAAAGCTCGCGTCGATCAGGCCGAGTGCGGCCAGCGGTTCTGCGAAGGTCGAGACCTCGAAACCGGCGAGCGAGAGCCACTGGTGCAGGGCTTCGCGCACCGTCTCCTCGTCGTCGACGAAGAGGACCCGCGTCGCCCGGCCCGCCATCGCGTTCATGCGTCCGCCGCGGGCAGGACGATGGCCAGCACCGCGCCGCGCGCGCCGTTCGCGGCGGCGATGCTGCCACCCAGGTCGCGGACGATCAGCGAGGACAGCGACAGGCCGAGGCCGAGGCCCTCGCCGGCCGACTTCGTCGTGAAGAAGGGATCGAAGACCTGCCCCATGTGCTCCTCGGCGATCCCGCCGCCGCTGTCGGCGACCGCGAGGCGCCAACACGAACCCGCTTCGCGCGCCGCGGTCAAATCGAGCCGACGCTCGGGCGCGTCCTGCATCGCGTCGAGGGCGTTGACGATCAGGTTCAGCAGGACCTGTTCCAGGCGAACCGGCTCGGCCCATACCAGGGCTTCGGGCGGAATCGCACAGGTGACCGTGACGGCTTCCGCACGGATGCGGGCCTGGAGCAGGTCGAGGGCGGCCTCCGCCGCCGCGCGAAGCCTGACCGCCTCGCGGTGTTCCGTCCCGGTCTTGCGCGCGAAGGCCTTCAGGTGCCGGATGATCTCGGCGATGCGCTGCGTCACCTGGGTCATCCGCTCCAGGTTCCGCCGCACCGTCGCGCCGTCGCCGCGCTCCAGGAACACTGCGGTGCTGGCGAGGAAGGTGCGCAGGGCCGCCAGCGGCTGGTTGATCTCGTGGTTGATGGCCGTGGAGATCTGTCCCAGGGCGGCGAGGCGCCCGGCATGGATCAGCTCGTCTTGGGTCGACCGCAGGGCGGCGGTGGTGCGCTCCCGCTCCGCGATCTCGCTGCGCAGGCGGTCGTTGGCGGCGCTCAGCTCCCGAGTGCGTTCCGTGACGCGCTGCTCCAGGGCCAGGCGCATGGCCTGTTCGCTGCGCAGCCGCCGCTGCCGCTGGCTCCGCGCGGCGAGGGCGAAGGCGAGCGCGAGGCAGGTGATCCCGGCGGCCAGCGCCGCGAGCACGGCTTGACGGAGGGTGGCGCCGATGGGCGCGACGTACCAGATCGTCCAGTCGAACTCGGGCAGCGCGGTGCGCTCCACGAGCCCGCCGACGGTCCGGTCGCCGGTCGGCAGGTCGATCATGCCGGCAGGATCCCGATCCTGATCCAGGAGCGGCGTGAGGGAACTGTCGCCGTATTGCCGCTCGGCACGGATGCGGGCCGCCTCGGCCGCGCCGACGCGATGGAGCGGGCGGTATTTCCAGGCCGGCTCGCTGGCCAGAAAGACGACGCCGGCGGCATCCGAGACCAGGACCTGTTCGCCGGCCTCGCGCCATTCGTTCTGCAGGCCCTCCAGGTCGACCTTGAGCACGACCACGCCCGCGACCCGTCCGTCCGCCCCCGGAACCGCCTTGCCGATGAACAGGCCGGGGACGCCGGTGGTCGTGCCGATACCGAAGTAGTGCGAGACCCCCGTGGCCTTGGCCGCGGTGAAGTAGGGCCGGTACGCGTAGGACGTCCCGACGAAGCTGAGCGGCTGGTTCCAGTTGCTCGCGCCGCGCGTCAGGCCGTCCGGGTCCATCAGGTAGATGGCGGCCACGTTGGAGGCCGTCGCGATCGCCGCGAACTTGGCGTTGACGGCGGCGACGCGGTCCGGCGCGTCGACGTCGGCGAGGAGCGCCTGCACCTGCGTGTCGAGGGCGAGGACGGTCGGGAGGTACTCGTACCGGGCGATCGCCGCGCGCAGCACGGCCTCGGCGATCACGAGGCGCTGACGGGCCTGCCGGCGTGCCACGTCGAGGCCGGATTCGAGGGAGAGGCCGAAGACCACGAGGGTGGCGGCCAGCGTGACGGCCGCCAGGATCCACCGCCACAGCCAGATCGACTTGAGCACCGAACCCGCCCGGGTCATTCGGCGCGGGACCGCCCCGGCGAGGCTGGTGATGCGTTTCATCGGTCGGGCTCCTGACCGGACCGAGCGGACGTCCTCGGACGTGGCGGGCACCGCGTCGAACCCGCGCCGTCCGGCAGGGGCTGCGGCATCGATATAGCGTCGCGGATCGCGATCGATCCAGCCCCCGGCCGCCGTCGCGGCGCGAGGCGGCCGGGGTCGGGTTCAATCGCCGAGGCCGCCGACGCAGACATACTTGGTGTGCAGGTAGTCCTCGATCCCCTGATGGCCGCCCTCGCGGCCGACGCCCGATTCCTTCACGCCGCCGAAGGGAGCCACCTCGGTGGTGATGATGCCCTCGTTCACCCCGACCATGCCGTACTCGAGCGCCTCCGAGACCCGGAAGGCCCGGCCGAGATCCCGGGTGTAGAAGTAGCAGGCGAGGCCGAACTCGGTGTCGTTGGCCATCCGCACGGCATCCGCTTCGTCCCGGAACCGGAAGATGGGCGCCAGGGGTCCGAAGGTCTCCTCCTTGGCGACGTCCATGCCCGGCACCACGTCGACCAGCACCGTGGGCTCGAAGAACGTGCCGCCGAGCGCATGGCGCCGGCCGCCCGCCAGGACGCGCGCGCCCTTTTCCGTCGCGTCCCGGATATGCGCCTCGACCTTCCGGACGGAGGCGTCATCGATGACCGGCCCCTGCTCCACCCCGTCCTCCATGCCGTTTCCGACCTTGAGCGCCGAGGCCGCCCGCGCGAGCCGCTCGGCGAAGGCGTCGTGGATGCCGTCCTGAACCAGGAAGCGGTTGGTGCAGATGCAGGTCTGGCCCGAATTGCGGAACTTGGACGCCATGGCGCCCGCCACCGCGCGGTCGAGGTCGGCGTCGTCGAAGACGATGAAGGGCGCGTTGCCCCCCAGTTCCATCGAGACCTTCTTCACCGTGCCGGCGGCCTGCCCCATCAGCAGCTTGCCGATCCCGGTCGAGCCCGTGAAGGTGATCTTCTTGACCAGCGGGTTGCCCGTCATCTCCCCGCCGATCCCCGTCGCCGACCCGGTCAGGATCGAGACGAGGCCGGCGGGCACCCCGGCCCGCTCGCAGAGAAGGCCCCAGACGAGGCCGGACAGGGGCGTCTGGGCGGCGGGCTTGATCACGATCGGACAGCCGGCGGCCAGGGCCGGGGCGAGCTTGCGGGCGATCATGGAGGACGGGAAGTTCCAGGGCGTGATCGCCGCCACCACGCCGACCGGTTCCTTGGTGACGAGGATCCGCCGGTCGGGCCAGGGCGAGGGGACCACGTCGCCGTAGACGCGGCGGGCCTCCTCGGCGAACCACAGGACGTAGGCCGCCGACATCGCGATCTCGCCCCGCGCCTCGGCGAGCGACTTGCCCTGCTCGGCGGTGAGGATGCGGGCGAGGTCCTCCGCGTTCTCGCTCACCAGCGCGGCGAGCCGGCGCAGGATGGCGGCGCGCTCGCCCGCGGTCCTCGCCCGCCAGCCCGGAAAGGCCGCGTGCGCGGCCTCGATCGCCCGTCGCGTCTCCTCCGCGCCGAGGTTCGGCACGCGGGCGAGGAGGCCCCCGGTCGCCGGGTTCGTCACGTCGATCGGGTCCGGGCCGGCGCGCGACCAGTCCGCGCCGATCGGGCAGGCATCGACGAGCAGGCTCGGGTCGTTCAGGGCGAGGGTCTCGGTGTCGGGCATCACGGAAGGCCTTTCGCAGGAAGGTCGCGAAGCGGGAGGCGAGGGATTCAGGCGGCGGAGTCAGCCGGCGGGGGCGGCGTGCGGGTTCTTCACCTTGGCGCGCAGTTCCTCGACGAGGACGCGGGTGTTCTCCGAGTAGTCGATCGGCACGGCCACGAGGTGGACGCCCCCGGCCTGGAAGGCCTTCTCCAGGGTCGGCTCCAGATCCTCGACCGCTTCGACCCGGTGCCCGGTCGCGCCGTAGGACGCGGCATAGGTCACGAAATCCGGATTGCCGAAGGTCATGCCGTAATCGGCGAACCGGTCGACCGCCTGCTTCCAGCGGATCATGCCGTAGGCGGAATCGTCGATGATCAGGACGACGAGGTTGAGCCTCAGCCGGACGGCGGTCTCCATCTCCTGGCTGTTCATCATGAAGCCGCCGTCGCCGCACACCGCCATGACGCGGCGGTCCGGATGGAGCAGGGCGGCCATCATGGCGGAGGGCAGGCCGGCGCCCATCGTGGCCAGGGCGTTGTCGAGGAGCAGCGTGTTGGCCACGTAGGTGCGGTAGTTGCGCGCGAACCAGATCTTGTACATCCCGTTGTCGAGGCAGACGATGCCGTCCTCCGGGATGACCCGGCGCACGTCGCGCACCAGCCGCTGCGGGGTCACGGGGAAGCGGTCCTCGTCGGCCCGGTCGGCGATCCGCCCGAGGATGTGCTCCCGCAGGGGCAGCAGCGCGCCCGCGTTCGGCAGCCGGCCCTCGATCCGGTCCGCCAGGAGCTTGAGGGTCGGGCCGAGGTCGCCCACCACCTCGGCGTCGGGGTAGTAGACCTCCTCGACATTGGCCGACGTGTAGCTGACGTGCAGCACCTTCTGGTCCGCCTGCCCCATGAAGAAGGGCGGCTTCTCGACCGTGTCGTGGCCGATGGCGATGATGAGGTCGGCCGCGTCGATCGCCTCGTGCACGTAGTCGCGCTCCGACAGGGCTGCGGTCCCCATGTAGAGTTCGGTCCCGTGCGCGACCGTGCCCTTGCCCATCTGCGTCGTGAAGAACGGGATGCCGGTGCGCTGCACGAAGCCGCCGAGGTCGCTCGTGGAGCGCGGGCGGCTGGCGGCGGCCCCCAGCATGACGAGGGGCCGCCTGGCGGCGACGATCATCTCGGCGGCCCGCTCGATCGCCGAGGGGTGCGCGACCGGGATGTCGATCGGGTGGCGCGGCACCGTGTAGGGCTCGGCCTCCTCCGCCGCGATGTCCTCGGGCAGTTCCAGGAGGACCGGCCCGGGCCGCTCCTCCATGGCGACGCGGAAGGCGTCGCGCACGATGGTGGGAATGGAGGAGGCCGAGACGATCTGGCGGGCCATCTTGGTGATCGGCTTCATCGAGGCGATGACGTCGACGATCTGGAAGCGGGCCTGGCGGGCCTTCAGGATGCCCTTCTGGCCGGTGATGATGAGCATCGGCATGGCGCCGAGATACGCGTAGGCGGCGCCCGTGGAGAAGTTCAGCGCGCCCGGTCCGAGCGTCGCGAGGCAGACGCCGGGCTTGCCGGTGAGGCGCCCGTAGGTCGCGGCCATGAACGCGGCGGCCTGCTCGTGCCGGGTCAGGACCAATGCGATCTTGGAGGTGCGCAGGCTCTCGACGATGTCGAGGTTCTCTTCGCCGGGGATGCCGAAGATGCGCTCGACCCCCTCGTTCTCCAGGGCTTGGACCAGCAGATCGGAGCCTTTCGGCATGGGTTTCTCCAGTTCAGAGCTGTGTCGATTTCGAAGATTGCACGGCCGGGATCGGTGCGACGATGCCCGGTGGCGGCCGTGGCACGGGCCGGCGATGCGCCTGAACCCTCGCCGGCCGGTTTTTTCAGACCTTGGCGCGACGGCCTTCCTGGGCCCACCCGCCAGGGGCGGGCCCGCTACCGGCTCGTCGTCGGACCGGCGCGGCGGCGCTCAGCCGCTCATCCGGCCGTTGCCGTCGAGGTAGCCGTACTTGCGCGTGTCGGGCATCCAGAGCGAGGCGACGAAGGCCACGGCCGCCATGGCGGCGACGTACCAGAAGAACAGGGTCTCGTTCCCGTAGGACTTGAAGGACAGGGCCACGTACTCCGCCGTCCCGCCGAACATGGCATTGGCGATGGCGTAGGGCAGGCCCACGCCGAGCGCGCGCACCTCGGCCGGGAACAGCTCCGCTTTCACCACGCCACTGATCGAGGTGTAGAAGGTCGCGATGACGAGGCCGACCAGGATGAGCGCGAAGGCCGCATAGGGGCTGGTGACCAGCGACAGGGAGGAGAGCAGCGGGACCGCGCCGAGCGTGGCCAGCCCGCTGAACAGGATCATGTTGTTGCGCCGCCCAATCCGGTCCGAGAGGATGCCGAACAGAGGCTGGAGCAGCATGAACACGACCAGCGCCAGGGTCATCACGGTCGAGACCGTCTTGAGGTCCAGCTTCACCGTATTGACCAGGAACTTCTGCATGTAGGTCGTCATCGTGTAGAAGTAGAGCGACCCGCCCATGGTGAAGGCGAACGTGATGAGCAGCGCCCTCTTGTGCTTGAGGAGCGCCCGCAGCGAGCCCGCCTCCTTGCTCTTCATCGTCTCGTGGGAGATCGACTCCTTCAGGGAGCCGCGCAGCATCATCGCGACGATGGCGGCCGCGGCGCCGATCAGGAACGGGATGCGCCAGCCCCAGGCCCGCATCTCCTCACCGGTCAGGGCGTGCTGGAGCGCGAACACCACCAGGACCGCCAGCAGCTGGCCGCCGATCAGGGTCACGTACTGGAACGAGGACAGGAAGCCCCGGCGGCCGTTTCCGGCGATCTCGCTCATGTAGGTCGCGGCCGTGCCGTACTCGCCGCCGACGGAGAGCCCCTGTGCCAGGCGCGCCACCAGGAGCAGCACGGGGGCCAGCACGCCGATGCTCTCGTAGGTCGGCAGCAGGCCGATCATCAGCGAGCCGGCGCACATCAACAGGACTGAGAAGACCATCGACGACTTGCGGCCCCGGCGGTCGGCGATGCGGCCGAAGATCCATCCGCCCAGGGGGCGCATGAAGAACCCGACCGCGAAGATCCCAGCGGTGGCCAGGAGCTGTCCGGTCGGACTGCTGCTCGGGAAGAATGCAGAGGCAAAGTAGATCGAGGTGAAGGCGTAGGCGTAGAAATCATACCATTCGACGAGATTGCCGGAGGAGGCGGCGAAGATGGCCTTGATCTTCTGGCGGTCCGACGCCTCGGCGGCTGGGACAGCCCCCAGCATCGCGGTTGCAGCCGTATTCATGTGCGTTCTCCCGTCTCTGGATTTCATCCCGCGCCGCTACGGAGCGGGATCGACGCACCTTCACCGTCCCCGGGCCTTCGGCCTCTTGCGGGCAGCGGCATCAAGGTGCGCAGAACCGCTTCGGCAACGTTGATGCCAAGTCGAAAAAATCGATGAAACGCTTTTTAATCAGTATCTTAAGCGAAGGCGGGAAAGCCCGTATCGGCGGACATCCGCCGATCCAAAGCCGGCCTTCGGCGGAATTCCGCCGAGGCCGTCTCCGAACCCGATCCGCGCTCATCGCCGACGCGCCCTTGCGATCCGTCAGGCCGGACGGCAGCGACCGCTCCGCCCGGGCTCGGGTCTTCCGGGGTCGGTACGATCGCCGACGACCAGGCGCGAGGAGGGTTTGCCGGGGGCATCGGCGGCGGCGAGGGCATCGACGGCGGCAAGGGATCAAATCCTCGGCTCGTTCGTCTCCTGTAAAGGCCAAGCTCGCCGCGCCATTCCGCGCGGGGACTGTGGCTCGCCAGGCAGGGGTGTCCCGTGAGCATCGGACTGATCGCGCTTCTCGATGACATCGCGGGTCTCGCCAAGGTGGCGGCGGCTTCCCTCGACGACGTCGCGGCCCAGGCGGGCCGCGCCGGGGTGAAGGCGGCCGGCGTCGTCATCGACGATGCCGCCGTGACGCCGCGCTACGTCGTGGGCTTCGCCGCCGAGCGCGAGCTTCCCATCGTCGGCCGCATCGCCCTGGGATCCCTGCGCAACAAGCTGCTGTTCCTGCTGCCCGCCGCCCTGGCCCTCGGCGCCTTCGCGCCCTGGGCGATCACGCCCCTGCTGATGCTCGGCGGCGCCTATCTCAGCTACGAGGGCAGCGAGAAGGTCTACGAGGCGCTGTTCCCGCACCGGGCCCACGCCCACGAGGCCGCGCGCGATGGGGCGGCCGGCAACGCCCAGGCCCTGGAGGACCAGAAGGTCTCCAGCGCGATCAAGACCGACTTCATCCTGTCTGCCGAGATCATGGCGATCACCCTCGCGGCCCTGCCCGAGGGCTCCATCTGGATGAAGACCGCCGTCCTCGCCGTGGTGGCGGTGGGAATCACGGTGGCGGTCTATGGCGGCGTGGCCCTGATCGTGAAGGCGGACGATGCCGGCGTCGCCATGGCGGCCAACGGGTCGCGCTCGGCCTTCGGCAGCCTCGTGCGCGGCGTCGGCCGCGCGCTGGTCAAGGGCATGCCGGGCTTCCTCAAGATCCTGGCGATCGTCGGCACCGCCGCGATGATCTGGGTCGGCGGCGGCATCCTGGTGCACGGCCTGGAGACCTACGGCCTGCCGCAGATCGGGCACGCCATCCACGCGGCGGCGGCCGGGGCGGCGAGCGTGGCCGGCCCCCTCGCCGGAACGGTGGAGTGGCTCGTGACCGCCGCCGGCTCCGGCCTCGTCGGCCTGGTGGTCGGTGCGGCGCTGATCCCGGTGACGAGCTTCGTTCTGGCACCGGCCTGGAACAGCGTGGCCCGCCTGCGGACGAAGACCGCCTGAGCCTACGGGGCGCCGCGCAGGTGGGCGAGGTGCCGGATGGCGAGTTCGTAGCCGTGCGTGCCGAAGCCCGCCATCACCGCCGTGGCGGCGAGCGACACGTAGGAATGATGCCGAAAGGCCTCGCGCCGGTGCACGTTCGAGATGTGGCACTCGATGACCGGCACCGTGCAGGCGTTCAGCGCGTCGAGGATCGCGACCGAGGTGTGGGTGTAGGCGCCGGCATTGATCACGATGCCGGCCGAGTCGACCCGGTAGGCCTGGATCCAGTCGATGAGTTGGTGCTCGGCATTGCTCTGATGGAAGGCGAGGGCGAGGCCGAAGCTCGCCGCCAGGGTCCGGCAGCGGGTCTCCACGTCCGCGAGCGTCTCGTGCCCGTAGATGTGCGGCTCGCGCTGTCCGAGCAGGTTCAGGTTCGGGCCGTTCAGGATCAGGATCGTGTCGCTCATGGTGTCCCGTCATAAGGCCGGTGCGCGGGTCCGGAAAGGGTCCGGACGCGCCTGAGGCGCCCGCGCTTGCGGTCGCCGCCAATGCCGGCCATGCCGGGCGGGGCACCGACAACCGCCCCCCACAGGAGGAGATCCCATGAACGCGCCCGTCGTCGTCGCCGTCGCGATCACCGGCTCGGTGCCGCGCAAGTCCGACAATCCCGCCCTGCCGGTGACCGTGGCCGAGCAGATCGCCTCGACCCGGGAGGCCTATGCCGCCGGCGCCACCCTCGCCCATGTCCACGTGCGCAACGACGACGAGACGCCGTCCTCGGACCCCGACCGCTTCGCCGCCGTGCAGGACGGCCTGCGCCGGCACTGCCCGGGCCTGATCGTCCAGTTCTCCACGGGCGGGCGCGGACGCGATCCGGCGAGCCGGGGCCTGTCCCTGCAGCACCGCCCCGACATGGCCTCGCTCTCCACCGGGTCGGTCAATTTCCCGACCATCGTCTACGAGAACCCCGCAACGCTGGTGACGGACCTGGCGGGCCAGATGAAGCGCTTCGGCGTGCGCCCCGAGATCGAGATCTTCGACCTGTCCCATCTCCACGGCGCCCTGCGCCTCGTCGAGGCCGGGCTGATCGACGATCGCCCGCACGTGCAGTTCGTGATGGGGGTCAAGAACGCGATGCCGGCGGACCCGCGCCTCCTCGACCTCATGCTCGGCGAGATGCGGCGCATCCTGCCGAAGGCGACCTGGACGGCCGCCGGGATCGGCCGCCATCAAGCGGAGGTGATGGACTGGGCCCTTGCCCGCGGAGCGGATGCCGTCCGGACCGGCCTCGAGGACAACATCCGGATCACCCGCGAGCGGCTCGCCAGCGGAAACGCCGAACTCGTCGCCCTGGCGGCCGAGAGGGTCGCGCGCCACGGTCGCCGGGTCGCGACGCCCGCGGAAGCGCGCATTGTCCTGGGCCTGCCGGAGGCCTGAACGGCCAAAGCCCGTCACGCGTGTGTGCGTGACGGGCTTTGTCGGTTTGGTTGCGGGGACAGGATTTGAACCTGTGACCTTCAGGTTATGAGCCTGACGAGCTACCGGGCTGCTCCACCCC
>NZ_CEEDBN010000011.1:119708-165824 GCF_979253015.1 Methylobacterium sp. AC433 | reverse complement strand
TCGGTCCGCTCCATCCCTCGTGTGAGCCACACTGCAAACCTAGCAGTGAAGCCCAGTGAGGGGCGGGCCATCCATAAAGAGGGGCGGCCCGAAGGCCGCCCCGTCATGTGTTCATCGTCCGAGGAAGATGGAAGCCAGTCGCTGGAGCAGGCCCCGCGGTGCGGGCGGAGGCGCGCTCTGCCCAGGACTGCCCCCGATCTAAGCGTTCGACGCGAAGGGGTGCGAAGCGGAGTTGCGCTGCTCGGTGACGACAGCGGCGGTGGGCTCGCCCTTGACGGCGCGCTCGATGGAGAGCTTCACGGCGTCGTAGTTGTACTTCTGGATCTTGGCGTCGTCGGCCGCTTCCCAGTGAATGAACACGCCGACCAGGATGAACAGGTCGTCGGCCTCATCGGCGGGAATCGTGCCCTCGGCCACGCAATCCTGCACGGCCTTGGCGACGCCGTGCTGGGCGGGGCCGAACATCTGGACGGCCTGACGGGCGTCGTTGATGGTGACCTTGTTGAACATCAGGGTGTTCGGCTTGCAGGGCAGGTTCGGCGCGATGACCGCGAGCAGGCTGGTGAAGCCGTGCTTGTTGTTCACGAGGCCGTTGCAGAAAGCGGCCTCGGCCGGCGAACCGCGCGGTCCGATGATGAGATCGATGTGGGCGACCTCGTTGCCATCGCCGACGAGGGCTTCGCCGACCATAACCTTGTTGATCTTCGCCATGTGGGGTTTCTCCCAAAGTCTTGAAAAGACGTGACCGCCCCCGAGCTTCAGGCGCGGTCGGCAGCTATCCTTGTTCACGGCGTCCAGTCCATCGAGGGACCGGACCGGTTAGCCCGGATCGCGGCGCGGACCCTACTCTGGGGCCTTGCCGGTAACAACCCTGCGCGGGGCGTCCGGCCTGGCAATTTATTCATCGCCGGCCGGAACCTTCGTTTGAGTCGGCGAAATCTTGACCGGGCCGGTCGTTTTGGGTCCCGGTTTCGAGGAGGCGGGCGAGAAACAGCGTGGCCACCGTGAAGTCCGCGCTGGTGCCGGGATTGAGGCGGGCCGCCTTCCAGGCCCGGTCCCGGTCGAGCAGGGCCTCCACCGGCGCCGCTTCGAGGTCGAGGGCGAGCAGCGCCTGCGCCTCGGCGCGAAAGGCCTCCGCCCGGTCGGGGCCGTGCTTGCGGGCCACGTGACTGTCCGGCACCCGGGCCAGGTAGGCGAGGTAGACGGCGGTGGTGCACCAGGGCGGCGCTAGGGTCCGCGCACGGGCGGCCGCCAGGGCCGGCAGGCCGATCGCGAACAGATCGGCGAATCCGGTGACGTAGGCCCGCGCGATGGCGTCGCGCGGGGAGGCCTCGGCCATGGCGACCCGGAGCGAGGCCGGGGCCGCCGCATCGGTGACGTCGTGGCGCTCGGCCCGGCCGAGGCCGCCCGGATTGGCCCGGCGGATCGCGGCGTACACGTCGCGCGCATCGGCGGAATCGAGGCCGTCCAGCACGGCCGCGAGGGCGGGGCGCAGGGGCGGGTCCGCCTCGGCCGCCAGGGCCAGGGGCGCGCAGAGGAGCAGGATGCCGAGGTTGGTGTTCTGGCCGACCCGGTCCATCGTCGCCGCGACCGCCCCGCGCACGCGCCGGCCGACCGGCGCCCCGGCCTCGGCGAGGTACGGCGCGGAGACCTCCGCGCTCGCCACGAAATCCGCCACCGCCATGCGGTGGCCGTCGGCGAAGGCGTGGACGTTGCCGGGCTTGAGGGCGTCGAGCTCGTCGAGGCAGCTCGCGCGGTAGGCGGCGGCGATGGCCTCGGGCGCGATCATCCGAGGGCCGCGACGAGGCGGGGCGGGCGGGCCGCCCGCACGGCGTTGAGGAAGCCGCGGGCGACGGCGAGGGCGATGTCGACCTCGGTGACCCGCTGCAGCCCGGACCAGGCCGGCATCGAGTTCACCTCCAGCACGAGGTAGCCCCCCTGCCCGTCCTCGACGAGATCGATGCCGGAATAATCGACGCCGACCGCGGCGGCCGCGCGCTCGGCGAGCTCGGCGGCGGCGGGCGGCATCGCCCAGGCCAGGGGCCGGCCCCCGCGATGGACGTTGGTGATCCAGCCGTCACCCTCGCGGATCATGCCCGCGATGGCGCGGCTCTCGCAGACGAAGACCCGGTAGTCGCGCCAGAGGCCGTCGGCGCGGGCGATGTAGCGCTGGAGGTAGTAGACCCGGGACACCGCCTCCTCGTCGGGCAGGTCCTCCGGGCGCTCGATCAGCTGGAGTCCCTCGCCCTGCGAGCCGAAGAGCGGCTTCAGCACCAGGGGACGGCCGGGCCGCGCCTCCCGCGCCACGATCTCGGCGGCGGCCTCGCGCTTCGAGAGCACGTAGGTCTCCGGGGTCGGCAGGCCGGCCCGGGCGATGAGCAGGCTCGTCATCGCCTTGTCGACCGAGCGCTCGATCGCGCCGGGGGAGTTCCACACGGTGGTGCCGGCGGCCACCAGGGCGTGCAGGACACCGAGGCGCATGGTCGTCGCCTCGAAGGTGCCTCCCGCGATGGTGCGCAGGAGGACGCCGTCCGGCAGGGTCGCGAAACCGGGCACGCGCAGGGGCTCGGGTTCCCCCGTCACCACCGCGACGTCGGCCATGGAGAACAGCAGCGGCTCGGTGCCGAGCTGTTCGAGGGCGGCCTTCAGGCGCGCCTTGTGCCAGTTGCCGTTGTCGGCCGCGAGCCCGATCCGCATACTTTCTTACAACCTCAACGTCGGTTTCTTCTCCCCCTGCGGGAGAAAGTGTCCCCCTGCGGGAGACGGTGGCCCGCGTCAGCGGGCCGGATGAGGGGAGCGCCATGTCCGGATGCGCGCCCCCACGCCCGCCTGCTCCGCAGGCACCCTCCCCCACCTCGAGGCGGGCCTGCCCGACTTGAGCACTCGAAGGCAGGCCACGGGCAAGCCCGGGGTCTGTGGGCGGAGGGGTGTCGCGCGTCCGCTCAGCGGAACGACGCCTCGACCAGCTCCGGCATCAGCTTGCCGCCGCGGAAGCTCTTGCCGGTGGTGACGGAGGTGACGATCACCTCGGCCGGGCTGAAGAGGGCGCCGTCGATCTTGTAGAAGTCGCCGTTCACCCGGGCGAAGATGTCGGCGAAGGGGGCGCCGTGATCGGCCGAGTTCGACGAGGGGACCTGCTCCGCGAGCTGCTGCGCATCGGCGTCGTCGGCCTCGACGAAGAGCTGCACGCGGCCGCCGTAGATGATGGCGTCGTTGGTGCGGCCCATGGCCTGGATGAAGTCCGGGTGCTGCGGCGAGAGCGGGGCGGAGCCGATGCCGTCGACGATCCTGTGGAGGTCGAAGCCGACGGTGTGGGCCTTGTGCAGGGCGACCTCGAGGACGCGGGCGACGACCTGGGTCGAGCCGGCCAGGCTCTGGGTCGGGGCGTAGATGAAGGTCAGCTGCTCCGGCGCCAGGCCGGTGGCCTCGGCCACCTTGGCGATGACGGAGGCCGGCGGGCCGCCGGCCGCCTCCAGCACCAGGGCGGTCTGGGTCGCGGTGTCCTTGTAGCCGAGCTCGCCGTAGAGGTCCTCCACCACCGCGACGGCGCGGCCGGGGCCGGAGCCGAGGGCGAAGAAGCCGGAATCCCCGGTCTCGTCGGCCAGGGACCAGCCGGCATACTGGCTGCCGAGGCAGGCGATGACCGGATCGGCGGCGTGCACGATCACCGAGTAGGGCCAGGACGCGATCGGGCCGGAGGGCGCGATCGAGACGGTGCCGAGGCCGCCGAGGCAGATCTCGGCGATGCGGCGCCCGGCCTCGATGGAGCCGCGCACGTTCGCGCCGGCATCGACCATGCGGGCGCCGTTCTCGGTGGTCACGGACAGGCGCAGGGCCTCGGCATCGGCGACCAGCCGCTCCACCAGGGGCGCGGTCAGGGCGTTGACGCTCGGAAACGGGAATTTCGCGCCGCTCGGGCTGGTGGTCATGGGTGTCCCTCCGTCAGGGCGAGCAGGGTCCGCATTTCCGCGGCCCGGCTTCGCAACATCGCTCTCGTGGCGGCCGAGTCCGGCCCTGTGGCGAACAGGGTGCACAGCGGTGCGTGGCGCGCCACCGTGGTGCCGGGTCTTGGGCGGTCGCGCACGAAATCCGGCCAGGAGATCGGCGGCATCGGCGCGTAGCCGCTGGCCGCGTAGCAGATTTCCGACGCCGCCGCATCCATCGGTGCGGGTTCCGGATCGGGCAGACGGCCGAGGCTCGCCGCGATGTGCAGGGCGAGGAGCGGGGTCCGGCGCCGGTCGAGCACGTCGAGGGTGGCGCCCGGGCGCGGGTTGATCTCGGTGAGCCACCAATCCCGCCCGTCCACGAGGCAATCGGCGCTGGCGAGCCCCCTGAGGCCGGTCGCCGCCGCGAGGCGCGCGACCCCGGCCGCCATCGTCGCCAGAAGTTCGGATCCGAGCACCGGCGGCTCGTGGGACGCCCGCTCCAGGGCGCCGGCGTAGCGGAAGGGCCGGAGGGGAGACGGGGCGCTCCACTGCTCGGTGACCCCCACCAGCCGGATCGCGGCGCCGTCGGCCAGGACCGCCAGCGACACGGCCCGTCCCGGCACCCGGGCCTGGAAATAGGCGCCCGGCGGGGCGGGGCCGCCCGGCGCGGCGCGGATATGCGTGCCGCCCGAACCCCCGGCCCGCTTCAGGAGCCAGGCGGCCCTGTCGGGCACGGGATCGCGGGTGACGGCCGGGTGCGGGACGGCCTGCGCCCGGCACAGCGCTGCGACGGCGAAGGGGTCCTTGAGGGCGGCCACGCAATCCGGGCCGGCGCCGAGGAGGCGGTGGCGTCCCGCGATAGCGCGCATCAGGTCGGGGGCGGCCTCGAAGCCGCTGCCGAGGACGAGGCCGAGGGGTTCGCCCGGCCCCTCGGCCGCGAGGATGTCGAGATGGCGCAGGATCGCGTCGCCGCCGAGCAGCCCGGCTCCGAACCGTCCTTCGGCCTGGCGGTAGCCCTCGGCCAAAGCGCGGGTGTCCGCGTCGCCGAACAGGTCGAGGACGAGGGGCGCCAGGCCCGCCCGCCGCGCCGCCTGGGCGAGGGCGCGGCCGGACTGGGCGGCGATCAGGAGTGTCCGACCGGCGAGGGCCGGTGCCGGCTCCGACGGTTCGGGCGTCAGCCCGCCACCTCGACCGCCAGCGTGTAGGCGTCGCGGAAGTCGAGGCAGAGCGGCTCGTCGGCCTCCAGCATCCGGCGGAAGAGGCGGGATTCGGTCTGGTACTTCACGTTGCCCACCGCCAGCGCCCCGATGCCGACGCCCCGACCCGTGGGCAGGGGCACGTCGACGGCGTTGACGTCGATGCCGGCGATGCCGGCGGGCGGCACGGCGTTGACGTCGGAGGCCACGAGCAGCTTCGGGGCGGATTCGAGGTCCTCGGCCGTGAGGATCGGGATGCCGGCCGGGCCGGCCGAGAGGATGACGTCGGCGTTCACGATGGCGGCGCGTCGGGCGGCCACGGTGGAGCCGTCCACCGCCTCGACCTCGACGTCGAAGCGCCAGCGCATGGTGTTGGCGATCTTGCTGACGCGCTCCTCGCCGTCATGGCCGACGAGGACGGCCTTGGCGCCGTGCAGGGCGCCGATCACCGCGGCGACGTAGGCGACGACGCCGGCGCCGCCGAAGATGACGATGCGCTTGCCCTCGAGGCCGGTGTCGAACTTCGCCTTCAGGGCGCGGGTCACCTCCGCGACCATGGCCGCGCCGGTGGTGAAGGAGCCGGCCGGATCGGCGAAGATGTGGTTGGCGAAGGGCGGCACCAGGGCCTTCTTGGCCCGGTCCATCATGTCGAGGGCGTCCTCGGCGTTCTTGCCGCCGATGAAGATCCCGGTGCGCACGCCGTCCTGGGGGGCGCGTGAGAAGATCGAATCCTGCACGAGCGTCGTCACGTCCGCGAGCGTCGCATTCGCGTAGGTGGCGATGGTTTCGAAGCCCGCGTCCACGGCCATGTTCACGTCGAACGGGCTCATGTGCTTGAGAGGCGTGATCATGTGCAGGATCGAGCGGGCCATCGTCGGACTCCCTTCGTGCTGTGACGCGGCCCGATCGTGCGCCGAGGCGTCGAATTGTCAAAGCCTGCCCGGTGCGGGCGGCCCGAAGCTCGGATTTACAGGACGTCGTCTTAAAGCGCGGTGACCGTCGCGCCGGTGTTGCGCCCCCGGGCGATCAGAAATTTCAGCGGGCCGGGGCGCTCCAGCATGGCCACCAGGGCGCGGGCCTCGGCCTCGGAGGGCACCAGGGCGAAGCCGGTCGGTCCCCAGGAGCTCTGGCCGTAGCCCACGATCCCGAATTCGGCGATGGCGGCGAGCGCCTCGGCCACGGCCGGGCTGGCGAAGCGGCCGCCCTGGTGGGGCGCGAAGTGGTCGCCGATGAGCTGCTGGATCCGGGTGATGCCGGCGCCGAACCCCTCCGGCTCGGCGGTGACCGCGGCGGGCAGCACCTGCATCAGCACGATGCGGCAGATCTCGGCGGCCTGGGCTTCCGGGAAACGCGGCAGGTCGCGGAAGGCCGCGACCTCGCGGGTGCCGTGGACGCCGGTCATGCCGGTGTCGAGGATCAGCACGACGCGCCAGGCCTCCGGATAGGCCAGCCGGGCGATCACCGGCGGCGGGTTGCCGTCGGGGTCACGCCCGCCATCGACGATGAGGCCGCCCTGCGTGAAGGCCGCCAGCCCGACGCCCGAGCGGTTGCCCCGGTCGAGGGCGTTGGCGAAGTCCTCCGGCGCGAAGGGCCGCCCGGCGAGGCCGGCCAGGGCCGCCGCCACGCTGAGCGCCAGCTGGGTGCCGGAGCCGAAGCCCGCATGGGCGGGAATGGCGGATTCGATGGTGAGCGCGGCGTGACCGGCGATGCCGAGATGCCCGGCAGCGGCCAGGGCGTAGGCGGCGGCGCGCCGTGCCTCCGGCCCGGTCACGTCGAGGCGCCCGGCCGGCCGCGCCGTCAGGGTCACGGCGGGGGCGTCGAGGGCGAGGCCGATGCTGCCGAAGCGCCGGCCGAGCCCGCCATGCAGGTCGAGGAATCCGAAATGCAGGCGGGCGGGAGCGTGCACGCGCAGGCCGGTGCCGGGTTCGCCCGGCCCGCTCGGGGGCCGCATCACGTCGATCCCCTCCATCGCGACCCGTCCTCCCGTTCCATGCGGCCCCGTGCCCCGTCGGGCCGCCGATCCCGCGCCGCCGGCTTCTCCCACGGAGCGCCGACCCGTCGCAAGCGCATCGGGCAAATCTCCCGGCGCGGGCCGGGCTCCCGCGGGCTCCTTCCGCGGCGCCGGGCTCCTGATTCGCGCCGGACGGTCCTGGGGGGTTGCCTGGGGGGCGGCGCCGATGCAAACGTGCCGCCCCAACGACATGGACTGGCTCAGTCCCGCCGCGCGCGACGCCGAATACGGTGCGCGCCGGGCCCTCGATTTTCCAAGGTGCAACGCATGGCGGCCTGGGTGAAGGGTGGTGCGACGGATGCGGACGCGGCGGTGGAGGCCGCCGCCACGCTCCTCGCTTCAGCGCAGACGGCTGTCCTGGCGGGTCTCTGCGCCGAGTTGAGCGCGGTGCGCGCGGCCTATCAGCTGGCCGACGCCCTCGGCGCCTCCGTCGATCCCGTGGCCGGCCCGAGCCTCTATGCCGAGCTCGGCTCCCTGAGCCGCACCGGCGCGATGACGACGACGCCGGCCGAGGCCGTCGGCCGGGCCGACGCGGTCCTCATCGTCGGCAACGCGCCCTGGGACCGCCCGATCGTCCAGGACATCGCCGGCTCGCAGGCGACCCGCGGCCGTGCCGCCGGCTCGGAGCGGGTCATCCTGTCCCTCGGCGGCCCGCGCAACGGCGCCACCCGGCACGTGGCCTACCCGGCCGAGGCCGGCGGCCTCGCGGTCTCGATCGCGCATCTGCGCGCCTTCCTGAAGGGCAATCTCGGCGGCGAGGCGGCCTATGCCGACCTCGCCCGGCGCCTGAGCACCGCGCAGTACGGCGTCGTCCTGTACGACCCGGCCGAGATCGGCGAACTCGGCGTCGAGATGCTCCAGGGCATGATCAAGGACCTCAACGAGGTCACGCGCTTCTTCGGACTGCCCCTCTCCGACCCGTTCCAGGGCCGCGCCCTCCTGCAGCTCGCCGCCTGGACCACCGGCCAGGCCCCGCGCGTCGGCTTCGGCCGCCACGTGCCCGAGCACGATCCCTGGCGCTTCGACAGCGCCCGCCAGATCGCCGCCGGCGAGGCCGACGCCGCCCTCTGGCTCGCCTCCCTCCCCGCCCCGCGTCCCGACTGGCTCGGGACCCTGCCGAGCGTCGCCATCGTGGGCGTCGGCAGCCCCGAGGCCGGCGGCGACGTCGCCGACGTGGTCTTCGCCGTGGGCGTGCCCGGCGAGACCGCCGGCGGCAGCCTGTGGGACGAGCGCCGGGCCGCAATCACCTATACGCCGGCCTCCGGCCAGACGGCCGAGCTGAGCGCGGCCGGCATCCTCACCGCCATCCACGAACGCCTCATGCAGAAGAAGGGCGCCGCATGCTGATCCGGATTCACGGGGGCCGGGTCGTCGACCCGACGGCCGGCCGCGACGCGGTCGGCGAGGTCTGGATCGAGAACGGCCGCGTGGTGGCCGCCTCCGACCGCGCGCCCGACCGGACCATCGACGCCACCGGCTGCGTGGTGATGGCCGGCGGCGTCGAGGTGCACTCGCACATCGCCGGCGGCAACGTGGTGATGAGCCGGCTGCTGCTGCCCGAACTCTACGCCAGCGAGGCCGCGCCCGAGGGCCATCCCTTCGCCCATGCGGGCGGCTCGGCCGCCTGGATCGGCGCGAACTACGCGCGGATGGGCTACACCCTGGCGGTCGAGCCCGCGATGCCGCCCGCGAACGCGCTGGCCACGCAGCTCGAGCTCGCCGACATCCCGCTCCTCGACCGCGGCGCCCTGACGGTGATGGGCAACGACGACCACCTGCTCCAGCTCCTGCGGGCGCGCGAGGGCAAGGCGGCGGTGCGCGACCTCGTCGCCCTGTCGGTGGCCACCTCGCGGGGCCTCGGCGTCAAGTGCATCAATGCGGGCGGCGCCTCGGCCTTCAAGGACGGGATGCTGAAGCTCGGCCTCGACGACGAGATCCCGGTCTACGGCCTCTCCACCCGCAGGATCATGGGCGCGCTCCTCGACGCGGTCGAGGAGATCGGCGTGCCGCACCCGCTGCACGTCCACTGCAACAACCTCGGCATCCCGGGCGCCGACGAGTCCTTCGTGGCGACCCTGGAGGCGGCGGAGGGCCGGCGCATCCACTTCGCCCACGCCCAGTTCTACGGCTACGGCGTCGCCGACCCCGAGAACCCCCAGACCGGGGGCTTCCGCTCGGCGGCCGAGCGCATCACGGAGGCCATGGAGGCGCACCCGAACGCGACCTACGACGTCGGCCAGGTCGCCTTCGGCCAGACCGTGACGATCTCGCTCGACATCCTGCGCCAGTTCGCCGGCCGCAAGGGCGCCAACCCGAAGAAGTGGATCCTCACCGCGGGCGACGCGGAGGGCGGCGGCGTGGTGCCGTTCCTCTACAAGCCGCGCGGACCGGTGAGCTCCCTGCAATGGGCGATCGGCCTCGAGCTGATGCTCCTCTCGAAGGAGCCGGAGCGCACCATCCTGACCACCGACCACCCCAACGGCGGTCCCTTCACGGATTACCCGCGGATCATCCACTTCCTGATGGACAAGGAGGAGCGCGACCGCGAGATAGCCTCCCTGCACAAGGTCATCGCCGAGCGCTCGGGCCTCTGCGCCATCGAGCGCGAGTACAGCTTCTCGGAGATCGCCCAGCTCACCCGCTCGGGACCCGCCAAGCTCCTCGGCCTCGCCGACCGCGGCCACCTGCGCGAGGGCGCCCGGGCCGACGTCGCGGTCTATCGCGACGACCCCGACCGCACGGCGATGTTCGCCCGCGCCAAGCTGGTCCTGAAGGACGGCGAGACCATCGTGGAGGACGGCGAGGTCGTGGCCTGGCGCTCCGGCCGCACGCTGGAACTCACCGTGGAATCCGACAAGGCGATGGTGGCCCGCTCCGAGACCTACCTGCAGGACCGCTTCGGCACCGGCCTCAGGAGCTTCGGGGTGCCCGACGAGGCCTTCCCGAAGCCGGACGTGTTCACGGAGGTCGCATGTCGGACCTGAGAAGCATGTCGGACCTGAGAAGCATGTCGGACCTGAGAAGCCTGTCGGACCTGAGAAGCCTGCCGGGCTTGATCGAAATGCGTCGCGTGGGGACCGGTGACTGAGATGACGGACCTCACCCTCAACGGCATTCCGGTGATCGACACCTTCGCGGAGGCGTTCGACGTCGCCGGCACCGCGATCGTCATCACCAACGACACGCCCAAATGGGCGATGATCGCCGCCACCGTGATGACGGGCTTCGCCACCTCGGTGATCGGCTGCGGCGCCGAGGCCGGGATCGACTGCGAGCTCCCCCCCGAGGAGACGCCGGACGGGCGCCCCGGCGTGCGCGTGCTGCTGTTCGGCTTCGAGCCGAACGGCCTCAAGGACCAGCTCCTGAAGCGGGTCGGCCAGTGCATCCTCACCTGCCCGGGCACCGCCTGCTACGCGGGGGTCGACGGGCCGACCAAGATCAAGCTCGGCGGCGCGATCCGCTACTTCGGCGACGGTTTCGCCGTGGCCAAGCGCCTGACCGACCCGGTGACCGGCAAGGCCCGGCGCTACTGGCGCATCCCCGTCATGGACGGCGAGTTCCTGTGCGAGGACTTCGTCCGCGCGGTGGACGGGGCGGTCGGCGGCGGCAACCTGCTCTTCCTCGGGCGCAGGCACGCCGACACCCTCAAGGTCGCCGAGATCGCGGTCGAGGCCGCCCGCGCGGTGCCGGGCGCGATCCTGCCCTTCCCGGGCGGCATCGTCCGCTCCGGCTCGAAGGTCGGCGCGCGCACCAAGGGCATGATGGCGTCGACCAACGACGCCTATTGCCCGACCCTGAAGGGCCGGGCCGGCACCGAGCTCTCGGCCGAGGTCGGCGTCGTGCTGGAGATCGTGATCGACGCGCTGACCTCCGACGCGGTCGCGGAATCGATGCGCGCGGCCCTGCACGCGGCCACCGAGGCCGGGGCCGCCCACGGCCTCGTCGCGGTCACGGCCGGCAATTACGGCGGCAATCTCGGCCGCCACCATTATCACCTGAAGAACCTGCTCTCGAAGGAGCCGGGCAGCAGCGAGGCCGGAGCCGCATGAGCACCCTCACATGAGCACCCTCACCCTGCGCCAGGAGCCGCCGGAGCGGCTCGACCTCCTGCACGTCACCCCGCTGTCCCTGAGCGGCCTCAGCGAGGCCGAGGCGGCCAGGCTCCCCGTCGGCACCAGCCGGCGCGGCCTGACCCTGGGCGACTGCTTCACGCTCGCCCTCGACGGCTCGGACGACCTCGTCATCCAGGGCGGCTCGTCCCGCCTCGACCGGGTCGGGGCCTCGCTCGGCGGCGGAAGCATCCGGGTGGTCGGCGATGTCGGCCAGCGCCTCGGGGCGGGCATGCAGTCGGGCTCCGTCACCGTCACGGGTTCGGCCGGACCCTTCGCGGGCTCGGGCGCCACCGGCGGCACGATCACGATCGAGGGCGATGCCGGCGACCATGCCGGCGGTGCGGTCTACGCCGCCAAGGCCGGGCTCGACGGCGCCACCCTGGTGATCCACGGTTCGGCGGGCGACCATCTCGGCGACCGCATGCGACGCGGCCTGATCCTGGTGGGCCGGGCCGGCGCCTATGCGGGCGCGCGGATGATCGCCGGCACCATCGCGGCCACGAGCCTCGGCGACCATCCGGGCTTCGGCATGCGGCGCGGCACCATCCTGGCCGGCGGTGTCGGGGCGCTGACCCCGAGCTTCGTCGAGACCGGCACGCACGACCTCGTGTTCCTGCGGCTGCTGGCGCGCTCGCTCCGGCCCCTGAGCCCCGCCCATGCCGACCTCGCGGCCGGCGCGCTCACGCGCTACTCGGGCGACCTCGCGACCCTGGGCAAGGGCGAATTGTGGGTGGCGGCCGCCTGAGGGCGTCCGCACCATCACGATTCTGGTGATCTGCCCGCCGGACTTGCACAATCCTCCCGATCGGACGACCTTCATCGTCCGCGGGATGGCAGCATGATGCCGGCCTTCCGCGCATCCCCAGCGCGAACCCGGCGTCACCGATGCTCATCCTGCTCTCGATCTGCCTCCTGTCGCAGCCCTCGCAATGCCGCGAGGACAAGATCGACCTCTCCTACGAGGCCCGCAGTCCCTTCATCTGCCTGCGCAACTCCCAGAGCGCCATCGCCAAGTGGCAGGAGGAACACCCGGAATGGCACGTCACCAAGTGGCGCTGCGCCGTCCGGGGCAGCCAGCCGCGGGACCTGTGAAGGAGCGCGGGTAGGTAGTCGGGAGCTTCGGCCGAACCCCGTCGTCTTGCCTCACCGGCGGAGCTCGGCCTAGAGATCCTGCAGGGGACGGAACGGATCGGCGCATCCGGCAGGACGCGGAACGCGTCGGGACGAACGCAGGATAGGCTGGCAGAACCATGCGCTCGCTGAAGGTCCGGTTCGCGCTGCTCCTCGGCGCCACCGCGCTCCTCGTCGTCCTGGCCGCCCTGGGGGTGCTCGCCTCGATCAACGCGGCCGAGCGCACCATCGACCGGACGCTCGCGGCGCAGGGACGCCTGGAACTCCTCGTCGAGCTGTCGGGACGCATGACCCAGTACGGCCTCGCCGCCCTGGAGGCGGTGAGCAACCCCGACGCGCAGCCGGAGGGCCTGGCGGTGGCGCGCACCAACGTCGACCGGGCCCTCGTGGCGGTGGACGAGGCCCTCGGCCGCTCCATCGCGTCGAGCGACGATCCCCTCGACCGCACCCAGTACGCCGCCCGCACGCGGCCCCTGGCGCAGCTGCGCGCGGCGCGCGCGATCCTCGACCGGCAGGTGACCCAGGTGCTGCGCCAGTCCGAGGACGAGTCGCGCAAGGCGGCGATCCGGGGCGCCCTGAACGGGTTCGGCGCCATGACCGGGCAGCCCCTCTCCTTCCTGATCGAGGTGGAGCGGCGCTCGATGATCGCCGGCTCGGACGCGGCGCGCGCGCTCTCCAGCACCCTGCGGGTCGCCTCGCTCGCCGCCGTGGCGGGGGCGCTCGCCATCGTGCTCCTGCTGTACCGGGCGGTGACCCGTCCCGTGCTGGCCCGGATCGAGGCGGTGCGCCGCGCCGCCAGCGCCGTCGGCCGGGGCGAGCTCGACACCCGTCTCTCCGTGGCGACCCGGGACGAGCTCGGCCTGCTGGTCGCGAACTTCAACCGCATGGCCGCCCGCCTCGCCCGGCGCGAGGGCCGCCTCGCCGCCGACCGCGCCGCTCTGGAGGACACCGTGGCGGCCCGCACCCTGGATCTGCGCGCCGCCAATGCCCGCCTGGAGGCGGTGGACCGCTCGCGCCGGCGCTTCTTCGCCGATGTCAGCCACGAGCTGCGCACGCCCCTCACGGTCATCCTTGGCGAGTGCGACATCGCGGCCCGCTCGGCCGGGCGCCAGCTCGACGTCACGCCCGTCTTCGCCACCATCCGCAAGCGGGCGCTCCGCCTGAAGCGCCGGGTCGAGGACCTGCTGCGCGTCGCCCGCTCCGAATCCGGGCAGATCGAGCTCGACCGCCGCCCGGTGGGCGCGCGCGAGATCCTGGCCGACGCCGTCGACGGCATGGCCTCCGAGGCCGCCCGTCGCCGCGTGGCGCTCAGCCTCGATCCGGCCGAGGCCGACCCGACGCTGCTCGCCGACCGCGAATGGCTGCGTCAGGTGGTGGAGAGCCTGATCGACAACGCCCTGCGCCACGCCACCGGCCTCACCCGGATCGTGGTCGCCCTGGCGCGGGCGGAGGGCGGGCACGCGGTGGTGACCATCACGGATGACGGGCCGGGCTTTCCCGACCTCGGAGACGGCCTGTTCGAGCGCTTCCGCCGCGACAGTCCCACGGGCGAGGCCGGCTTCGGCATCGGACTGGCCCTGGCGCGCTGGGTCGTCGAGCGGCATGATGGCACCATCCGCCTCGGGGCGGGTCCGGACGGGCGCGGTGCGCAGGTCTCCCTGGACCTGCCCGCGCTGTCCGCCGGCGACGCCGAACCTTCCCCCTCGCCGCACCCGACGGGCGCCCAGGAGACCGTGGCATGACGCGCGTACTGATCGTCGAGGATGACAGCGACATCCGCGCCATGCTCGCCCGCGGCCTGGAGGCGGAGGGCTTCATCGTCGGCGTCGCCGGCCGGGTCGACGACGCCCTCGCGGCCGCCCGCGCCGAGGCTCCCGAGGCGGTGGTGCTCGACATCACCCTCCCGGACGGCTCGGGCCACGACGTCTGCCGCTCCCTGCGCGAGGGCGGCTATCCGGGGCCGATTCTTTTCCTCTCGGCCCGGGACGAGGTGCGCGACCGCGCCGAGGGACTGGCGCTGGGGGCCGATGACTACATCGTGAAGCCCTTCGTCTTCGACGAGCTGCTGGCCCGTCTCCAGACCCACCTCCTGCGCCGCAAGGCCTCGGAGGAGCCGCGCAGCATCGTCACCGCCGGCAAGCTCATGCTCGACCTGACCATCCGGCAGGTGGGATTCGCCGATGCGACGGCGCGCCTCACCCCCCGTGAGGCGGAGTTGCTCGCGCTCCTGATGGACAACGCCAACCACCCCGTTTCCCGGGGCGACATCTTCGACAAGCTCTGGGCCGGCCAGGGCGGCCTCTCCCTGAATGTCGTTGATGTCTACGTGGGTTACCTGCGGACCAAGCTCTCCGACTTCGTGCGGCTCGGCGGCCCGGTCATCGTCACGGTACGGGGCAAGGGCTTCATGCTCGACCTCAAGGGACAGGATTTCCGGCACTGATTCCGGCACCGCGCGTTAACGGCGGCAGCGAATTCGCGGGGGTGGCCGGGAGAAACCGGCAATTTAGCGCTTGAACTGCCGAGCCAAATTGTCGATATCAACCCGGCGACAGAAATCACTGCGCCGTCAGTGTCTTACGATCTTCTTAGAGGCGATCGGGATGCTGCTGACGTTCAGAAGAAACTTTCAGGAGAAACACCATGACCTGGGCTGCCCCCATCGTTTCCGAGATCTGCGTCGGCATGGAAGTCACCAGCTACGAGTCGGCCGAGATCGACACCTTCAACTGAGCCCTCGCCACTCAGTTTTCGTCGAACCCGAGGATCTCAAGGCAGCGTCGGTTCCACCATGCATGTCCTGATCCTCGGTTCGGCCGCGGGCGGCGGCCTTCCCCAGTGGAATTGCCGCTGCCCGATCTGCGCCCTCGCCCGCGAGGACGAGACCCGCGTCAGGCCGCGGACCCAGTCGAGCATCGCCGTCTCCCCGGATGGAGAGCGCTGGCTCCTGGTGAACGCCTCCCCCGATATCCGCCAGCAGCTGTTCGACAACCCGGCGATGCATCCGCGCGAAGGGCTGCGGCACTCACCGATCCATGCCGTGCTGCTGACCAACGGCGACGTCGACCACGTCGCCGGCCTGCTGACCCTCCGGGAGGGCCAGCCCTTCACCCTCTACGGGACCAGCGGAATCCTCGAATCGGTCGGCGCCAACCGGGTGTTCGACGTAATGGCCGCCGGCGTCGTCGCCCGCGAGCCGATCGCCCTCGACCGGCGCTTCGAGCCGGTGCCGGGCCTGCACGTCACCCTGTTCGCGGTGCCCGGCAAGGTGCCCCTGTGGCTCGAGGACGAGACCCTGGAGATCGGCGCCGAGACCGAGACCACGGTCGGCGCGATGATCGAGGCCGGCGGCAGCCGCCTCGCCTACATCCCCGGCTGCGCCCGGGTCACCGAGGACCTGAAGGCCCGCATCGGCGGGGTCGACGCCCTGCTGTTCGACGGGACCGTGCTCCTCGACGACGACATGATCCGCGCCGGCGTCGGCACCAAGACCGGCTGGCGCATGGGCCACGTGCCGATGACCGGCGAGGGCGGCTCCATCGCGGCCCTGTCCGACGTGGCGATCGGCCGACGGGTCTTCGTCCACATCAACAACACCAACCCGGTGCTGGTCGAAGGATCCGGCGAGCGCCGCCAGGTCGAGGCCGCGGGTTGGACCGTGGCCCATGACGGTTTGACGCTGACCCTTTCATGAGGCGTCCATCTGGCAGTTTAGTGCCAACGGCATACATTGTGTCCGATTGAATTGCGTCTGCGCGCCCGCGGCCTTCACGGGGTGCGGCGCGATTGATAAGAAAAGTTCCTAAAACCGCTCCACGCTGATCCGCGAGCCACGCCATGACCGCGCCCTTCCCCACGCCGCAGACCGACGAGGCCCAGCGCCTGCTCTCGCCCGAGGAGCTGGAGGCGGCCCTGCGCGACATCGGGGCGCGCCGCTACCACAACCTGCACCCGTTCCACCGCCTGCTGCACGACGGCAAGCTGAACAAGGATCAGGTCCGGGCCTGGGCGCTGAACCGCTACTACTATCAGGCGATGATCCCGGTGAAGGACGCCGCCGTGCTCGCGCGCATGACCGACGCGTCGCTGCGCCGGGTCTGGCGCCAGCGCATCGTCGACCATGACGGCGACGCGCCCGGCGACGGCGGCATCGAGCGCTGGCTCAAGCTCGCCGAGGGCGTGGGCTTTGCCCGCGACTACGTGGAATCGACGCACGGCATCCTGTCGGCGACCCGGTTCTCGGTCGATGCCTACGTGCACTTCGTGAAGGAGCGCTCGCTCCTGGAGGCGATCGCCTCCTCGCTGACCGAGATGTTCTCGCCGACCATCATCTCGGAGCGGGTGGCCGGGATGCTGAAGAACTACGACTTCATCACCAAGGACACGCTGGCCTACTTCGACAAGCGCCTGACCCAGGCCCCGCGCGACGCCGATTTCGCCATCGCCTACGTCAAGGAGCACGCCACCACGCCGGCGCTGCAGCGCCAGGCGATGGATGCGCTGACGTTCAAGTGCAACGTGCTCTGGACGCAGCTCGATGCCCTGTACTTCGCCTACGTCGCCCCCGGCCTGATCCCGCCGGATGCCTGGACGCCCGGCACCGGGCTGGTGCCCGAGCCGGCGGTGTCGCAGGCCGCCGGCACAGGCACTTTGACGGCGCAGGACGTGCCGCGCCTGCCCCGCGGCGTGCGCCTGCGCCACGATGCCGTGCGCGACCAGCACGTCCTCCTCGCGCCCGAGCGCACCTTCGACCTCGACGCCAACGCGGTCATGGTCTTGGAACTGGTCGACGGCCGACGCACCGTGCGCGACATCGCCGGGGTGCTGGCCGAGAAGTTCACGGCGGACGTGACCGTGATCGAGGCCGACATCCTCGTGATGCTGAACGATCTGGCCACGAAACGGGTCCTGGAGCGATGAACGCGATCACGCCGAACGCCCCGACCCTGCCGGCCCCGGTCGGGCTCCTCGCGGAGCTGACCCATCGCTGCCCCCTGCGCTGTCCCTACTGCTCGAACCCGCTCGAACTCGACCGGCGCTCCGGCGAGCTCGACACCGCGACGTGGCAGCGGGTGCTGACGGAGGCGGCGGCCCTCGGCGTGCTGCACGTCCACCTCTCGGGCGGCGAGCCGACGGCGCGCAACGACATCGTCGAGATCACCGCGACCTGCGCGAAACTGGGCTTGTATTCCAACCTCATCACCTCCGGCGTCGGTGGCGCCCTGCAGAAGCTCGACGCGCTCTACGATGCCGGCCTCGACCACGTGCAGCTCTCGGTACAGGGCGTCGACGCGGCCAATGCCGAGAAGATCGGCGGCCTCAAGAACGCCCAGCCGCAGAAACTCGCCTTCGCCGAGCGGGTGACCCAGCTCGGCCTGCCGCTGACGCTGAACTCGGTGATCCACCGGGGCAACATTCACGAGGTCGAGGGGTTCATCGACCTCGCGGTGAAGCTCGGCGCCAAGCGCCTGGAGGTCGCCCACACCCAGTATTACGGCTGGGCCTACGTGAACCGCGCCGCCTTGATGCCGAACAAGGCCGAGGTCGACCGTTCGATCCGCATCGTCGAGGCCGCCCGCGAACGCCTGAAGGGCCAGCTCGTCATCGATCTGGTGGTGCCCGACTACTACGCCAAATACCCGAAAGCTTGCGCCGGTGGCTGGGGCCGCAAGCTCATGAACGTCACGCCCCAGGGCAAGGTGCTGCCCTGCCACGCGGCCGAGACGATCCCGAACCTCGAATTCTGGTACGTGTCCGACCATTCGCTCGGCGACATCTGGGCGAATTCCCCGGCCTTCACGGCCTATCGCGGCACGGACTGGATGAAGGAGCCCTGTCGGTCCTGCGACCGGCGGGAGAAGGATTGGGGCGGCTGCCGCTGCCAGGCCCTGGCGCTCGCCGGCGATGCTGCGGCCACCGACCCGGCCTGCTCCCTGTCGCCCCTCCACGCCAAGGTGCGCGATCTCGCCACCGAGGAGGCGGCCGAGACGCCGCCCGACTACGTCTACCGGACCATCGGCAGTAACGTGCAGCCCAATGTGCGTACGCCGCTGAATGAGGAAGCGCCGCTTTGAAGCCCGTCACACTTGCCGCGTTCTTGATGCTCGCGGGCGCGCCTGCGCTCGCCCAGACCGTGCCCGCCGCACCCCAGGCATCCGAGGCACCCGCCGTCACCAAGGCCAATACCGCGACGCCCCCGAACGCCTCGGACCTGCTCTTCGAGCAGCCGCAGATGAAGAACGTTCCGCCCGGGACGAAGCTCACCTACGATTACCTGCGCCGCAGCGGCATTTCGAAGGGCCCGTTCGGGCCGCCGCTGAACGATACTATCAAGCTCGGGGTCGAGCCTGGCAACGCGGCGGACAACCGCAACATCCGCGTGGAGATGTTCTCCGGCGCCAACCGCTTCCCGGCCGGCCCGTTCGAGGACATGCCCGGGAACCCGGTGATGACGCTCTTCCTCGAGCATCACCTCATCGACCTCGCCCGCGTGCTGATGGCCAACCCGCGCTACATCAAGAACGCCATCCGCAAGGGCCTGCGCGACAACGCCACCGTGACGCCGACGCAGGTCGACTTCAAGGGACGCAAGATCGACGGCTGGCGCATCGAGACGCAGCCCTTCCTCGACGACAAGATGAAGGAGCGCATGCGTGGCTTCGAGAACCTGAAATACACCTTCGTCACGTCCGAGGCCGTGCCCGGTGAACTCGTTTCGATCGAGGCGAGCTCGAAGAACGCCGAAGGAGGCGAACTCCTGCAGGAGAACCTGACCTATGATCCGAACGCTGGTTAAGCGCCTCCCGCACCTCGTCGCCGTCGCCTGCGCCGCGGCCCTCGTGGCGGGTGCGGCGGCCGCGGCCGAGCCGGAGAACGACTACCCCACCGAGGCCCGGGCCGACTACATCTTCGGCTGCATGGCGGCGAACGGCCAGTCGCGCGAATCCTTGTCGCGCTGCTCCTGCTCGCTCGACGCCCTCGCCTCGCTGCTGCCCTACGACAAGTACGTCCAGGCCAGCACCGTGCTCTCCCTGCGCCAGGGCATCGGCCAGCGCACCACCGCGTTCAAGTCGACCAAGGTCTTCGACGACCAGGTGGCCGAACTCCGCCGGGCCCAGGCCGAGGCCGAGATCCGCTGCTATCGCGGCGGCACCTGACCGGGGTTTTCGGACCCCGCAGCGTCGCTGCCCGGAGCGGCGGCGCATGACCGGGCGCCGTCCGGCGCCGGCAGGGCGTTGCTCCGATCCGGCATTGGGTTCAAGACAGCGGCATCCCGGCCGAGGACGCGCCCCGGACGCGCCCGCCTTCGAACCCGAGCATCCCGTGCCCCCAGACCTGCCGGCCCCCCTCACGACGCTCCTGCCCGATCTCGGGCGGCGCGTCCTGGTGATGGGCATCCTCAATGTCACGCCCGATTCCTTCTCCGATGGCGGCCGTTTCGCCGGTCTCGAGGCCGCTCGCACCCAGGCCGAGGCCCTGGTGGCGGAGGGCGCAGCGCTGGTCGATATCGGCGGCGAATCCACCCGCCCCGGCCACGTTCCGGTCTCGGCGGAGGAGGAGCAGGCCCGCATCCTGCCGGTGATCCGCGATCTCGCCCCACGCCTGCCCGTCCCGATCTCGGTGGACACCTACAAGGCGTCGACCGCGCGGGTGGCGCTGGAGGCCGGCGCCCGCATCGTCAACGACGTCTGGGGCCTGCAGCGCGAGCCCGACATCGCCCGGGTCGCCGCCGACCACGGCGCGCCGGTGATGATCATGCACAACCGCGAGGCCATCGATCCGGCCCTCGACATCGTTGCCGACATGCTGCGCTTCTTCGAGCGCTCGCTCGCCATCGCCCGGGCCGCCGGCCTCCGCGACGGCGACATCGTGCTCGATCCCGGGATCGGCTTCGGCAAGAGCTGGGCGCAGCACCTCGAAGCGTTGCGGCGCCTGCCCGAGATCGTGGCCCTCGGATTTCCGGTCCTCGTCGGCGTCTCGCGCAAGTCGCTCCTCGGACGCTTGCACGATGCCGAGACCAAGCCGGTGGACCGGCTCTTCGGTTCGATCGGCAGCCACGTGCTCGCCGCCACCCTCGGGGCGCAGATCGTGCGCGTCCACGATGTCCGCCCGCACGTGGACGCTCTGCGAGTGGTCGACGCCGTGATGGGACGATCCGCATGAGCGACCGCATCCTCGTCGACCGCATCGCGGTCTTCGCCTTCCACGGCCTCCTGCCCGAGGAGGCCCGCCTGGGCCAGCGCTTCTACGTCTCCCTCGACGTGCGCCTCGATCTCGGGCCGGCCGGGTGCTCCGACGACGTCGCCCGGACCGTGAGCTACGCCGACCTCACCGAGATCGTGACCCGGATCGCCACGCAGCGGCGCTTCGCCCTGATCGAGGCCCTGGCGGAGGCCATCGCCGGCGAGATCCTCGACCGGCACAATCCCATCACCGAGATCCGGGTGCGGGTGGACAAGCCGAGCGCGCCGGTGCCGGCGGTGATCGACGGCGTCGCCATCGAGATCGTGCGCCATCGCGAGGCCACCCGATGAGCGGCGGCCAGCGAATGCACGCCGCCTATCTCGGCCTCGGAAGCAACATCGGCGACAAGGCCGCGACCCTGGCCGATGCGGTGGCGCGGCTCGCCGCGACGCCGGGCGTCCGCGTCACCGCGCGCTCGTCGAACTACCGCACCCCGCCCTGGGGCGACACCGACCAGGACTGGTTCCTCAACGCCGCCGTCGGGATCGAGACCAGCCTGACCCCCCACGAACTCCTGGAGGCGGGCCTCGGCATCGAGACCGCCATGGGTCGCGTGCGCGAGCGCCGCTGGGGGCCGCGGGTGATCGACATCGACGTACTGTCCTATGAGGGAGCGGCGATCTCGGATACCCGCCTGATCCTGCCGCACCGCTTCGTACGGGAGCGCGCCTTCGTGCTGGTGCCCCTGGTCGAGATCGCCCCCGACCTGCGCATCGGGCCGGAGACGGTCACCGAGGCCCTGGCCAAGCTCGACGCCCGCGGCATCGTGCGGGCCTGATCAGGGCCGGATCTCGATCGGGGTGCCGGTGTCGACCCGGGCATAGATCGCCGCCATCTCGGCATTGGTGACGCCGACGCAGCCGTTGGTCCAATCGACGAGCCGATGCAGGGGGCCGAGCCAGGACAACCCGTTGAACAGGCCGTGGATCATGATGTCGCCGCCGGGGGCACGACCCGCGGCCGCGGCGCTGCGGGCCTGGTCCGGCGTCGGGTACGAGACCTTCAGCGAGAGGTGAGCGACGCTGCGCGGATTGCGATAGGCGATCGCATAGATGCCCTCCGGCGTTCGGCCGTCGCCCTCGCGGGATTTCTGGCCCTCCGGCGCGAAGCCCAGGGAGACCGGGTAGGTGGCGAGGACCCGGCCGTCGCGCAGCAGCGTCAAGCGCCGGGCAGCCTTCTCCACGAGGATGCGGTCGGCCCGGTCCGGTTCGGCCACGAGGGCCGGCTCGACCCGCAGCCATTGGCGCTGGTCGACGAGAACGAGGGCGAGCAGGGCGAGAACGACGATGGCGGCGCCGGAGGCGATCCGCCACCGCCATCGCGGTCTGCCTGTCCTGTCGGCGCTCACCATTTCAGGGCGCCGGAGCGTCGAGGAGCTTGTTGCCCTCCTCCTCCAGGAGCGGCACGTCATAATCGCGCAGCACCTTCTCGATGTCGGCGCGCCGCTTGCGCAGGATCGTGTTGAGCGTGCGCTTCCAGTCGTTCTCCTCCAGGCGAACACCGAGGGCGATCCGGAAGGTCAGCGGCGGCCGGTCCGGCTCCTGCAGCAACGGCACGACGGCCATCGGCACGCCGCTCTGCTTGGCGAGCCAGCCGGCGGCCGGTCCCCAGAGGATCGCCGCGTCGATGCGCTTCTCGGCCAGATCCGCGATGACCTCGGCCGAGACCGTCTGGTGCTTGCGGGCCGGATCGAGCTGATAGGGCGCGTAGGCCTTCATCGCGCTGACGAGGCCGATTTCGCCCATGCGGTTCACCGGGGGCGTGCCGCCGATGACGCCGATGGATTTGCCCTTGAGCTTGGGGTCGTCGAGGCGGGTGACGCCATCGAACTCGCCCGTGCGGGTGACCAGCGTGTAGGCGGAGCGATAGTACGGGTTCGAGTGCTGGACGAGTTCGCCGCCGGCGGCCGAGCCGATGATGATGTCGCACAGACCCGTGCCGAGGGTGTTGCGGACGAAGCCCGGACCCTGCGTCAGCCAGTAGTATCGGATCTTGACCTTGAGTTCGTCGGCGATGATCGCCGCGATCCGGTTCTCGAAACCATCCTCCTTACGCTCGGAGAACGGCATGTTGCCGGGGTCGCCGCAGACGCGCAGGGTGTCCGTGGTGACGAGGTCGGGCAGCGACTGCGCCGAGGCGCCTCGCACCCCTGCCGACATCAGCAGGAGCGCGAGGGCGAGACGTGTCTTGGTGCGTGAGCGCGCCATCAGCCGCCCAGGCACTCCTTCTCGGCCGTCTTGGCAGCTTCCGGCTTCTCTTCCTTATCGGTCGGGCGGATGCGCGGCATCGCGCCGGAGGCCCGGGCCTTGAGGTAGACGTAGAGGTCGTCGGCGTAGCACATGACGTTCTTATTGTCGCCGAAGGCCGGCATCACGCGCTCCTGACCGGCCTGCGAGTCGCGCTTGCCGCCGGCGAGGATGCCGATGAACTCCTCGTAGTTGATCGTCTTGAGCGAGTCCTTGAGAGCCGGGGCGTAGGTCGAGCCCATCGCGTCCGGGCCATGACAGACGTGACACTCGGCGTGGTAACGGCGGTAGCCCGAATAGGCATACCAGTCGAACTTCTTGCCATCGTTGGTGATGTGGAAGGTCGGGTGGCCTTCTGCGTCCTGATACTTTCCATCCTCGACCTTCACGGCCGCGAACTTGTCGATCAGCTTGGCATCCTTCTCGGGCGCATTCGGGTCGAGCTGATTGGCCAGGGCCGGGTCAGCCTTCTTCGCATCCTGAGCCTGGACGGCAAGGGTCGAGACGGAGGCGAAGGCGAGGGCCGCCACGAGAGGACGGATGGCGGCTTTGCTGATGGTGTGCAACGACGTTTCTCCCAGGAACTCCACGTCGGCTGAGCAGCCGCGTGTTTCACATCTTGTTCTTCCAACTCTAATCATAAAGGTGCCGGCGCGGAAACCCGCGCCGGCACCCAAGGTCTTACCGTAACGTGCGACCGATTAGTTCGGCAGCGAGAACACGGTCAGCTGACCACCGAGGTTGGTGTAGTTCGAGAGGGCGGCGTAACCACCCACCGCACCGAGGCCGGCGTTCGGGTCGGTCAGGCCGGCCGCGAGGCCGATGCCAGCCCAGCCACCAACACCCGACAGGATGCCGACGAACTGCTTGCCCTTGTGGCTGTAGGTCATCACGTTGCCGATGATGCCCGACGGGGTCTTGAACTTATAGAGTTCCTTACCCGTCTTGGAGTCGACAGCCTTCAGGTAGCCTTCCAGGGTGCCGTAGAACACCACGTCGCCGGCGGTGGCGAGGGCGCCCGACCACACCGAGAACTGCTCGGCGTTCGACCACTTGATCTTACCGTTCACGCCGTCCCAGGCGATGAAGTTACCCATGCCGCCGTGGCTGTTGGGGGCCGGGTACATGGCCAGGGTCGCACCGACGTAGGGCTGGCCGGGGGTGTAGGAGACCCGGAACGGCTCGTAGTCCATGCAGACGTGGTTGGTGGGCACGTAGAACAGGTTGGTCTTCGGGGAGTAGGCAGCAGGCTGCTGATCCTTCGAACCCAGCGCCGCGGGGCAGATGCCCTTGGAGTTGGTGTCCTCACCGTTCTGCTCGGTGGAGTACTTGGCCTGGACGAGCGGGCGGCCGTAGTTCTTGGAGCCCTTGTCCATGTCGACCTTGGAGGCCCAGTTCACGACCGGATCGTACTTCTCGGCGACCAGGAGTTCGCCGGTGGCGCGATCGAGGGTGTAGCCGAAGCCGTTACGGTCGAAGTGGGTCAGGAGCGGACGCTCCTTGCCGTCAACCTTCTGATCCGTGAGGATCATCTCGTTGATGCCGTCGTAATCCCATTCGTCGTGCGGGGTCATCTGGTAGACCCACTTGGCGGCGCCCGTGTCGGGGTTACGCGCCCAGATGGTCATGGACCACTTGTTGTCGCCCGGACGCTGCTTGGGGTTCCAGGTCGAGGGGTTGCCCGAGCCGTAGTACATCAGGTCGAGCTTGGGATCGTACGAGAACCAGCCCCAGGTGCAGCCGCCGCCGGTCTTCCACTGATCGCCTTCCCAGGTCTTCAGCGAGGAGTCCTTGCCGACCGGCTTGCCGAGCGAGGTGGTCTTCTCGGGGTCCATCAGCATGTCGGCGTCGGGGCCCTGGGAGTGGCCGCGCCACACCTTCTTGCCCGTCTTGGCATCGTAGGCGGTGACGTGGCAGTTCACGCCGAACTCGCCGCCGGAGATGCCGACGATGATCTTGTCCTTCACCGGGAGAACAGTGGCGGTGTTGGTCTCACCCTTCTTGGGGTCGCCGTTGACGACGGACCAGTTCACCTTGCCGGACTTGGCGTCGAGCGAGACGACCGTGGTGTCGGCCTGGTGCAGGATGATGGCGCCATCGGCGTAGGCGAGACCACGGTTGACCGTGTCACAGCACATCACCGGGATGACCGACGGGTCCTGCTTGGGCTCGTACTTCCAGGCGATCACGCCGTCCTTGTCGAGATCAAGGGCGTAGACGATGTTCGGGAAGGGAGTGTGGACGTACATCATGTTGCCGACGACGAGCGGGGAGCCCTCGTGGCCGCGCAGCACGCCGGTCGAGAAGGTCCAGGCAACCTGGAGCTGCTTGACGTTGCTGGCGTTGATCTGGTCGAGCTTCGAATAGCGCGTGTTGGCGTAGTCGACGGTCTGAAGGACCTGCTCGGCCGGATTGGCCGTGCGCTTCAGGACGTCTTCGTTGGCGAACGCCGTGGTCGAAGCGACCATGCCGGCGCCGAGTGCGAGAAGATGTACCGCTCTCATGGATTCCTCCGACAGATCTTGCAGCCGTCATCATGCGGAAAATCCACAGGATCACGCCGTGATCTGACTGTTTGCGACAGGGATAGGTTCGCCTCGGTAGCGGACGCCAAACCCTTGGAACCAAACCTTGAAAGGTCGGTGCTGGATTTGTGTGGTCAGGGGCCGCTATCCCTTTGCGGCGCCCCTCGAAACCGAAGCTTGAATGAACTCTAAGAAAAATTCCGGCGGCGTCAACACGCTTGCGCACCGTCCTCCCAGGCTTCGCACAAGACCTCGTGAGCCTCCGGACGACATTCCGACAGGCTCGCGCTTCGCACCATAAGATTGTGCGGCGCAATATCTCGAGTTGGTAAGACAAAGTGATTTGAACACCTTCGCCGGATCTTCATGCGTCATGCGCATACGCGCTCAGCTTGGCGGGAGGCGATATGCCGGTAACGAGGTTCCGGCGTTCAATCCACCGCACCGCCATTCGGCGGGGATGAAATAAAATTCCAAAATCGCTATATAATGCAAAAATGTTGGCGGCTCAGGATCGGGAGCGCGCGTAGGTCCGGAAGAAGACCGATGCGGCCCGGCGACGATCCGATGCGCGGTCTCGCCGCATCCACGCCTCGGGCAAGTGGGGACATCTCTCCGTCCGGACGCGAACCGAGGGCGAATCAGCCCGCGATGACGCCGGGAAAACGCCCTGCAAGGGAGGCACGGTTCGCCTCGATCCAGGCACGGTCGCGCTGCCCCCGCGGCCGATCGAGGGCGATGGTGCCGAGCAGGGTCGCCGGACGTCCGGAGACGAGGAGCAGCCGGTCGGCGATCTCGAGGGCCTCGGCGACGTTGTGGGTCACCATCAGGACGCCCATGCCCGAAGTCCCGACCGCCGCGACCACGAGGCCGCGCAGGGCGGCGGCGGCACTGTCGTCCAGGGACACGAAGGGCTCGTCGAGGATGAGGATGCGCGGCTTCTGCGCCAGGGCCCGCGCCAGGGAGACCCGTCGGGCCATGCCGAGGGAGAGCGCGCCGGGATAGCGTCCGCGCCAGGGGGCCAGCCCGAGGGATTCGAACAGGGCGTCGAGGTTCTGTCCTCGTGCCGGCCTCGGGAGGGTGAGGCGGACGTTCTGCTCGACGGTGCGCCAGGGCAGCAGGCGCGGCTCTTGGAACGCCATGGCGATGCCGGCCTCGTCCGGCGGCGGCGTGACGCTGCCCTCGTAATCCGGGTCGAGACCGAGAAGGATGCGCAGGGTCGTGGTCTTGCCGGCCCCCGACGGGCCGATCAGGCACGTGATCGCTCCGGTCGTCACCGTGAAGGCGAGGCCGCGCACCGCCTCCACCGGTTCCGGGCCGGTGCCGCCATAGACCTTGCGGATGATCTCGACCCGGAGGGCTGCGCCGTCGGGGCCGGGCACGGCCCTGCCGTCAGCGCCAGCGTCGGACATAGGCTTCGAGCCGCTGGAGGATGAGGATGTCGATGGCGATCATCACGCTCATGAACACGATGCTGTAGCCGACGATCGCCGCCACGTTCAGGCTCTGGACGAAGTAGTAGTTGATCGCGAAGCCGACGCCGTTGGGGCGGCCGAGCAGCTCGATCACGAGCACGATCTTCCAGGCGAGAGACAGGCCGGAGCGTGCGGCGGCCACCGCGAAGGGCTGGAGCTGCGGCACCAGCACGTGGGCGATCCAGGTCCGCCGGTCGAAGCGGTAGCTGCGCGCCATCTCCTCGAGCTGCGGGTCGAGGCCGCGGGCTCCCTCTCGCAGGATCACGGCGACGTTCGGCAGCTTGTTCAGCACCACGGCGACGATGGCGGCCGCCTCGTTGAGGCCGACCCAGATGTAGGCCAGCACCGTGATCACCAATGCGGGCGTGTTGAGAAGGATGAGGAGCGGCGTGTCGAGGACGAGGTTCAGCCGGCGCGAGCGCCCCAGGGCGATCCCGAGGAGCACCCCCAGGGTCATCGCCAGGAAGAAGGAGATGCCCACCCGCGACAGGGTGATGCCGACGTTCCACCACAGGTCGCCGGTCGCGGATTCGCGCGCGATGAAGTCCAGGATCGCCAGAGGCGCCGGAAGCAGCCGCGAGCCGGCGGCCGCGGCCGCGGCCTGCCACCCCGCGAGGAGGACCAGCACGGAGGCGAGACGGGTGGCAAAGCCCATGGGGTCAGGGCGTCGGGCGCGCGGCGGACCGGCGCGGGGCGGCCTCAGCCATTGCCGGTGCCGTCGAAGTACAGGCCGGTGGGGAGCGTCGTGCCCGCGCCGACGAGGCGTTCGCCGCCGAGGCGGGCCATGACAGCGAACAGCTTCTCGCCGTCGCCGCGCTCCGTGGCGAGGGGCCGGCGCGGGATGCCGGCGAGGAAGTCGCGCTTGAGCGCCTGGAACGTCGCCTCGTCCTCCGCCGACATCAGCGGGCGCACCACGTCCCAGGCGGCGGGGTCGTTGGCGAGGATATCCTTGGCGGCCTTGGACGCGCGGGTGAAGCCCATGACCGCCTCGCCCTTGTCCTTCACGACGGCGTCGTCGAGGAGGTAGCCGATCAGGGCCATCGAACCGGTGGCGCCGAAGGCGCGCATGATGTCGTCGGAGCCTATCAGGCGGCGGAATCCCTTGGGCTCCAGGCGGGCGCAGTAGGTCCAGTACAGGAGCCCGGCATCGAGTTCGCCCTGCTCCAGCTTGAGCGCCAGGAGGGGTGGCGCCCCGAAGGCGATGGTGGCCTGGGTCTCGAGGTCGATGCCGGCGGTGTCGCGGGCCTGGGCCTTCAGCAGGAGCCAGTTCTTGTCCAGGGGACCGCCGGCGACGCCCAGGCGCTTGCCCTTGAGATCGGCCAGCGTCCGGATCGGGCTGTCGCCCGGCACCATCAGGGAGCCTTCGGTGGTCGAGTAGGGGAAGAAGCGGATGGCGCGCCCCTCGTTGCCAAGTCTCGCGGCCCAGAGCAGGTCGCCCACGATGGTGTCGACCTGGCCGCCGAGGAAGGCGATCCGCGCGGCGTCGTTGCCGGCGAGCTTGACCACGTCGAGGGTGAACCCGTTGGCGCTGTCGAGGCCGCGCGCCTTGATCACCGCCGCCTCCCAGGAGACCGTGCCGAAGGGCAGGCTGCCGACCCGGAACGCCGGCCGCGCCGCCCGCGCGGGACGGGCGAGGCTCCAGGGCAGGGGCAACAGTGCCGCCGTCGCGAGCAATCCGCGCCGTGACAGCATGAGGGACTCTCCCTGGATTCGAAGTCGAACGCTCGGGTTGTCCCGTGAAGGCCGGCGCTGGTTGGCAATCTTCATAGGAGGTCGGGCACAGGGCGTCCACAGGACGAATTGGCAAGTCCGCCGGGCGGATGGTCGCCCCCGGAATCGCAAATCTCTCCGAAGGGGCTCAGATACCTTGCGCATGGCAGGGGGGCGGCGCAGGATTTCAGCCTGTTCGACATCGATGCTTCTTCGAGGGAGATTTTAGACCATGGCCGGCACGCGGGACGACGTGATCGACGACGCCACCGTCACGGAGCGCCTCGCGCGGGAGCTCCCGGCCTGGCGTCTCGAGGAGGGCTGGATCCGGCGCACCTACAAGACCGCGGGCTGGAAGGGCACGCTGATGGTCATCAATACCGTAGGCCATCTCGCCGAGGCCGCCTGGCACCACCCGGACATCACCGCCTCCTACGCATGGGTCGAGGTGCGGCTGACCAACCATGCCGCCAAGGGGATCACCGAGAAGGACTTCGCGCTCGCCGCCAAGATTGAGGAGGTGGTCGGCTGGCAGCCCGGCACCGAGGGCGGCGCGCTGGAGGGCACGCCCACCGACCCGCGCTTCGCCTACATCAAGTACGACCGCTAGATCCGGGTGGCCGCTCAGTCGGCCTGTTTCACCCGCCGGCATTCGGTCTTGAGGTAACTCGTCTTGCCGACCTCGTCCCGCAGATCGGTGCGGGCGATGATCTCTTGCCAACCGTTGGTGCAGCCGAGCTCGTTCGCGACGCGGACCTTGCGGACCTCGCTCGCCTTGTCGTCGGTACAGGCCTCGATCGGGATGCCGTTGGCACAGACGAGGACGACGGCAATGAAGGCGTTCATGGGCGGACCGTCATGGGCGAACTCCGGCGAGGCGATGCTCGACAGTTACGCGGCCGGGCGGCGTCCGGTCTCACTCGATCGTGAGAATGTGATCGGCGGAGAAGTCCCGCCCCTCCACCGGGTTCGCCACCCAGCGGGTGCGCCCGATCCGCAGGTCGTGCCCGGCATGGAAATGGCCCGAGACCCAGAGGTCCGGCCGGACCGCCTCGGGGAGATCCTCGAGGGCGGTGGTGGCGTAGAAGGCCGGGACCCACCACGGCACCCCGGGCACATCCCGGAACGCATCGGCCGCGCGCGGGCTTGCTGGGTGGTGGGTGACGCAGACGGTCGGCCCGTCATGGGTCTGCGCCAGGGCGGCCGCCAGCTGGGCACGTTCCCGGTCGTGTGCCGCCATCGCGTCGGCGGGCGACCAGACCGTTCCGTCGCCGTTGCGGATCGATCCTCGAAATTCGCGCGAACCGGTGATCGGGTCGGTCATCCGCGCGGCCGCGTAGGCAACCGGGTCCTCCGGCGCGTCGGCGATGCGCCCGTCGAGCCAGCGCCCGGCCAGAGACCAGTCGCTCCACAGGGTGGTGCCGACGAAGCGCACGCCGCCGAGTACGACGGCCGACCCGCGCTGGAGGAGGTGGATCTCCGCCCCCTCCCCGTTCAGGCGCAGGACCTCGGACTCCAGGTCGGCGAGGAGTTCCGGAGCCGTGCGCCCGTCGCCGGTCGGCGCGTAGTGCTCGTGGTTGCCCGGCACGAGCACGATCGGGCGGCCCTGCGCCAGGGTCATCAGGGCCGCGAGCCCCGATTCGGGCCGGCCCTCGTGCAGGTCGCCGGGGCAGACCAGGACGTCGAAGGGCTGGCTCGGGCGCGGGATGACGTCGAGGCGCCGGCGCTCCAGGTGCAGGTCGGAGATGGGGAACAGGCGCATGCTGGGCGTGGAACCTTTCAGGGAACCGGATTCTCGGGTGCGGCGTTCGCCGCGCGCCATTCGGCGCGGGCGGCCTTCAGGATGTCGCCGGCCGAATCCGCGTTGAGGATGGCGATGCCGGCGGCCGCGATGAGATCCGGCCAGGCCGAGAGGGTCAGGGCCGTGGCGAGGCCGGCGGCGATGATCGCGAGGTTGGCGAAGGCGTCGTTGCGGGCCGAGAGGTAGGCCGCTCGGGTCAGGCTGCCGCCGCCCGCGCGGTGCCGGGCCAGCATCGTCGCGCAGGTGAGATTGACCGCGAGCGCCCCGAGGCCCGTGAGCGTCAGGGGGAGTGGGGCCGGGGGCGCCATCGTGGCGAACTTGATCCAGGCGGCGTAGGCGGTGGCGAGTGCCGGCAGGAGCAGGATCACGGCGAGGACGGCTCCGAGCCGGGCGCGGTTGCGTACGCTCCAGCCGATGCCGGCGAAGATCAGCAGGTTGATCGCCGCGTCCTCGAGGAAGTCGAGGCTGTCGGCGATGAGCGCCAGCGACCCGATCGCCAGGGCGACGCTGATCTCGATGCCGAAATACGCGAGGTTGAGCCCAGCGACGCGGGCGACCACCGGGCGCAGGGTGGCGGACGGGGTGGGCGTGGCGGACACAGCGGCGGCTCGACCTGTCTGGAGGGAGAGATCGGCCCGTACCTGGGCCCGGCACCTCGCGACGACGGTCTCCATGGCGCGAGATGCCTCCGGCTGTCGAGGCTCAAGATCCGGCCCGGTGCTTTTCGGGCGCCGGATACTGGATTTGGCCCGCCGCCTGTGCGAGGCGAAAAGCCAAGCCGCACGAGACCTGCGTGCAAGCAATCAAAGTCAGGGGAAACCGCCGATGATGCCCGAACTGCGCGTCCTGTACTTCGAGGATCTCGAGGTCGGCCTGTCCGAGACGCTGAACAAGGTCATCGCCGCCTCCGACGTGGTGGGCTTCGCCGAGATCACCGGTGACCGCAATCCCATCCACCTGTCCGAGCACTTCGCGGCGCGCACGCCCTTCGGCACCCGCATCGCCCACGGCCTCTACACCGCCGGCCTGATCTCGGCGGTGCTCGGCACCCGCTTGCCCGGACCCGGGGCGGTCTACATCAGCCAGACCCTGAACTTTCGCGCGCCGGTGCGCATCGGCGACACGGTCGAGGTCACCGTCGAGGTGGCCGAGCTGGTGCCGGAGCGCCGCCGCGCCCGCCTGAAATGCACCTGCTCGGTGGCGGGCGAGGTCGTCCTCGACGGCGAGGCGCTGGTGAAGGTGCCGACCAAGGTGGAGGCCGATCCCCTCGCGGTGCGCATGGGCGGGCGTCCGGCGAGCGCCTGACGCCCGCCATGTCCGCGCCGCTCCGGTCCGCGCCGATCGCCATCGACGATCCCGCCGACCCGCGCCTCTCGCCCTACACGGCGATGCGCGAGCGCGACCTCATCGGGCGTGCCGGCCGCTTCATCGTCGAGGGCGAGGTGACCCTGCGGGTGATGCTCTCGGGCCGGGCGCGATTCGGCCTCGAATCGGTGCTGCTGGCGCCCGAGCGGCTGGCCGGCCTGGAGGCGGCCCTGGTCCGGCTGCCCGAGGGGGTCCCCGTCTACACCGCTGCAAAGCCCGTGATGAGCGCGATCACGGGGTTTCCGATCCATCGCGGCGTCCTCGGCGTCGGCTTGCGCGAGGGAGAGGCACCCGGTGATGCGCGCGCCGACCTGCCGCCCGCCCCGGCCCCGGCCCTCGTGGTCGGTCTCGTCGGCTTGACGAACCACGACAATGTCGGCGGCCTGTTCCGCAACGCCGCCGCCTTCGGGGCCGACGCGGTGCTCCTCGACGGCGGCACCTGCGATCCACTCTATCGCAAGGCGATCCGGGTCTCGGCCGGCGCCGCGCTGGTCGTCCCCTTCCTGCGGCTCACGGACGCCGACGCGATCCTGGCCTTCGCGGAACGCCAGGCCCTGGAGCCCCTGGCCCTGAGCCCCGGCGGGGCCGAGGCCCTCGCGACTCTGGCGCCGCCCGAGCGAACCCTGCTCCTCCTCGGGAGCGAGGGGCCGGGCCTGCCGTCCGACCTGATGGTGCGCCTGCGCACCCTGCGGATCCCGATGGCGCCGGACTTCGATTCGCTCAACGTCGCCACCGCCGGCGCCATCGCCCTGCACCACCTCGCCCGGACGGGATAGCGCTGAGCGGGCGGCCCGGCTGCGAAGCAGCCTCTACGCGCGACACTGCGCCCCCATTGCCGCGCGCCCCGCTACGGTCAAGATTACGCACCGGGCCCTGCGAGCCCTGGACGGACCATTCTTGCGCGCCACATGCGCTCAGAGATGGAGCGCGGACGAAGGAGTTGCGAGCGTTGTTGCAGTCACGGGACGGCTTACGGACCCTGTCCGGACGCCGCGTCATCATCGTCGGTGCCGGTCCCGGCGGCCTCGCCACCGCACTCCTCCTCGCCCGGGCCGGCGTCCACGTCACGCTGCTGGAGAAGGATCCGGCGGTGGGCGGACGCACCAAGACCGTCGAGGCCCCAGGCGGCTTCCGCTTCGACATCGGCCCGACCTTCTTCCTGTATCCGCAGATCCTCGCCGACATCTTCGAGACCTGCGGCGAGCGTCTCGAGGACCACGTCAAGCTCGAGCGCCTCGATCCGCAGTACCACCTCGTGTTCGAGGCCGGCGGCGAGATCCGCGCCACCAACGACATGGACCGGCTCGAGGCCGAGGTGGCGCGCATCGCGCCCGACGACGCCAAGAACGTGCGCAAGTTCTTCGCCGACAACCGGGTCAAGCTGAAGTTCTTCAAGCCGGTCCTGGAGCAGGCCTTCCACACGCTGCGGTCCATGGCCTCCCCGGCGATGATCGCCGCCCTGCCCCACCTCCATCCGGGGCGCAGCGTCGACAAGGATCTGCGGCGCTACTTCAAGGACCCGCGGGTCCGCCTCGCCTTCGCATTCCAGACCAAGTACCTCGGCATGTCGCCGTTCCGGTGCCCGAGCCTGTTCACCATCCTGTCCTTCCTCGAATACGAGCACGGCGTCTATCACCCGGTCGGCGGCTGCGGCGCCGTCTCGGAGGCGATGGCGGGCCTCGCCCGCCGGATGGGCGTCGACCTCCGCCTCGGGGCGGGCGTCGAGCGGGTGCTGTTCGAGGGCAAGCGCGCCAGCGGCGTCGTCTGCAACGGCGAGACGCTGCAGGCCGATGCGGTGGTGATCAACGGCGACTTCGCCAAGGTCATCCAGGATCTCGTGCCGCAGCAGCACCGCCCGCGCTGGCGCGACGCCAAGATCGAGAAGGCGCGTCTCTCCTGCTCGACCTTCATGCTCTATCTCGGCCTCGACGGGCCCATGCCTGAGGCGCTCGGCCACCACACCATCCTGCTGTCAGAGGATTACGCCCGCAACATCCGGGAGATCACCGATGGTATCCTGCCGATGCAGCCCTCGCTCTACGTGCAGCATGCGGGCTTCACCGACGGGGGCATGGCGCCCCCCGGCCAGACCAGCCTCTACGTGCTGGTGCCGGTGCCGAACCTGAAGGCCGGCATCGACTGGAAGGACCTGCGCGTCAGCTATCGCCAGCTCGTCCTCGATCGCCTGAAGCTTCTCGGCCTCGGCGATATCGAGGAGCGCATCCGCTACGAGCGCATCGTCGACCCGACGGAGTGGCGCGACGAGTTCTTCGTGCACGAGGGCGCCACCTTCAATCTCGCCCACGACCTGATGCAGATGCTCTATTTCCGCCCGCACAACCGCTTCGGGCCGGGCCTCTACCTCGTTGGTGGCGGCACCCATCCGGGCTCAGGCCTGCCGGTGATCTACGAGGGAGCGCGCATCACCGCCCGCCTCCTCATTGAGGAGCTCTCGGCCGGACGCGTCGGGGCCGCCAGCGCCGGCATTCCCACGACCGCACCGCTCGCCGCCTCGGGCGACGCCACTTGAGGCGGTCGCCGAGGCTCCTGGCGGTCGGCTGCGCCCTCTTCCTCGTCTCAGGGATGGCCCGGGCCGCCTCCGTGGTGGTGGAGGTCGAGGGCATCGAGCCCGGCGGCCTCCTCTCCGTCGCCCTGTGCCAGGACGGGCTGTCCGAGGCCGATTGCCGGACCGGGCAGCAGGCGCTGCCCCGCGCCGCGGCGCAGCGCTTCGTGTTCCAGAACGTGGCGCCCGGGATCTACGCCGCGGTGGCCTACCAGGACACCAACGGCAATGGCCGCCTCGACCGGACCGGCCTCGGCCTGCCCCTGGAGCCCTATGGATTCTCCGGCGAGTCGGCCCGCTCCGCCCGCCCCGACTTCGCCCGCGCGCGCTTCACCGTGCGGGAGCCGGGCGTGGGCGTTCGGGTTCGCCTGTCGCGCGCCCTGCCGCCTCGCTGAGCGCCGCGTGAGCGTCCGTTCCGAGCCGCTCCTGCGGGTGGCCGGCGCCGCCCTCGCTTATCGGGGCAACCGCGTGCTGGAGGGCGTCGACCTCGCCCTCGGCGCCGGCGAGACCCTCGCCCTCCTCGGCCCCAATGGCGCCGGCAAGACCTCGCTGATGCGCCTCGTGGCCGGCCGGCTCGCCCCGAAGGCCGGGAGCGTCCGCGTGGCGGGCGACGATCCCCACCGGATTGCATCGGCGCGCCGGGGGATCGGCTGGGTGCCGCAGGAGATCGCGCTCTATCCCCGCCTGTCGGTCGCCGAGAACCTGTCGGTCTTCGCTCAGCTCGCCGGCATCACCCGAGGCGAGCGCGCCGAGGCGGTGGCGACGGGCCTCGCGCTCTGCGCCCTCGCCGAGGTCGCCCGGCGCCCGGTCGGTCAGCTCTCGGGCGGCTATCAGCGCCGCGTCAACATCGCCGCCAGCCTGATGGCACGGCCTCGCCTCGTCCTCCTCGACGAGCCGACGCAGGGGGTCGACCTCCACGCCCGCGCGGCGATCCACGCGGTGCTCGGGCGCCTGCGCGAGGCGGGCACCGCGCTCCTCGTCGCCACCCACGACTTTGCCGAGGCCGAGCGCCTGGCCGACCGGGTCGCGATCCTGGCCCGGGGCCGGCTCGTCACCGATGGCCGCCTGTCCGACCTCCTGGCCCGCATCCGCGCCGATGCGCCCGAGCACGAGGCGGTCCTCGTCGCTCCCGCCGATGCGGCGGCGGAAACAGTCCTGCGCCGGGCGGGCTTCGTCCCCGTCGATACCGGCTCGACCTGGCGGGCGCGCCGCCTCAGCGGCACGCTCCGCGACGGCGCGAACCTGCTCGGCGGCCTCCGGGACGCGGGCGTCCCCATCGCCGAGATTCGCATCCGGGCCCCCGGGCTGGAGGCGGTCTATCGCGAGGCGCTGGCAGGCGACGGGGCCGGTGTGCAGGAGAGCGCCGCATGATCTCCGCCGCCTTCCGCGTGATGCTGCTCGGCCTGATGCGCGATCGCGCCGCCCTGGTCATGGCCTTCGTGCTGCCCACCGTGATCTTCACGATCTTCGCCGCGATCTTCTCGGGGGCGCTGGGCGACCGCATCCGCATCCATGTCGGCCTCCTCGATCTGGCCCGGACGGCGACGACGCAGCGCCTGATGCAGGCCCTGGAGGCGGATCCGTCCCTGCGGGTCGGGCGTCTCTCCGCCGCCGACCTCGACGGCGCCGTCGCGGCGGTGCGCCGCGGCGAGGTCGATGTCGCCCTGGTGCTGCGCGGCGACCTCGATGCCGGCTCGACCCGTGCCGACCAGCCCGTGGTGCTGATCGAGAACCCCGCCAAGGCCCTGGCCACCCCGATCGCTCTCGGACAGCTCCAGCGCGTCCTCAACGAGGCCCTGCCCGACGTGGTCCTGGCCCGGATCGTCGCCGACGTGGAGCGCTCGGGCAAGATCGGCCCGGACGAGCGCGCCTTCCTCAACTCCGCCTTCGCCGAGCAGCGCGCCCGCAAGGAGCCCTTCGCCTTCGCATCCCTGGTAGAGCGGCGCAGCACCGCCTCGGGCGCCACGAACGACCGTGTCAGTTACTATGCGGGGGCGATCACGGCGGTGTTCCTGCTCTTCGCCGCCATGCAGGGCGCCTTGTCCCTCGTCGACGAGCGCCAGTCCGGCCTCGCCGACCGGCTGATGGCGGGCCCCGGCGGGCTCAGTGTGGTGGTGCTCGGCAAGTTCCTGTTCCTGGTGGGCCAGGGCCTCGTCCAAGCCGGGCTGATCTTCACCGCCGCCGCCATCCTGCACGGGGTCGACATCCTGCCTCACGCGGGCGCCTGGCTGGTGACCTCCCTCCTGGTCTCGGCCATGGCGGCCGGCCTCGCGCTGGCCGCCTGCGCGGCCTCCGCGACCCGTCAGCAGGCGCACCTGGCGGCCACCTTCGGCGTACTGCTCCTCTCGGCGGTGGGCGGCAGCATGGTGCCCCGCTTCCTGATGCCGCCCTGGCTGCAGGAGGCCGGCTGGCTCACCCCCAATGCCTGGGCCATCGAGGCCTACCAGAACGCCCTCAGCGAGGGCTGGGCCGCCGCCCTGCCCGCCTGGGGCGTGATGGCCGCCGTGACGGTGGTGGGCTTGGGGATGGCGCTGGGGCTGGTGTCGCGGCGAACGATCTAGGATGGTGCGGGCGAAGGCGGCGTCTCCGCGCCGCGACCGGTTAGCGCGTTGACCGCGCGGCCATCCGGTCTAGCTTCATGCAGGGTATGGGCTTTCGGACCGGCCCGGGGAGTAACACGAACATGCGGGCTGGGTCTTCGGTCGCCGTCGTCGGCGCAGGGTTGGGCGGCCTGGCGGCGGCCTGCGTGAGCGCCGCGCGCGGCCACAACGTCACGCTCTACGACAAGAACGACTGGCTGGGCGGCAAGGCCGCGGTCCTGCACGAGGGCGGCTTCCGGTTCGACATGGGGCCGACCATCCTCACGGTGCCGAAGGTGCTGGAACGCATCTTCCAAGAGGCCGGGCGCAACATCCACGACTACCTGGACCTGCGCCGGCTCGATCCGCAATGGCGCTGCTTCTTCGACGACAACACCCAGCTCGACCTGATGGCCGATGTGCCCACCATGGCCGCCGACATGGAGCGCTTCGCTCCCGGCACCGGCGCCGGCGAGGGCTACAAGAAGTTCCTCGAGATCTCCGAGCACCTGCACGACGTCTCGAACAAGTTCTTCTTCTGGAAGCCGGTCGAAGACCTGTTCGACACGATCAACATCCGCGCCAACATGAATCCCGGCACCCTGCGGGACGTTCTGTCCCTGCGCATGGGCTCGTCGGTGGCCGGCACCATCCGGTCGAAGGTGAAGGATGCGCGTCTCGCGCAGATGCTCGACCACTTCGTGCAGTATGTCGGCTCCTCGCCCTATGGCGCCCCGGCCGTGCTCTGCGCCATCGCGCACATGCAGACCGCCGAGGGGGTCTGGTACCCGATGGGCGGAACCCGCGCGGTGGCCGAGGCCCTGACCAAGCTGGCTTCCGAGCTCGGCGCCACCCTTCGGCCCGGCGACGAGGTCTCCGGCCTCGCCATCGAGCAGGGCGTGGTCAAGGGCGTGCGGACCGCCTCCGGCGTCACCCCATTCGACGCCGTGATCTCGAACATGGATTCGGTGCGCACCTACCGGGAGCTCGTGGGCGGCGACGTCGGCAAGTCCTACGAGAAGAAGAGCTTCGAGCCGGCCTGCTCCGGGGTGGTGCTCTATCTCGGGCTGAACAAGCGCTACGAGCACCTGAACCACCACGACTTCGTCTTCTCCCGCGACCCGGAAGAGGAGTTCGACTACATCTACCACAAGGGCGAGCCGGCCCCGGACCCGACCGCCTACCTGGCGGCTCCCTCCTCCACCGACCCATCGGTGGCGCCCGAGGGCGGCGAGGCGCTCTACGTCCTCGTCCACACGCCCTATCTCCGCCCGCACCACGACTGGTCGAAGATGTTCCCGGCCTACCGGCAGGTCATCCTGGACAAGCTCAAGCGCACCGCCGACATGCCGGACCTCGAGGAGCGCATCGTCGTCGAGCGCCACCTCACACCGCAGGACATCCACGAGCGTTACAAGGTGCTCAACGGCGCGATCTACGGCCTCGCCTCGCACGGCAAGTTCATGGGCGCGTTCAAGCCGGGCAACCGCTCGCGGCAGGTGCGCGGCCTCTACCTCGCCGGCGGCGCGGCCCATCCGGGCCCGGGCATGCCGATGGTGATGATGTCGGGCTGGATCGCGGCGGATGCCCTCGACACCGATGCCCGGGGCGAGGAGCGCGCCAGCGCCTGAGGGCCGTCCCATGTCCCGCGAGGACGGCACAGCCCGGTCGCCCGCCCTGTGGCGGTTCATGGTCGGGTATTTCGACCGCTACGTGCGGCGCCACCTCAACGCCCTGCGGCTCGCCCGCTGGGGCGTGCCGGCTTGCGCCGACCATCCCGGCCCGGTCGTGGTCTACTGCAACCATCCGGCCTGGTGGGATGCCGCCGTGGTGATCCTGCTCGCCGGGCGGCTGTTTCCCCGCCGCGAGAGCTACGCGCCGTTCGACGCGCGGATGCTGGAGAAATACGCGGTCTTCGCCCGGATGGGGGCCTTCGCGGTGGATCTCGAATCGGCCCGCGGCGCGGCTCAGTTCCTGAAGGCGACGCGGCGGATCCTGGGGGCACCGAACCGGATGATCTGGATCACCGCGCAGGGGCGCTTCCAGGACGTCCGCGCCCGGCCGCTCGGCCTGCGCGCCGGCGTCGGCCGCCTGCCCGAGATCGCCCCCGACGCCCTGTTCATACCGCTGGCCCTCGAATACGCCTTCTGGGAGGAGCGCGGCGGCGAGGCCTTCGCGGCCTTCGGCACGCCCGTGAGTGGGGCTGCCCTCCTCGCCCTGCCCCGGCCGGAGCGACTCGCCCGGATGGAGGCGGAGTTGACCGCGACCCTCGACGCCTTGAGCGCCGACGTGGTCTCGCGCGAGGCGGGGCGCTTCACGCCGCTCGCGTCTGGTGCCAAGGGGGTCGGCGGGATCTACGATCTCTGGCGGCGTCTCGGCGCGGTCCTCGCGGGGCGGCGCTTCGAGCCGGCCCACCGCCAGAAGGGAGATCCGGTTCCGTGATGCTCGGTCTCGCGATCCTGGCCCTGGCCTGCGCGGCGCTGCCCGCCCTCGTCGCCTGGGTGAACCTCTCGATCCTGCGTACGCCGGAGCCGGACCTCGACGTCCGGGCCCGGGTCTCGGTGCTGATCCCCGCCCGCAACGAGGCCGCGGTGATCGCCGCGACGGTGCGGGCGGCCCTCGGCAGCGCCGGCGTCACCCTCGAGGTTCTCGTCGGCGACGACCATTCCACCGATGACACCGCCGCCATCGTCTCCGCCATCGCCGACGAGGATCCGCGCCTGCGCCTCGTTCCCATCCCACCCCTGCCCGAGGGCTGGACGGGGAAGAACCACGCCTGCGCGCGCCTGGCCGAGGCCGCGACCGGGACACATCTCCTGTTCGTCGATGCGGATGTGAGTCTCGCACCGGCGGCGGCGGCCTCCCTCGCCGCCCATGCGCGACGGACCGGGAGCGCCCTGGTCAGCGGCGTGCCGCGCCAGCACATGGGCTCGCTGGGCGAGCGCCTGACGGTGCCGATGATCAACTTCCTCCTCCTCGGCTACCTGCCGATGGCGATGATGCGGGCGTCCCTGCGCCCCAGCCTCGGGGCCGCCTGCGGCCAGCTCGTCCTCGTCGGGCGTGAGGCCTATGCGGCGATCGGTGGCCACGGCGCCGTGCGCGGCAGCCTGCACGACGGCGTCGTGTTGCCGCGCCGCTTCCGCCAGGCCGGCTACCGGACCGATCTCGTCGCCGGCCACGCCCTGGCGACCTGCCGGATGTACCGCGGCTTCGACCAGAGCTGGGCCGGTTTCTCGAAGAACGCCCACGAGGGCATGGCGACCCCGCGGGCCCTGCCGGTCTGGACCCTGCTGCTGGCCGGCGGACACGTGCTCCCGTGGCTCCTCCTGCTGGCGGGTCTCTTCGGTCTCGGGTCCGGCCATGCCGTGTTCCTGGCCTTCGCGGCCGCCCTCGCCTCCCTCGCGACCCGGGCCGCGATCACGCTCGTCACCCGCGAGCCCCTGGGGACGATTCTCCTGCATCCGGCGACGGTCCTCGTCGCCCTGGCGATCCAGTGGACCGCCCTCCTCCGGCGCAAGGGCAGCGGCACGCCCCTGTGGAAGGGTCGGAGCTACCCGATCGGTGGCCCTTGAGTCTCTGCCGCGATCCAGGCCGCGGTGTCGGGGTCGGCCCCTGCCACGGGCAGGTGCAGGATGATCGGCGTCTCGTAGGGGTGGCGGGCCTTCAGGGCTTCGCTCAGGGGTTCCGCCAGGCCCTCCCGGCTCTTCAGGATCGCGACGACCTCGGATCCGTGCTCCACCGCGCCCTTCCAGGCGTAGACGGAGAGCATCCCCGGCAGGACGTTGACGCAGGCCGCGAGGCGCAGCCGCACCAGCGCCTCTCCGACTTTCAGGGCGGTGCCGGCATCGGGGAAGGTGGTGTAGACGAGAAGCGGCCGCTCCATGCTATGGGTCTCCGACCAGGGCTCTGCCGTTCCACCGGCGGGAACGGGCCGGCGGGGATGCCGGCAGGACTGGAATCGGGACGCTGGAGCGAATGCTCCGCGTCGGCAAGGTGGTCGGCAAGGCGGATGTGAGCCCATGGCCCGGCGTTTCGAACGGCTCGCCTTCGTCGCGAGTCCCACGGAGGACGCCCGCCAGGCGGCCGCGACCCTGATGCGCCGCTACGACCACGTGCCGCCCGACGAGGCGGACGTGGTGGTGGCGCTGGGCGGCGACGGGCTGATGCTCCAGACCTTGCACCGCTTCATGCATGCCGGGAAGCCGATCTACGGCATGAATCGCGGCACCGTCGGCTTCCTCATGAACGAGTTCCGCGAGGACGGCCTGATCGAGCGCCTGGAGAGCACCAAGCGCAGCATCATCCACCCGCTGATGATGGAAGCCGTGGACACCGAGGGGCGCCGGCATCAGGCTCGCGCCCTGAACGAGGTCTACATGCTGCGCCAGACGCACCAGACCGCCAAGCTGCGGATCTCGGTCGACGGCCATGTCCGCCTGCCGGAGCTCATCGCGGACGGCGTGCTCGCGGCGACCCCGGCCGGGTCCACCGCCTACAACCTGTCGGTGGGCGGCCCGATCCTGCCCCTCAACGCCCGGCTCCTGGCCCTGACGCCCATCTCGGCCTTTCGGCCCCGGCGCTGGCACGGGGCCTTGCTGCCGGATTATGCCCGCATCCTCATCGAGGTGCTCGACGCCGCGCACCGGCCGGTGGCGGCGGTGGCCGACCACACCGAGTTCCGGCGGGTCTGCACGGTGGAGACCTGGCTCGACCATGCCACCAACCTGACCCTGTTGCACGACCCCGGCCACAGCCTCGACGAGCGTATCCTGCGCGAGCAGTTCGGCTGATCGCCGGTCAGGCGGCGAGCCGCGCGCGGTCCTCGCGGTAGCTCGCGATCAGCGCCTCGGGGATCGCATCGAGCACGACCTCCGTGGCGAGCGCGCGGTTGCGTGCGCGGCTGCCCTCGAACTCGGCGAGCAGCGCGTCGGAGAGACCGTCGAGGATCAGGCCCACCGGATCGGTGCGGGTCGACTCGGCCTCGGCCGGAACGGCGGCCAGACTTTCGGCGACCGCGACGGCGTCAGCTTCCGCCGGCGCCTCCGGGACCGACAGGTCCGTCACCGTCGGCAGTTCCTCCACCGTCGGCAGGTCTTCCGCCGTCGGCAGGTCTTCCGGAGCGGAGCCGGCCACCACGGTCGGGTTCTCGTCCGCAATCTCTTCGGCCTTTTCGGCGCCGCCTTCGGGTGCCGCTCGGTCCGGCGCGGTCTCCACCGCCTGCGGTACGTCCCAGTCCGCGAGGATCTGACGCTGAGCCTCTCGCCACTCGCCGTCGAGGATCTCGCGCTCGATTCGCAGGATCTCGCTCCGCTCGGCCTCGGCGGCCATTTCGCGGGCGAGCACCCGCGCCTCGTCCCGGGCGGCCTCCGCCTCGAAACGGGACAGGAGCGCCATGACGCTCTGCGCCTCGGCGAAGGGCATCGTCTCACAAGCGGTCAGCGCCCGCTCGATCATCAGGCGCGACAGGCCCGCCCCGGCGCTGGTGATGGCCCCCTGCCCGGCTTCGCGCCAAGCCGAGAGCGCCGCGCTGAAGGCCGGCAGCAGCACCGCTGGCAGGCCGGCCTTGCGGTGGAGGGCCGCGAAGGCGCCGCTCGAGGCATCGTGCATCAGCCCGGCCACCCGGCGGACCGGGAGACCGGCGAGGTCGGCGAGCGCCGTCTCGGCGAAGGCCATGTTGCCGGAAAGGATTGCCCGCAGCAGCAGGCCGGCATTGAGCTGGCCGCCGGCCTTGAGGTGGGCGACGAGGCGGGCGAGGTCGACGGGATGGGCCTCGGCGCAGAAGGCCAGGGTCGTGCGCTCCTGCGCCTCGCGGCTGGCGCGCGCGCTGCGGGCCGGCGTGAGCCAGCCGGACGACACCGCGAAGGCGGAGAGCGATTCGGCGAGGCGGGTGGTCACGCTCTGGCGTACCTCGAGGGGCAGGTAGGGCCGGGCCAGGATCGCCTCCCGCAGGGCGGCGACATCGCCGTGGCGCTCCACCATCCGCATCAGGCTGCCGGTGGTGATGTGGGCGCTGCGGTTGCGGGTCAGCACGACCAGAGCTTCGGCCTCGGCGATCTCGGCCAGCGCCCCTGCGACGGCCGGGGACAGGTCGATCCGGCTCGCGATGGCGCGGCGGGCGGCGGCGCACCCGATGGCGACGCCGTCGACGAGGTCGGCATCGCTCAGCACCGGCGAGCGGGCCAGCACCAGGGTGGCGATCTCGGCCTGGTCGCCCGCCAACGCCACGATCAGGGTGCGCGGAGCGTTCGCGCAGGCCGCGCAGGCTTCGGCCAGGGCCCGGCGCACCAGGCTGGAGGGATCGTCGAGGAGGGCGAGGAGCGCGGCCTCCGCCTCCCACGCCACGTCCTCGCCGAGGCCGCCGTAGAGATAGGCGCGGGCCAGGGAACCCGCGGCCTCCGCCCGTCGCGCCGCGGAGGTGTGCTGCGTCCAGGCGAGGAACTGGCGGATGATCATGAGCCGCTCCGGATCGTGAAGAGGGACAGGTCGAGGGGAGCGCCGGCGCGGGCCGGCTGGGCGGAGGCGCCGAATTCCGCCGGACGGCGCGGCGGCAGGGGCGCGCCAACGAGGGCCGCCGAGGCGGCGGGTGCGACGCTGGCGGCGACCGCCGGGGCGGCGAGGGGCGCGGTCGTGCCTTCGGTGCCGTCCGAGCGCGGAAAATAGGTCGGTGCGGCGCGCGCGGGCTCCGGCCGGCTCGCCTCCTGTCCGGCGCCGCGACCCTGCCAGAGGCGCGCGACCCCGGCTGAGACGCCGCCCTGCTGCCGTGGGTCGGTCTGGAACATCGAGCGCAGGCCGCCCTCGTTGAGGGAGGCGTAGGCGGTGGTCCCTTCGGGCAGCGCGATCGTGGCGGCGGGCGTGCTCGGCGCGGTGCCCGCGCGGGCCGTGGCGAGGTGGGCGTAGAGTTCGGCCGCGCCGCGGGGACGCCCGGTCCGGTCGTAGAAAAGGCCGCGATTGGCGGCAGCCGCTTCCGGCATGTCGAGGGCGGCGGCCCGGGCGGGGCTCGCCTGTGCCGTGGCGATGAGGGCGGCGGCTCCGCGCGCGCCGAGGACGTGGGCGGCGTAGAGGTCGCCGCCGGTGGGTTCGCGCCCGAGGGCGGTGGTCAGGGCCTCGCGGTTCCGCTCGGTGAGGGCGCCCGCCATGGTGGCGGCGATGCGGGGATCGCGGCGCAGGTCCAAGATGGTCTGCTTGGCCGCCGGGTCGCTCACCGTATAGGTGCCGTCGGTCCCCTTGGTGATCGCGTCCGCGTAGGTCCCGAGGCCGAGCCGGGGCCCGGCGGTCTTCATGGTGCCGAGCCAGGTCTGCTCGATGAACTGGAACAGCCCGGTGGCCGAGGAGGTCGCGGCCTTGGCGGAGGGATCGAGCGAGGATTCCCGCTGCGCCGTGGCCAGGAGATAGTCGAAGCCCGCGCCGGAGGTCTGCGCCCCGTCGCGGATCGCCTCGACGACCCCGCCCTGTGCACCCGCGCGCCCGGCAGCGCTGTCGCGCGTACCCAGATCCCGGCTGGCACCGGTATCGCGGGCATTGGCGGGAGGCGTGGTGAACAGGAACATGGCCGTCCGGCTGGGGGCGGACCCAGGCGCCGCACCGACGGCAACTTTGTTCTCCCTATGGTAAAGGAAGGTTGAAGAGCCGATCGTCCTGCGCTGCCCGATTTCAGGATTCATCCATCGGCGAAAGGTCTTCGGAAAAGGTCAGGCCCTCGTCGGCCCAGCCCGTGAGCCCGCCGAGCATGAGCTTGACCGGTCTGCCGAGCTCGGCGAGCCGCAAGGCCGCCTGGTCGGCCCCGTTGCAATGCGGTCCGGCGCAGTAGACCACGAACAGCGTGTCCGTGGGCCAGGCGGCGAGTCGCTCGGCGCTGATCAGGCGGTGCGGCAGGTGTACGGCGCCCGGGATGTGACGGCGCCGGAACGCCGCCTCCGACCCGACCGCGTGCAGCAGCACGAAGTCGGGCGGACCGGACGCCAGGGCGGATGCCACGTCGGCACAGTCGGTCTCCAGCGCAAGGCGACGCCGGAAGTGGTCGCGCGCGACGGCGGGCGGGCAGGCGGGAATGGCGGTCACGGCACTCATCGTCGGTCTCCGTCTTAGGGGCGGACAGACCTAGCAGCGGGCGCGGGACTTGGCGGCGAGCCCGATTGCCAGTTAGCGTCGCGTTTATGCCAAAGCCGCAGGCTCGCCTCTCCCCCGCCGACCGTCTCGTGGTGGTGCTGGCCTATGACGGTCTCTGCACCTTCGAGTTCGGCGTCGCCGTGGAGATCTTCGGCCTGGCGCGGCCCGAAATGGGACCGGACTGGTACCGCTTCGCCGTGGCCGCGGTCGATCCCGGTCCGATGCGGGCCGAGGGCGGGGTGCGCCTCCTCGCCGATGGCGGCCTCGATCTCCTGGATCGGGCCGGCACCATCGTGGTGCCGGGCTGGCGCGGCGCGGAGATGCCGGTGCCCGAGCCCCTCTCCGCCGCCTTGCGCCGGGCCGCCGCCCGCGGAGCGCGCATCCTGTCGATCTGCTCCGGCGTCTTCGTCCTCGCCGCGACGGGGCTCCTGGAGGGGCGCCGCGCCACCACCCATTGGCGCCATGCCGTGGCGCTGGCGGCGCGCCATCCCGGCATCCGCTTCACCCCCGACGTGCTCTACGTGGACGAGGGTGTGATCCTGACCTCCGCCGGCTCGGCCGCCGGGATCGATCTCTGCCTGCACCTCGTGCGCCGCGATTTCGGGCCGGCCGCCGCCAACGCCGTCGCCCGGCGCCTCGTCGTCCCGCCGCACCGCGACGGCGGCCAGGCCCAGGTCGTCGCGGGGGCGGTCCCGGCGCTCCACGAGGCGGCGCGGATCGGCCCGCTGCTCGACGCGATGCGGGCGGAGCCGGCCCGTGACTGGCCGGTCGCCCACCTCGCCGACCGCGCCGGCATGAGCGCGCGGACGCTGCTGCGCCGCTTCTTCGCCGCCACCGGCACGACGCCGGCCCGGTGGCTCCTCGACCTGCGGGTCGCCCGCGCCCGGGACCTGCTGGATCAGGCGGACGAGCCGCTCCAGGCCATCGCCGAGGCGGCGGGCTTCGCCACGGCCGCGAGCCTGCGCCGGCACTTCCGCCGCCGCTTCGGGGTGACCCCAGCGGCCTACCGGGCCGGCCGTATCGCGGATTTCGAAACGACTTGCACGGCCGCCGACAAACCACGGCACTGAAACGCAAAAACGCCCCGAAGGGCGCAGGGTTGGCTGGTCATGGTTGGGAAATTTGG
>NZ_CEEDBN010000011.1:0-119608 GCF_979253015.1 Methylobacterium sp. AC433 | reverse complement strand
AGCGGGCGAAGGGATTCGAACCCTCGACCCCAACCTTGGCAAGGTTGTGCTCTACCCCTGAGCTACACCCGCTCACACCCGTCATGGCCGAGGGGACCCTCGTGCCGAGACGGTTCGTCGTCTCAACGAAGCAAAAAGCCGCCTCTCAGCGGCTGTCGCTCCGGTCGTCTCGTTCGGTAAATTGGAGCGGGCGAAGGGATTCGAACCCTCGACCCCAACCTTGGCAAGGTTGTGCTCTACCCCTGAGCTACACCCGCTCACAACCGCGCCGCTGATGGGAAAGAACCCGCCGGCGGCCCCGGACGGCGTCTCTAAACACCATTCCGCCGGGCGTTGCAAGCGCTGAATCCAAGCGCGGAAGACCGGGACCGTTTGCCGGCGTCATGCCGGCTGCTCACGGCTGCCACTGCGCGGCCGGGGCCAGGCCTTCGCGGATCTCGCGCAGGCGAGCCCGGGTGGCGGTGGTGGTTTCGGCCGGCAGCGCATCCAGCGGGAAGAAGCCGCAGGCCGCGATCTCGCGGTCGGGGCGCTTCGGGGCCAGCACCGAGAAGCCGGCGGCCACATAGAGGGCGACGTGGTCGCGGCCGACCGCCGAGAGGTTGTGGTAGAAGCCGTGTAGCCGCATCGGACGGCCGAGATCGACCACGATCTCGGCCTCCTCGCGGAACTCCCGGACCATCGCCGTCACCGCGCTCTCGCCCGCCTCGATGCCGCCCCCCGGCAGGTGCCAGCCCGGCACGTAGGTGTGGCGCACGAGGCAGACCCGCCCCTCCCCGTCGATGGCGACACCCCGAACGCCCAGCGTCATGCCGCGCGTGGCCAGGGCGCCGTAGTGGATCAGGCGCCGCATCCAGGGCTTCTGGAGGAGCATGCGGCTCAGACGACGCGCAGGTGGATGGCGCCGAGTCCGTCGATGGCGGCCGTCATCGTCTCCCCGCGCCGGACCGCGCCGACGCCCGAGGGCGTGCCGGTGAAGATGAGGTCGCCCGGATGCAGCTCGAAATAGGTCGACAGGAGCGCGACCTGCTCGGGGATCGACCAGATCATCTCGGAGAGATCGCCGCGCTGCCGTTCGGCCGCATCCACCGCCAGGGTGATGGCGCCCCGCACCGGATGGCCGATGGCCGAGGCCGAATGGAGCGGCCCGATCGGCGCCGAGGCGTCGGCGGACTTGGCGAGGTCCCAGGGCCGCGCCAGGCGCTTGGCCTCGTCCTGCACGTCGCGCCGGGTCATGTCGAGGCCGACGGCGTAGCCGTAGACGTGGTCCAGGGCGGAGGCCTCGGGGATGTCGCGGCCGCCCAGCCCGAGAGCCGCCACCATTTCGACCTCGAAATGGTAGTTCTCGGTGCGCGGTGGATAGGGATGGTCGAGCGCCGCGTCGCCGGTCACGATCTGCAGGGTGTCGGCGGGCTTCATGAAGAAGAACGGCGGCTCGCGGTCGGGATCCTTGCCCATCTCGCGGGCGTGCGCGGCGTAGTTGCGGCCGACGCAGTAGACCCGCCGGACCGGAAAGAAATCGTCGCTGCCGACGATCGGCAAGGCGGTGCGGGGCGGGTTCGGGATCACGGACAGCATGGGTCTCTCCAACCTCGTCTCTCGGCCGATGCGGCGCGGCGCCCCGTCGCTCGCCCTGCACAGGACGCCGCGCCATCCCTATCATAGGCACGAGGCCCGGCCGCGCCATCCCGCCGCCGCCCGCGGCCTGCCGTTGCGAGACCCGTGGTGACCGACCCTTCCCGCCTGCTGGCGCAACTCGCAGCGCATCTCGGCGCCGACCACGTCCTGACGAACCCGGCCGACCTCGCGCCCTACCTCGCCGAGACCCGCGGCCTGCAGCGCGGCCATGCTTTGGCGGTGGTGCGGCCCGCAGACACGGAGGCGGTCGCCTTCGTGGTGCGCGCCTGCGCCGAGGCGGGGGTGCCCGTGGTGGCCCAGGGCGGGAATACCGGCCATGTCGGGGGCGGCTTGCCGCAGGGGGGCATCGTCCTCTCCCTGGCGCGGCTGAACCGGCTGCGCGCGCTCGATCCCGTCAATGCCAGCATCACGGTGGAGGCCGGAATGGTGCTGGCCGACGTGCAGGCTGCCGCTGCGGCCGCCGGGATGCTGTTTCCGCTCTCGCTGGCCTCGGAGGGATCGTGCCGGATCGGCGGCAATCTCTCCACCAACGCGGGCGGAACGGCGGTGCTCGCCTACGGCAATGCCCGCGACCTCGTCCTCGGCCTCGAGGTGGTGCTGGCCGACGGCCGGATCTGGAACGGGCTGAAGGGACTGCGCAAGGACAATGCCGGCTACGACCTCAAGCACCTGTTCCTCGGCTCGGAAGGAACCCTCGGCCTGATCACGGCGGCGGTGCTGAAGCTCTACCCCCGGCCGACCTCGCGATCCGTGGCCTTCGTCGGGCTCACCTCGGTGGAGGCCGCCCTCGCGTTGTTCGGAAGCCTGCGGGCCGAGGCCGGCCCGGCCCTGACCGCCTTCGAGTACATCGCGCCCTTCGGCCTGGAGATCGTCCTGCGCCACCGGGCCGGGGCGCGCCGGCCGCTGGCCGGGTCGCACGCGGCCTACGCCCTGGTGGAACTCTCGACCCACCGCCCCGGCGAGGATGCCGGCGCGTTGCTGGAGGCGCTCCTCGCCCGGGCCCAGGACCAGGGGTTCCTCGGCGACGCCGCCCTGGCGGCGAGCGAGGCGCAGGCGAACGCCTTCTGGGACCTGCGCGAGAGCCTGTCGGAGGTGCAGAAGGCCGAAGGCGCCTCGATCAAGCACGACGTCTCGGTGCCGCTTTCCCGCCTGCCCGCGTTCCTCGCCCGGGCGACGCAGGCCTGCGAGGCGGAGATGCCCGGCCTGCGCGTCTGCGCCTTCGGCCATTTCGGCGACGGCAACATCCACTTCAACCTGAGCCAGCCCCCGGGCATGGACCCCGCCGCCTTCCTGGCCGCCTGGGAGCGCTTCAACCGGATCGTCCACGACATCGTCGCGGCGCTCGACGGCTCGATCGCGGCCGAGCACGGCGTCGGCCTGCGCAAGCGCGCGGAACTGGCGCGCTACGCCGACCCCGTCGCCCTCGACCTGATGCGCAGCCTCAAGGCCGCCCTCGACCCGGGCAACATCCTGAACCCCGGCAAGGTTCTTTCGGATGAGGCTCCGCAGGCGGAGGTCGCGCCCGGGCCGGTGTCATCCGGCTTTTTGGAAGGCTCAACAAAATTTTAGTCGGAACCGCATGTGGATCGCATGGATTGGTGTTGTGCGGCGCACAAAGCCTTGCCAGATTGTGGACGGCAATGCGCCACAAATCGGCGCTGCTGCGGGCGGAAGAGGTTGCGAGACCACGATGGACGGCTGGTTGCAGTGCGGTGGGTTAGCCCGGTCTTAACCCTTCCGGCCTCTCTTAAAGAGAGAGCAGATCATACGTCGCGATCGAAGACCGAGCAGGAGACACGTTCGATGCCGACTTCCCAGGCGAGAGTCCCGACGGCCGAGGCAAGCCGCTACCTCAAGCAGCTCTGCCGCCATTGGAGCCACAAGTTCCCGGTGGAAGCCACCGAGGATGCCGGCCGCGTGCCCTTCGGCGGGGACCGGGTCTGCACCTTCGAGGCCGGTCCTGACGCGTTACTGATGCGGGTCGCGACCCCCGACCCGGCTGCCCTGACGCGGCTCGAGAACGTGGTTTCCGACCATCTCCTGCGCTTCGCTTTCCGCGAGAACCTCGGCGAGATCACCTGGTCCCGCGCCGCCTGAACCGCCGCCACGGCCGACCCGTCCCGCCCGCGCCCACCGAGGGTTGACCTGCCGTCCCGAGACCTGATCTTGAGCGCACGTCGCTGAAGGCAGCATCGGGAGACAGGCATGGACGGGATCGCGCAGACAACCGCTGGGTCCACACCGACCGGGGCCGCGCAGCCACTGGGATCTCAGCATGCCGAGCGCCTGCAGCGCCTGGCCGAGGTCGCCGTGAAAGTCGGCCTGGGCCTCCAGCCCGGCCAGGAACTCGTGATCACCGCCCCGCTCGAGACGGTGCCGCTGGCTCGGCTGATCACCGAGCAGGCCTACAAGGCCGGCGCTTCCCTGGTGACCACCTTCTATGCGGACGACGCCGCCACCCTGGCGCGGTTCGCCTACGCCCCCGATGCGGCCTTCGACACCGCCGCCGGCTGGCTCTACAGCGGGATGGCCGAGGCCTATCGCAACGGCGCGGCCCGGCTCGCCATCGCGGGCGACGATCCCTCCCTCCTCGCCGGCCAGGATTCGGCCAAGGTGGCCCGTGCCAACCGGGCTCGGTCCAAGGCCTACGTGCCGGCCCTCGAACTCATCGCCAACTTCTCCACCAACTGGACGATCGTCTCGGCGGCGACGGCACCCTGGGCGCGCACGGTGTTCCCGGATCTGCCGGAGGCCGAGGCGGTGTCACGCCTGTGGGATGCGATCTTCGCGGCCTCGCGAGTCGACGGCCCCGATCCGGTGGCGGCCTGGGAGGCGCACAACGCCGCGCTGCATGCCCGGATGACGGCGCTCAACACCCATCGCTTCGCGGCCCTGCGCTTCTTCGGGCCCGGCACCGACCTCACGGTGGGCCTCGCCGACGACCACGAATGGTGCGGCGGCGCCTCGGCCTCGCGCAGCGGCATCGTGTGCAACGCCAACATCCCCACCGAGGAAGTGTTCACCACCCCCCACAAGGACCGGGTGGACGGCACCGTCACCAGCACCAAGCCGCTCTCCTACCAGGGCACCCTGATCGACGGCATCAAGGTGCGCTTCGAGGAGGGGCGCATCGTCGAGGCCACCGCCCGCACCGGCGGCGACGTGCTCGCCAAGGTGCTGGAGACCGATGAGGGCGCGCGCCGCCTCGGCGAGGTCGCCCTGGTGCCGGCCTCCTCAGCGATCTCCGCCTCGGGCCTCCTGTTCTACAACACCCTCTACGACGAGAACGCCGCGAGCCACATCGCCCTAGGTCAGGCCTACAGCAAGTGCTTCCGCAAAGGCGGCGTGGATTTCAGCGAGGACGACCTCGCGGCGCGTGGGGCCAACCGCAGCCTCATCCACATCGACTGGATGATCGGATCGGACCGGATCGACGTCGACGGCCTCTCCGCCGAAGGCCGGGCGGTCCCGGTGATGCGGGCCGGGGAATGGGTCGCCTGAGCCGGCCCTACCCGCCCGATCGGGTCTGACTTCGATCGGCGTGCGTTCGCCCATCGTGTGCGGGCGCACGCCGAACCTGATCGTCGGATTGACGTGGGCAAATTTCCCACGCATGGTCGGGCCGTGGTCGCACCGGCCACGGACCTGCAGCCGCCCCGACGGGCAGATGCTCCGAACCCGCTTCCGAGTCCCGCATTCTGGGGACCGTTCGATCACTGCGCTCCGCGTTTGCCGGCGCACGCACGCGGCGATCGAAGCGGCCTATCCCGATGCCGTCCGGGCGCATGCATGTGCCGTCCGGGACGGACGACCTGCGTCGGCCGGCGGATCGGACCCATCGTCCGGGCTCGCGATCTCCCGTGGGAGACAACGAGGATCTCATGACCAAGACCCTACTTCTGGCCGGCCCGATGGCCGCGCTGCTCGCCGGAGCGGCTTCCGCCGCCGACCTTCCGCGCCGCGTGGCGCCGCCCGTCTTCACGGCGGTCCCGGTCTTCACCTGGACCGGGTTCTACGCGGGTCTGAACGCCGGCTACGGCTTCGATGCCAATAGCAGCAGCGGCGCCACCGTCATCGGCACCACGGCCGCTTCGGGCATCATCGCCAACGGCGCCGCGCCGGGCCTCGTCGCCTTCAGCAACCGCAACGCCAACGACGGCTTCACCGGTGGTGGCCAGATCGGCTACAACTATCAGTTCACCCCTGGCTCCGGCTTCGTCGTCGGCATCGAGGCAGATGCGCAGTATCTCGGCTTCGGCACCAATCGGAACACGGCGTCCTTCGTCGGCACGCCCAATGCCGACCTGACCTTCGTCAACCCGAACGGCCTGTCGAACCTCGATTACTTCGGCACCGTGCGCGGCCGCCTCGGCTACGCCTTCGACCGCACCCTGGTCTACGGCACCGGCGGCTTCGCCTATGGCGGCGGGGGCGGCTCCAGCTTCGGCCTGCCCAACAGCACCAGCGACACGTTCCGCACCGGCTGGGCCGCCGGCGGCGGCATTGAGTACGCCCTGCCCACGGACTCGTTCCTGAACTTCTTCAAGTCCTCTGCGGTGACCGTGAAGGTCGAGGGCCTCTACGTCAGCCTCGACCGCAACAGCACCAACGGCGTGTTCGCTTACTCGAACTCCACCGGAGCCCAGTACAGCGTCTCCGGCACGAGTTATGCAGCCGCGACGGGCTACACCAGCCGCCGCTCCGACGACTTCGCCGTCGTCCGCGCCGGACTCAACTACAAGTTCGGCACGTACTGATCCGTCGGCCGAACCCGCCTTTGGCCTGAGCATCCCCAGCCCGATCAGACTGGCCGCTCAGTCAAACGGAGCCCCGGGAGCGATCCCGGGGCTCTGCGGCACCCGACGGAGAGCCTCAGAAGCCCGGCCCCTTCGCGGCGCCGAGGATGCGGGTGGGGCGTCCCTCGCTGCCGCCCTGCAGGACGACCACGTAGGAATCGGCGTCGGCGACCTGGGCCGCGTGACGCGGCACTTCGAAATGGGATGCATGTCCCGTCCAGGGACCGATCCGGTGCATCCCGCGCACGACGTTGATGTAATCGAAGACTTGGCCCTTGTTCTCGCCACCGCCGATGGCGATCCGGCGGCGGCGCATCACCGGCAGCAGCCAGAGCTCGGCCTTGGCGTCCGCCACGGAGCTCGCGGCGACGTCGATGCAGATCCGGTCGCCCTCCTCCCAGCTCCGGACCGGGACCTGGACCGGGCTGCCCGCCCGGGCGCGACGCAGCGCCCGCTCCAGGGAGTTGCGGTCCGAGCGGATCATCGAGGGCTCGCCGTTGACGATGGCCTGGGGCGTGAAGACCTGCCGCTCGCCGCGCAGGGACGCGTAGGCCCGCTGCCGCGCCGTGAAGGCGGGCTGGGCGTAGACATCTTTCCAGCCGAGATAGTCCCAGTAGGTGATCGGGAAGGTCAGGGCGATGATCCCGGGTTCGCGGGCGAACTCGGCGAGTACCCGCGATGCCGGCTGACAGGCGGCGCAGCCCTGGCTGGTGTAGAGCTCGATCACCACCGGGGTACGCTCCCCGGCCCGGACCTGGGCCGCACCCGCCGCCAGGACGCCGCCCGCGAGGAGCAGGGCAAGGCACAGGCCGGCGGTCCGGCGCGGGAGGGGCGTGGCGACGCGGCTCATGGGATCAGGATACCGTCGCCCGGCCATTCCCGGTCATCACGGTCGCTCGATTCCCGCCCGGCCCTGCCGCGTCCGGCCCCGGTGTCTGGGCCGGTTTCGGCTTCGGCAGCATCGCGGGGCGCCAGCGCCGGTGCATCCAGAGCCATTGCCCGGGATTCTCGCGGATCCATCCCTCGATCACCCGCGTCATCGCCTGCATCGCGCCCTGGACGTCGATGGCGCCGGAGGCATCGCGGGGCAGGTCGAGAGGTGGGGTCAGCTCGAGGTGGAAGCCCGACCCGTCGCGCCGGACCACCCGCGCGCCGTGGAGGGGGCATTCGTAATGGCGGGCGAGCTTGCCGAGCAGCGGGTTGACCAGGACGGGCTTGCCGAAGAACTCCACCACGACGCCGCGGGTGAAGTGCTGGTCGATGAGCTGGCCGAGATGGCCGCCGCGCTCGACCACGCCCTGCATGGCGAAGACCGCGCCCTGCCCCGCCGCCGCCAGGCCGCCCATGGTCTGGCGCCGGACCTCCTGCACCAGGCGGGCGGAGGCCGCATCGTTGGGGGGGCGGAAGATCGCGGTGGCGTCGAGGCCGAAGCGGGCCGCGCAGATCGCCGGCAATTCCCAGTTCGCCAGATGGGCCGAGAAGATCAGGCCCGGCTTGCCGTCATCGCGCAGATCGGCAAAGTGGCTCTCGCCCGCGACCGTGATGCGCCGGCTGGCCGTGAGATCGGCCGGGTCGATGTCGATCAGAGTGTGGAGATGGGCGTATTCCGCGCCGGTACGTCCGAGATTGTCCCAAGCCTCCAGGGCGAGGGCGCGGATTGCGGCCTCGTCGCGCTCCGGAAACGCGGCGCGCAGGTTCGCCATCGCGGTGCGGTGGGCGGGCAGGAAGGGGCCGATCGTCCGGACGATCCGGCCGCCGAGCCGGCTCGCACGCTCGGCCCCGAGGCTTCGCGCCAGCCAGAACAGGCCCCGGATCAGGGGAATCATCGCGAGCCCGGCGAGGCGTGGCAGGTTGCGCTTCAGGACGAGGGCGAGGCGAAGCAAAACGAATCCCGTGACGCGGGACGTTCCGGCGACGACCCTGGTTCCTGGCATAATTCATTTTTACGCGGGTGGGCACCCGTGTGCGCTGCAACTCAGAGCGTCACGAGGATCTTGCCGAACACCTTCCGCGATTCCAGCCGCTCGAGCCCCTGCGCGAAATCGGCGAGCGGCAGGACCGTGTCGATCACCGGCGTGATGCCCTGGGCCATCTTGCCCATCGCATCGCGGATGTTAACCATCGAGCAGCCGAACGAGCCGGTGATGCGGTACTGCTGCTGGAACAGCTGCATCAGGTTCATGGTGGTCGAGACGCCCGAGGTGGAGCCGCAGGTGACGAGGCGCCCGCCGCGCTTCAGGCACAGGAGCGAGCCGTTCCAGGTATCGGGTCCGACATGCTCGAACACCACGTCGACGCCCTTGCGCTTGGTCAGCCGCCGGACCTCGCCCTCGAAGCGCTCCTCGCGGTAGTTGATGACGTGGTCGGCGCCGAGCGCCTTGGCTTTCTCGCCCTTGGCGTCGTCGCCCACCGTGGTGAACACGGTGCAGCCGATGGCCTTGGCCATCTTGATCGCCGCGGTGCCGATGCCGGAGCCGCCGGCATGGACGAGGATGCTCTCGCCCGGCTCCAGGCGGGCATTGTCGAACAGCATGTGCTGCACGGTGCCGAAGGCCACCGGGGCGCAGGCCGCATCGGTGAAGCTGACGCCGTCCGGGATCTTGATGCCGAGGCGCGCCGGCATGGTCACCCGCTCGCGGGCGAAGCCGTCGATGTGGAAGCCCATCACTCCGGAGACGTCCTCGCAGAGGTTGTCGCGGCCCTCACGGCAGGCCTTGCACCGGCCGCAGGTCTGGGCGCCGTACATCGCCACCCGGTCGCCCTCGGCCAAGCCTTCGACGCCCTCGCCGACGCAGACGATCTCGCCCGAGGCCTCGGCCCCGACCGCGAGCGGCAGCTTGCGCTTGGCGAAGGCCATGCCGCGGAAGCCCCACACGTCGATGAAATTGAGGCCGACCGCACGCACGCGGATCTGGACCTCGCCGGGGCCGGGTGCGGCCGGTTCCGCGACATCCTCGAGGCGCAGGTCGCGGTCACCGTGGAGCTGGAGGGATTGCATGGGGCTCGCTTCTGTTCGCGGGGCGCCGCGGATGCCCCCGCGAGGGCCGGGCGTTCATGCGCCTCTCGCTAGCCTTCGCGGGACGAGGCATCAACCCGTGGGGTCGGCGTCACTCCGGCGACAGGTAGCGCCGTCGGGCCCAGCCGAGGATGGGGCCGGCCTTGACCCGGCACCAGGTCAGCCCGCTCGGGGTCTCGGCGGTGCAGCCGAAGCCGCGCAGGCGGGCGCCCACCGGGGCCTGCCCGAGGGCGGGCGCGGCGGCGTCGGGCGTCTCGCGGATGCTCAGGGACTCGCCGCGCGGAAGGCCATCAACGCGGAACGCCTCGGCCGCAGCGGTCGGGCCGGCGGCGAGGATCACGAGGGCCAGCGCGACGGAGACCGGGAGCATGAGGCGCGGGGACATCGAGCGCGGGGACATCAAGCCCAGGGACATGGCAGGCTCGCCCTCAGGAGCGGTGGACGCCCATCATCGCGGTGAGGCCACCGTCGACGGGCAGCACCGCGCCGGTGATGTAGGCGGCACCCTCGCCCATCAGGAAGGCCGCGAGGGCGGCGACGTCCTCCGGCCGGGCGAAGCGGCCGGCGGGGATCTGGCGCTCCATGCTGGCGCGGTAGGCGGCGTAGGGGGCCATCATCCCGGTATCGATGAAGCCCGGCGCGATCACGTTGACGGTGACGCCGCGCTTGGCCGATTCCACCGCCAGAGTGCGGCAATAGGCGATGAGGGCGCCCTTGGTGGCGGCGTAGGCGGCGTTGCCCGGATTGGCCCGCAGGGCCGCCACCGAGCCGATGGCGACGATGCGTCCCGCGCGCGCGCGGGTCATGTCCCGGACCAGGGACTTGGCCAGGCGCGTCAGCGACCAGAAGTTCACCTGCATGGCGGCCTCGGCCCGGTCCTGGTCCAGCATCGCCGCCAAGGCGTCGTAGGACTGGCCGGCATTGTGGACGAAGCCGTGGAAGCCGTCGCCGGCCTCGAGTTCCTCGCAGAACGCCTCGACGGCGGTGCGGTCGGCGAGGTCGAGGGCCTGCGCGGTGATCGTGCGGCCGGGATGGGCCGCCGAGAGCTCCCCGACCAGCCCCTCGGCGGCCTCGGCGGAGGAGCGGTAGGTGAAGGCGACGTCGTGGCCGGCGGCGACCAGCGCCCGCACGATCGCCGCGCCGAGGCCGGAAGTGCCGCCGGTGACGAGGACGCGGCGGTTGGGCTCCGTGTTGCTGTCCGTCCTCATGCCGGCTCGTCCGCCAGCACGAGGCAGGTGTTCTGGCCGCCGAAGCCGAAGGAGTTCGACAGCACCCGCCGCACAGGCACGTCGCGGGCCTCGGCCACGATGTCGAGGGGGATGGCGGGGTCGGGCACCGCGTAGTTGATGGTCGGCGGGATGCGGCCGTGTGCGATGGTGAGGAGCGAGATCACCGCCTCGACCGCACCGGCGGCCGTGAGGGTGTGCCCGATCATCGATTTGTTGGACGAGACCGGCAGGGCGCGGATGCGGTCGCCGAACACGGCGGCGCAGCTCATCGCCTCCATCTTGTCGTTCTCCGGGGTCGAGGTGCCATGGGCGTTCACGGTGTCGATGGCATCGGGGGCGGTGTCGGCGTCCTCCAGGGCGGCGCGGATGGCCGCGATGCCGGGAGCGCCGTCGGGGCTCGACCGGGTGCGGTGGAAGCCGTCGCCCTTCTCGCCGCACCCGAGCACGTAGCCGAGGATCTTCGCGCCGCGGGCGCGCGCCGCCGCGGCGTCCTCGAGCACGAGAGCGCCCGCGCCCTCGCCCATGACGAAGCCGTCGCGGTTCTTCGAGAAGGGCTTCGAGGCGGCCTCCGGCGGGTCGTTCTGCGTGGAGAGGGCCGAGAGCAGCGAGAAGCGGATCAGGGATTCCGGGTTCACCGAGCCGTCGGTGCCGATGCAGAGGGCGGCGGTGACCTCGCCGCGCCGGATGGCCTCGACGCCGAGCTGGATCGCGGTGGCGCCGGACGAGCAGGCGGTGGAGAGCGAGATCGGCGAGCCCTTGGTGCCGAAGCGGTCGGCGATGTGATCGGCCACCGTGCCGAAGATGAACAGGTCGTGCCAGGGGTCGAAGCGCCGGCTCGCGGCGGCGCGCTGCAGGTCGGTGTAGGTGATCGGACCGTTCTGGCCGGAGGCCTCGGCCAGGGCCTGGCGCTGCGGCCACTCGATCTCCACCGGAGGCACGGCGATGAACAGGGCACCGGGAAAGTCGCCGGGGCGGCCGATGCCCGATTGCGCGATCGCCTCGTCGGCGGCGGCCTCGGCGAAGCGCTGCGACAGGGCCGGCGCCACGAGCGGGTCGGTGTCGAGGAAATCGACGGTGCCGGCGATGCGGGTGCGCAGGCCCTCCGTGGGGAAGCGCCGGATGGCGTGAATGCCGGACCGGCCTGCCGTCAGCGCGGTCCAGTTGTCGGCCTGTCCCTGCCCCAGGGAAGTGACGATGCCGAGGCCGGTGACCGCCACCAGGGGCCGGCCCTTCGCGTCTCGGACCTTGTCGTCCCGGACTCTGGCGTCACGGAGAGGTTCGTTCGTCATTGCGCCGTCTTACACTCTTTTCGCACTCTTTTCGCCGCTGCCGGAGCCCGGGGGTCGTCCCGGGTCAGGCCGCCGTCACCCGAATCACGCCCTCGCCCCTGCGGTGGCCCACCACCGTCACCGCCACCTCGTGCAGGCCCCGCTCGGCGACGAGCGCTGCCGCCAGGGCTGCGCCGAAGGGCGCCACCGTCTCGAGGGAGTGGCCGGTGAGATCGCCCAGGGCCGTCACGGCCACGCCCGGCGCGAGGCGTGCCAGGGCAGCGCCTTCCTCGGCCGTGATCGGGGCGACGCCGGTGGCCCCGGCGAGAATCACTTCCGGAGCCTCGACGCCCGTCGCCGCCCAGAGGGCGGCAAGGCTGGCCTCGGTGCTGCCCGGTATGCGCTTCGTTCGGTCGCTGCCCACCGGGCCGAGACGGGCGAGGGCCCGCGCCCCGCGCGCGGCGGCGTGCTCGGCGGCTTCCAGCACCAGGAAGGCGGCAGCGCTGCCGAGGATGAAGCCGGCCTCGTCCTCCGGGCTGCGGTCGAAGACCGGGCGGAAGTCGCGGGCGCGCAGGTAGCCGCCCATCTCGTGGATCACCATGACGTCCGGGCGCTCGGCGCTGTAGGAGCCGCCCACCAGCATGCAGTCCACCTGGCCTGAGGCGATCCGCGCCTGGGCGATGCGCAGGGCGTCGGTGCCGGCGGCCTCCTCGCCCATGAAGGTGCGCGAGGCGCCGGTGACCCCGTGGACGATCCCGATATTGCCGGCGAGCAGGTTCGAGAGCTGGGCCAGGAAGAGGGTCGGGCGCAGGTCGTTCTGCAGGTGCTCGTTGAGATAGGCGCCCGGATCGGCGGCCTCGCGCAGGCCCGTGAGTATCGCGCCGTCCACCGCCGTGTCGCGCTCGCCGCCGCCGGCCGAGACCACGAGGTGCATGCGGCCCTTGAGGTCGGCATCGCCCTTCACCCCGGCGGACTCGAGGGCGAGGCCGGCGGCATAAACGCCGAGGCGCTGCCAGGGCTCCATCTGACGCTGGTCGGATTTCTTCGGGATCTGTCCGTCGAAGGCGAGCGGCGCGACCGGATGCACCGTGTAGGGCGCGAAGGTCTCTGTGTCGGTGCGCGCCGGCGTACCCGCTTCGAAGGCCGCGAGATGGGCCGCGATGCCCTCGCCCGCGCAGGAGACCAGGCCGATGCCGGTGACGACGACGTCGCGCGAAATGCTCATCTCACCCCGTCGCTCATCTCATGACACTCACGTCGGCACGGTCGCGGGCCGGCCCGGTCATGCGGGCTCGCCCGCGAGATCGAACAGCCCGATCCTGCGCGCCCGCTCGCGCATGGGCGCGTCGAGGCCGGCCGGGAACGGCATGGTGCGGAAGCGCAGTTCGGCATTGGCCAGCGGCTTGCCGTCGTGGCGGATCGCCGCCTTGGTCACCGCGTAGCCCGAGCCGTCATGTTCGAGGCTCGCCTCGATCTGCAACTCGGCGCCCGGGCCGACGAACGAGCGGAATCGCGCCTTGTCGACGCCCATCAGGAACGGCATCTGCCGAAACCCCAGATGGGCGAGCACGAGGTAGCCCGAGGCCTGCGCCATGGTCTCGGTGAGCAGCACGCCCGGCACCAGCGGGTGATCGGGGAAGTGCCCCTCGAAGACCGGGCTCTCCATCGGCACGCGGGCCAGGGCCTCGATCCGGCCGGCCTCCCGGTCGAACTGGGTCACGGCGTCGATCATCTCGAAATATTCGAGGCGCATGGCGTCCTAAGGTCCCGTGCGGGCGGGTGTTTCGAAGGGGCCGCGCCGGTGCCGAGAGGGCCCGGGCGGATCGGGCTCAGGCCTTGGCGGCCTTCTCGGCCACCAGGGCGTCGATGCGGGCGCAGAGGTTCTTCAGGACGAAGTACTCCTCGGCCGGCACCTTGCCCTCGTTGACCTCCTGGGTCCAACGCTCGAGGGGGAGCTTGATGCCGAAGGCCTTGTCCACCGCGAAGGCGATGTCGAGGAAGGCGAGCGAATCGATCCCGAGATCGTCGATGGCGTGGCTCTCGGGCGTGATCGTATCGCGCGGGATGTCGGCGGTGTCGGCGATGATGTCCGCGACGCGGTCGAAGGTTGCGGTGTGGGTCTGGTCGGACATGCGTTCTCGCCGTGTGACTGGGTATCCCACCGGATTCGGCCCGTGCCGATCGGGGGCCGGAGCGATCCGGCGCATGGTGCCCGGTGCCCCCGGTCGCGCAGCATGCCCCGTGGGCCGGCGCTGCTGCCGCCCTGGACAGTGAAGGCGGTCCCTTACACGAGGGGTGTAGGAGGGGCAACCTTGGCCATCACGGCGTCGCGATCGGGCCGTCGCCTCCATTCCGATCCCGCGACGATGGACTAGATGCACGGGCAGGACGTGCCGCCGCGGGCGGTCCCCAAGAGGTCGAGCGAGACGATGGCACATCTTCCCTCCGTGACGCCGGCCGGAGCGCCGCCCGCGGGCGGCCCCGACCCGCGCCCGGCCCCCGACCGTCCGACGCGTGCGGGCGCGCACCCGCTGCCGGGCCCGGCGCAGAGCCTGGCCCGGCTCGCCCTGGTTGTCGCTCTCGCGGGGCTCGGGATCTGGGTGCTGCACCACTTCATCCCGGCCCTGGTCTGGGCGGTGATCCTGGCGATCGCCCTCGGGCCGCTCTACGCCCGCGCCGAGCGGCGCTGGCCGCCGGGCCGGCACAACATCCTGCTGCCCCTCCTGTTCACTGCTGCGGTGGCCCTGGTCTTCCTGATCCCCCTCGTGGTGCTGGGGGTGCAGGCGGCGCGAGAGGCCCACGACGTGGTCGCCTGGGCGCGCTCCTTCGAGAAGTCCGGCATCCCGGTGCCGGACATCCTCGGCCATCTCCCCTTCGGCGCGGCGCAGGCCCAGGCCTGGTGGGCGGAGAACCTGAGTCACCCCGCCGCCGGCTCGGAGCTCCTGCACCGCTTCGACAATTCCTCGGTGATCGGGGTGACCCGTAGCCTCGGCGCGCAGATCGTCCGGCGCGTCGTGCTGTTCGGCTTCACCCTGGTGGCGCTGTTCTTCCTGTTCCGGGACGGCCGCGCGGTGGCCGCGCAGGTGCTCACCGCCAGCGCGAGGCTGTTCGGCCCGCGGGGCGAGCAGGTGGCGCGGCAGATGGTGGCCTCGGTCCACGGCACCGTGGACGGGCTCGTCCTGGTCGGCCTCGGCGAGGGCGTGCTCCTGGGGATCGTCTACTACCTCGCCGGCGTGCCGCACCCCGTGCTGCTCGGTGCGCTGACCGCGGTGGCGGCGATGATCCCGTTCGGGGCGCCGCTGGTCTTCGGCATCGCGGCCGCGATCCTGCTCGCCAACGGCGCGGTGGTGTCGGCGGTGGTCGTGGTGGTGGCGGGCTTCGTCGTCACCTTCGTGGCGGACCACTTCGTGCGTCCGGCGCTGATCGGCGGCACGACCCGCCTGCCCTTCCTCTGGGTGCTGCTCGGCATCCTGGGCGGCGTCGAGACCTTCGGCCTCCTCGGCCTGTTCCTCGGCCCGGCGGTGATGTCCGCGCTGATCCTGCTCTGGCGGGACTTCACGCAGGCCGAGCCCGCCGAGGCACCCCGGGCCTGAGGCCCGGGGTCAGGGGCCGCGCCTTACGCCGGGCGCGGCAGCTTGCAGCTGTCGAGGGCGTTCAGGGCCTTGGCACGGGCGGAATCGTTGAAGTAGCCGGTGCTGCGGTAGGCATCGAGTTCGCCCTTGTCGAGGCTCGCGAGCGTCTGGTTCGCGTAGCAGCCGCAGGGGCGCGCGAGGGAGACTTCGGAGACGTTCTGCAGGCGGGCCTGGGTGACGGTGCAGGCGTGGCGCACGCGGCCCGTCAGGTTGCCGGCGGAGGCCGTCTTCAGCGCCGGATCGGGCGTGTAGCCTTCGAGCGACGCGGTGGGTCCGGACTTGTTGGCGTTGCAGGCGGCGACGAGCGAGAGCAGGCCGGCGGCGAGCAGGAGCCGGCCGGTGCGCGGGGCGATGGAGCGCATGGAATGATGGGTCCGTGAAAGCGATTCGGGAACGAACCGGTTTCACGTCCGTGCCTCCGCCGCGCAAGGGCGCCGGAGCCACACTGGAACGGCAAACGCCGAAGCCTCCGGGAGGCTCCGGCGCACCGAGGGATTCAGCCGACGATGTCTGAATCCTGGAAGAACTGGGCGGTCTCGGCCTTGGCGTTCTCGAGGCTGTCGGAGCCGTGCACGGTGTTCTCGCCGACCGACTCGGAGAAGGTCTTGCGGATGGTGCCCTCGTCGGCGTTGGCCGGGTTGGTGGCGCCCATCACTTCGCGGTACTTGGCGACGGCGTTCTCGCCCTCGAGCACCTGCACGACGACCGGCCCGGAGGTCATGAATTCCACGAGCTCGCCGAAGAACGGGCGCTCCTTGTGGATCTCGTAGAACTTCTCGGCCTGGGCGCGGCTCATCTGGATGCGGCGCTGGCCGACGATGCGCAGGCCCGCCTTCTCGATCACGGCATTGACCGCTCCGGTCAGGTTCCGCTTCGTCGCGTCGGGCTTGAGGATGGAGAAGGTGCGCTCGCTGGCCATGGTCCGTCCGGTTGTGATCGCTCAGCCGAAAATGGCTTCGGCGCCGGGCTTATAGCGGGCGGGCTCCCGGCCCTCAACCCGAGGCGGATTCGCGGTGGATAACAGTGCCCACGGCGCCGATTTTCCCGCCGCCATGGCTTTGGCGCAACAGCGCCAGAAAAACGCCCGAATGCGGACGCCTCCTGTGGCCAGACGATCACGGCCCTCCCCGAGGGGGCAACTCCGATCCCTGCCGACCCTCTGGCCGCCGGCGTCCAGCCGCAGCCACGCCACATGGAGACCAGGACATGCGCGTCGCCTTCACCGCCGCCCTCATCCTCGCCGGCCTCGCCCCCGCCTCCGCAGCGCCGGCCCAGGACCCGTCGGGCACCTGGCTCACCGGGGACGGCCGCGCCAAGGTCCGCATCGACCGCTGCGGACCGGGCGCCGCCAACATCTGCGGGAAGGTGGTCTGGGCCAAGACCGCGACCAACGAGGACGGCACCCCGCGCACGGACATCAAGAATCCCGATCCGAAGAAGCGCGGCCGTCCGGTGATCGGCCTGACGCTCCTCGACAACCTGAAGCCCGAGGAGGCCAAGTTCTCCGGGGAGATCTACAACGCCGACGAGGGCAAGATGTATCAGGTCAGCCTGGAGCGGGAGAGCGGCTCGGAGCTGTCGGTCTCCGGCTGCCTGCTCAAGGTCCTCTGTGGCTCGCAGACCTGGACCCGGGTGCCGGACGTGAACCAGCAGGCCTCCGCGGCCACGCCCGAGACAACCCCGGCACCCCGGCCCGCGCCGAAGGCCGCCAAGGCCGCGCCCGCGAAGGCCGCTGCCCCGGCCGACTGACGGCGCCCCTGGCGACGGCACCCCAGATCGGGGCGCTCCAAGTCAGACCGCCGCGAAGCCCCGCTGCACGGCCGGCCGCGCCATGACGCGGTCGAGCCAGGCCCGCACGTGGGGCACGCTCGCGAGCTCGATGCTCTGCTTCTCGTGGTACTTCGCCCAGGGCAGGATCGCGATGTCGGCGATGGAGAAATCGCCCGCCACGTAGTCGCGGTCGGCGAGACGCTTGTCGAGGACGCCGTAGAGGCGCTGCGCCTCTGCCGTGAAGCGGTCGATGGCGTAGGGGATCTTCTCCTGGGCGTAGATGCGGAAGTGGTGAGCCTGGCCGAGCATCGGCCCGAAGCCGCCGATCTGCCAGAACAGCCACTCGTCCACGGCCACCCGCGCGCGCTCGTCGGCGGGATAGAGGCAGCCGGTCTTGCGCCCGAGATACTGCAGGATCGCGCCGGATTCGAACACCGTGATCGGCTCGCCGCCCGGGCCGTCCGGATCGACGATGGCGGGAATCTTGTTGTTGGGCGAGATCTTCAGGAAGTCCGGAGCCATCTGGTCGCCGCGGCCGATATTCACCGGCACCACCCGGTAGGGCAGCCCGCACTCCTCCAGCATGATCGGGATCTTCCAGCCGTTCGGCGTGCTCCAAGTGTGCACGTCGATGGGTTTTCCCGGCGCGTGTGCCATGCGGTTTTTCCGACCCAGTTCAGGCTCGCTCGATGCCCCGGAACAATCCGGGACGCGAGCGGAAGGTTGCAGACTCCGTGCCGGCGGCACGAACGGTGGATCGTGCCGATGCCCGTGCAGATGGCGCTTGCCCTCGCTCAGGGTTGTGGCTGTGATGCGGCCGGCCCGCCAGATGGCGGCGCCCAAACGTCCCGGGGGTCGTCATGCTGTCGTTCCGTTCGCGTCGCACCAGTGCTTTGTTCGCGGGCTTGCTGCTCCTGGCAAGCCCCCTCGTTGTGACAAGTCCCCTCGTCTCCGGCGGTGCGCTGGCGCAAGCGGTGGCGGCGCCCAAGCCCGCCAAGGAGCTCAGCGTCGGCCAGAGCGCGGCCCGCGAACGCCAGAAGAAGTGCGGCGCCGAGTGGCGCGCCCTCTCGGTCGCCGACAAGGCCGCGCAGGGACCGAAATGGCCGCAGTACTACAGCAAGTGCGTGAAGCGCCTGAAGCAGGTGAAGGCCTGAACCGCCCCCGCCGCCCGGCCTTCGTTCCGGGCGGTTCAGGGTCATTCGCGGACCACCGAGGAACGTAAGCCTGACCGTCCCGGTTTCCGATCCTGGCAGGGTGACTCCGGACGGGCGCGACGATGCGGGAACGGCAGGCGCTACAGCGCGCGGTGGCGGTGATGGCCCTGGTCCCGGTAGCGTCCGGCCTCTACGGCGTTCTGTTCGGCCTCAACGGGATCGGCCGCGGCGGCCTCGTCGACGTCTCGGCCGACAGTCATTTCCGCTACCTCTCCGGCCTGCACATGGGCATCGGCATCCTTTTCTGGACCTGCGTGCCGGGCATCGAGGCCAAGACCACCCTGTTCCGCTTCCTCACCCTGGTGGTGGCGCTCGGCGGCCTCGCCCGCTTGCTCGGCTGGGCGCTCACCGGTCTGCCCTCCTTCCTGATGATGGCGGCGCTGGCGGTCGAACTCCTCGTCACCCCCCTGCTCTGCCTGTGGCAGGCCCGGATCGCGGCCCGCCCGCCTGAGGCGTCGCCGCCCGGGATCGCCGGGTGAGCACCCTCGCCGATAGACGTCTCCGCTTGCCGGACCGGGTGCTCGCCGCCCTCGAGCGCGTGGTCCCCAAGCCCGCCGCCTGGGCCTTCGCCGTGCGGATCTGGCTCGCGATGATCCTCGCGCTCTACGCGGCCTTCTGGCTGCAGCTGTCGAGTGCCTCCTCGGCGGCCGTCTGCGTGGCGATCCTGGCCCAGCCCAAGCGCGGGCAGGCCCTGTCGAAGGCCCTCTACCGCTTCCTCGGCACCCTCGTGGGTGCGGCCGTGGCCATCGTCCTGATGGCGCTGTTCGCGCAGGACCGGGTCGTGCTCCTCGTGGCCTTCGCGACCTGGCTCGGCCTGTGCGTCTTCACCGCCCACTTCCTGCAGGATACGCGGGCCTATGGGGCCATGCTGTCCGGCTACACCGTGGCGATCATCGCCATCGCCCACATCGACACGCCGCAGAGCACCTTCGACGCGGCCGTCGACCGGGTCGCGGCGATCACCCTCGGCATCGTGGCGATCACCTTCATCAACGATGCCCTCGGCTCGCCGAGCATCTGGCGAACCGTCCGCGACACCCTCGGCGACGCCATCGCCGAGACCCGGACCTTCGCCCGCGAGACCCTGACGCGGGGCGATGCCGGCTCGGAGCGCACCGCTGCGCTGATCCGCAGGATCGCCGCCCTGCGGGGCGACGCCGGCGCCATCGCGGGCGAGCTCGACGACGGACCGGACCGGGCCGCAGGCGCCCGCAGCGCCATCGCGGCGCTCTACGTGATGGCGGCCGCCGCCCGCCACCTGCGGGCGGCCGTCGCCCGGCTGTCCGCCCCGACGGCCGCCGTCGCGGAGGCGCGCGCCCTCTGCCTCGCCCTGACCGAGCCGGAGCCCGATCCGGCCGCGGCCGTGGCGCGCCTGTCGGACCTGGTCGAAGACGCCGTACGCGCGAACGACCAGCCCCTCGACGCGATCCTGGCCCTGCAGCGCGCCCTCGACTTCGCCCGCGCGGCCCATTTCGCCGCCGACGGACACCGCGTCCTCGCCTGCGGCGGGCGTCCCCTGCGCGACGTGCCGCTCCCGACCCATCGCGACGTGCCCGAGGCCCTGCGCGGCGCGATGCGGGTGGTGATCGCCTTCGGCCTGACCGCTCTCCTTCTCGTGGCCGCCGGCTGGCCCGCCACCTCCTTCGCCCTGGTCCAGGTGGCGGCGACCTGCTCGCTCTCCTCGACCACGCCCGATCCGCGCGTCTTCGCCAAGGGCGTGCTCATCGGGATGCCGCTCGCCGCCCTCTGCGCCGGGATCGTGCTGTTCGGGGCACTCGCCGGCGTGCAGGGCTTTCCCCTGCTGGCCATCGCCATGGCGCCGGTGGTCTTCGCCGCCTGCTTCCTCAGCCTCAACCCGCCGACCTTCGGGATCGGCTTCATCCTGCTGGTATTCTTCCCCGTGCTGCTCTCGCCCGCCAACCCCCAGAGCTACGACCCGCAGGGGTTCCTCACCAACGCGTTCCTGGTGGTCTTCGCGGCGCTGATCCTGTTCTTCACCGTCCGGGTCATCCTGCCGGTCTCGAACTGCCGGCATCGGGCCTTCGCCCTCGACTCGGCCCGGCGCGCCCTGGTGGAGGCCCTGGCCGGCCGGGGCGGCGATGCCACGACCCGGACCAGCCTCAACAGCGACCGCCTTCTGCAATTCGCCCGCTGGAGTTCGGGCAGCGCCGCCGTGCGCCGGGCGAGCCTCGACCGCGCCTTCGATCTCGCCCGGATGGAATCGGCGGCCGCTCGCGCCCATGCGCAGTTGCGCGGCCTCGCCCGGGACGATGCCCTCGCGGCGGTCGCGGGCCAGGCCCGCACCGCTCTCGCGAGCGTCGATGCCGGCCGGATCCGGGAGGCGGCCGCAGCCCTCCTCGCCACGGGTGCACCGGCAACTCCGGCCACCCGCCTGCATCTCGCCCGGGCGGTGAGCGACCTCACCACGGTCGCCCACGTCGCCGAGGGCCAGGGGCGTTTCCTGCGCCGCCTCGGCATCCGGGCCTCCTGATGCGCAGCGACCTCGATCTCGGCGGCGTGCTGCTCTCGCCCTTCGTGGCCTACGCCGCCGGGGCGCTGGCGATCCTGGTCGTCCTGCGCCTACTCTTCGCGCGCCTGCGCATCGCCCGCTACGTCGCCAACCCGCCCCTGGCGGAGGCCGGCCTCTACGTCTGCATCCTTGCCCTCCTGATCGTGTTCCTGTGACGATGGCTCAAGACCCGCCCGCCGAGACCACCGCCGCAGAATCGAAGGCCCGGCCATCCGCCTCGGGGCCGGACACGAGCCCTCGCGCTCCCGGGCGCGGCCGCCGGGTGCTGCGCCTGCTGGTCACCGGGCTCATCCTGGCCTGCGCCTTCGTCGCGGCGGCCCTGGTCTGGCAGTTCTACGTCACCGCCCCCTGGACCCGCGACGGGCGGGTACGCGTGCAGGTCGCCAGCGTGGCGCCCCAGGTCTCGGGCCAGATCACGGAGCTGCGCGTCGCCGACAACCAGACCGTGAAGAAGGGCGACGTCCTCTACGTCATCGACCCCTTCGACTTCGAGGTCTCGGTGACCTCGGCCCAGGCCGAACTCGACAACCGCGAGGCCGACCTGCAGGTCAAGCAGACCCAGGCCGCCCGGCGCGAGGCGCTGACCACCCTCTCGACCTCCGTCGAGGAGAAGCAGCAATATGCCGGCACCGCCAAGATCGCCGAGGCAGCGGTGGCCTCGGCCAAGGCGCAGCTCTCGCAGGCCAAGGTCAACCTTCAACGCACCCAGGTGCGATCGCCGGTGAACGGCCGGGTGACGAACCTCCTCCTGCGCCCGGGCGACTACGCCACCACCGGCACGGTCAACATCGCCGTCATCGACACCGATTCGTTCTGGATCGACGGCTACTTCGAGGAGACCAAGATGGCCCATATCCACGTGGGCGACCCGGTCTCGGCCGAACTCCTCGGCTACGACCCCCTGATCCGCGGCAGGGTGGAGAGCATCACCCTGGGCATCAGCACCGCCAACGCCGCCGCGAGCACGCAGGGCCTGCCCAATGTCGATCCGGTCTACACCTGGGTCCGCCTCGCCCAGCGCGTGCCGGTGCGCATCCGGATCGAGCGGGTGCCCGAGGGCGTGACCCTGGTCGCCGGCATGACCGCCACCGTCTCGGTCGGCGAGCCCGGCGCCCACCGCCAGGACTGGCTCGCCCGCCTGCGCAGCCGCTTCACCGCGGCGGCTGCTCCCACCCCGTAGGCTGTGATGCCGGGCCGTCCGGTTGCATGGACGGCCAAGGGGCTGTGCTACAACACGTTTTCAAGGCTGCGGCGATGGGAATGAATACAGTCGCGAAAACGCGCAAATAGGCTCTTGACGCATCATCGATCTGGTCGCACCTTGTTGTGGTGCTTCGACGGCAAAGCACAGCTCAAGCAACGAGGAGGCCCTGATCGGTAAACGATCATGACCGACGAGAAGCAGGAGATGCGGGAATGACTCCACCCCAGCAGGCGGCTGCGGCGATCATCCAGGGCTGATTCGACCTGGACGTTGAGCAGCGCACGACGCGAATTACGGGACGGAAGCGGTCTCCGGGGCGCAGAAGCGGCCAGCACGGCACGACTTCAGACATGCACCAAGCCCCACCTCGGCCGCTTCCGCCGCCGATGTTCTCGGTCTGCTCATCAAGCAAGCCGCAGATTCATCAAAACTTCATCATAGTGACTGCTGTCGATTTTTAACGCACGTGGCTCTAGGCCATAGCGCATGAAACCCATGTTTTCGTACCGCCGAATGGCGGCGCTATTGCCTGCGCCGACGGAGAGTCCGAGATCTTCCACGCAGGTCAAAGCGTGTGCGACGACTGTCTGGATTAGGGCGGTCCCGACGCCAACGCGCCTCGTGTCGGGTCTGACATAGAGACCCCAGAGCGTACCCTTGTGCCGCAGTTTGCGCGCCTTCGGCACGTGAAATCCCGCTACGCCGGCAAGAGGCGCGCTTCCAAGCCAAGCTCCGAACACGACCTGTGTCTCAAGGGTCTCCGAGAACCAGGCGAGAGACTCCTCGGACGCCTCCTCCCAAGAGGCACCGAACGCTTCCGGATGGCGTTTCAGACCAGCGAGGCGAATGTCGCGGAAGGCCATCGCGTCTGCGTGGCCGAGGCGGCGACATAAAAGGCGTTCCATTACAACGCTCCGCGCGATGCCGCGCCCCATGCAGGTGGGCCGAGCATGTTCGGCGGCCCAGCACCACATGACTGATGCGGGCCGATACCCTGAGAGCCAGCGCCGATCGGCCTCGGACGCCAGATTGCGGCGACCGTCGCTGCCGCCGCGACAGGCCCTAGCCGTACGCGCCAGTCCCTCGACAAGTACGGATCCTCTCGCAATCCGCGAGTGGAAACACCCTATTGATCCGTCCGAGCGGCGTGAGCCCCCTCACTCGATCCCGAGCTTCGCCTTCAGCAGGGCGTTCACCGCCGCCGGGTTGGCCTTGCCGCCGGTGGCCTTCATGGTCTGGCCGACGAACCAGCCGAGCAGGGTCGGCTTTTCCTTGGCCTGCTGAACCTTCTCGGGGTTCTTGGCGATGATCTCGTCCACCGCCGCCTCGATGGCCCCGGTGTCGGTCACCTGCTTCATGCCGCGCGATTCCACGATCTGGCGCGGGTCGCCGCCCTCGGACCAGACGATCTCGAACAGGTCCTTGGCGATCTTGCCCGAGATCACGCCCTCGCCGATGAGGTCGACGATGGCGCCGAGCTGGTCTGCGGACACCGGCGTCGCCTCGATGCCCCTGCCCTCCTTGTTGAGGCGCCCGAACAGCTCGTTGATGACCCAGTTCGCCGCGGCCTTGCCGTCGCGGCCCTTGGCGATCGCCTCGAAGTAATCGGCCGAGGCGCGCTCAGCGATGAGAACGCCGGCATCGTAGGCGCTGAGCCCGTAGGACTCGATGAAGCGCGCCTTCTTGGCGTCGGGCAGCTCGGGCAGGCCGGCGGCGAGCGCGTCCACGTAGGCCTGGTCGAATTCCAGCGGCAGCAGGTCCGGATCGGGGAAGTAGCGGTAGTCGTGCGCCTCTTCCTTGGAGCGCATGGAGCGGGTCTCGCCCTTGCCCGGGTCGAACAGGCGGGTCTCCTGGCTGATCGTGCCGCCATCCTCGATGATCGCGATCTGGCGCCGGGCCTCGGTCTCGATGGCCTGGCCGATGAAGCGGATCGAGTTGACGTTCTTGATCTCGCAGCGGGTTCCGAGCGGGTCACCGGGTTTGCGGACCGAGACGTTCACGTCGGCGCGCAGCGAGCCCTTCTCCATGTCGCCGTCGCAGGTGCCGAGGTAGCGTAGGATGGTGCGCAGCTTGGTCACGTAGGCGCGCGCCTCCTCGGACGAGCGGAGATCCGGCCGCGAGACGATCTCCATCAGGGCGACGCCGGAACGGTTGAGGTCGACGAAGCTCTGGGTCGGGTTCTGGTCGTGCAGGGACTTGCCGGCATCCTGCTCCAGATGCAGGCGCTCGATGCCGACGGTGATCGACTCGCCGTCGGGCAGATCGACCAGCACCTCGCCCTCGCCGACGATCGGATCCTTGAACTGGCTGATCTGGTAGCCCTGCGGCAGGTCCGGATAGAAGTAGTTCTTCCGGTCGAACACCGAGCGATGGTTGATCCGCGCCTTCAGCCCGAGGCCGGTGCGCACGGCCTGAGCCACGCATTCCTCGTTGATGACCGGCAGCATGCCGGGCATGGCGGCGTCCACCAGGGAGACGTGGTCGTTCGGCTCGCCGCCGAATTCCGTCGAGGCGCCGGAGAACAGCTTGGAGCGGCTCGTGACCTGGGCGTGGATCTCCATGCCGATCACGACCTCCCAGTCGTGCAGGCCGCCCTTGATGAGCTTCTTGGGGTTCACGGCAGCGGTCATGATGGCCCGAGTTCAGCGTTGCGGGGCGCGGATGCGCGCCGGAGAGGTGGCGGGGCGCGTGTCTGCGCCGGAAAGGTGGAAGCGCCGGCCGGCGCGGTCAAGCGCGCAGGCGATAGAGCTGGTGGGCCAGGAAGCCCAGGGTGCCCCAGAGGAAGCCCGCGATCCAGCGCACGGGGAAGAAGGTCGGCCCGTCATGGCTCACCGGCGCCGGCCAGGGAATGCCGATCGCGGTCACGGCCCAGGACACCAGGACCGAGACCGCGAAGGCCATCAGCGAGACGAGGATGACCTTCACGAACTGGTCCGACTTCCAGCCCATCACCAGGGCGATGGCGATCAGCACCGGATCGAAGGCGGCCCAGATCCAGACGTCGAAGGGATAGACCGGGACCGTCATCGGGTGCGCCTCATGCCCACCACGCGGCGGGCAGCCGGGTCCGTCCGGCGGCGTCCTCGATCACCTGTGCGGCGGCGAAGAGCGTCTCCTCGTCGAAGGGGCGGCCGATGAGCTGGAGACCCAGCGGCAGCCCCTGCGCGTCGAGGCCGGCCGGCACCGAGATGCCGGGCAGACCCGCCATGTTCACCGTGATGGTGAACACGTCCTGCAGGTACATCTCGACCGGGTCGCCCGAGCCCTTCTCGCCGATGCCGAAGGCGGCCGACGGGGTCGCGGGGGTCAGGATCGCGTCGATGCCGGAGGCGTAGGCCTGCTCGAAGTCGCGCTTGATCAGGGTGCGGATGCGCTGGGCGCGCACGTAATAGGCGTCGTAGTAGCCGGCCGAGAGCACGTAGGTGCCGATCATGATGCGGCGCTTCACCTCGCGGCCGAAGCCGGCGGCGCGGGTGTTCTCGTAGAGCCCGGCAATGTCCTTGCCCGGCACGCGCAGGCCGTAGCGCACGCCGTCGTAGCGGGCGAGGTTCGAGGAAGCCTCGGCGGGAGCGACGATGTAGTAGGCCGGCAGGGCATATTGCGTGTGCGGCAGCGAGATCTCCCGCACCGTGGCGCCGGCGTCCCGGAGCATGGCCGCGCCCCGGTCCCAGAGCGCCTGGATCTCGGCCGACATGCCCTCGACCCGGTACTCCTTCGGGATGCCGATGGTCAGCCCCTTCACGCCGCGGGCGATCGCGGCCTCGAAGTCCGGCACGGGCAGGTCGGCGCAGGTGGTGTCGCGCGCATCCTGGCCGGCCATCGAACCGAGCAGGATCGCGCAGTCGCGCACCGTGCGGGCGATCGGACCGGCCTGGTCCAGGGAGGAGGCGTAGGCCACCGTGCCCCAGCGCGAGCAGCGGCCGTAGGTCGGCTTGATGCCGACGGTGCCGGTGAAGGCGGCGGGCTGGCGGATGGAGCCGCCGGTATCGGTCGCGGTGGCGCCGAGGCAGAGATGGGCGGCCACCGCCGCCGCCGATCCGCCCGACGAGCCGCCCGGCACCAGCTTGGCGTCCGATCCGGCACGGCGCCAGGGCGAGACCACGTCGCCGTAGGCGGAGGTCTCGTTGGACGAGCCCATGGCGAACTCGTCGAGGTTCAGCTTGCCGAGCATCACCGCGCCGTCGCGCCAGAGATTGGCGGTCACGGCCGATTCGTAGGCCGGGATGAAGCCCTCGAGGATCTTCGAGCCGGCCGTGGTCGCCACGCCCTCGGTGCAGAACAGGTCCTTGATCCCGAGGGGGATGCCCTCCAGCGGACGGGCCTGGCCTGCGGCGATCCGCGCGTCGGCCGCCTCCGCCATGGCGATGGCCCGGTCGGGCGTCTCGACGAGATAGGCGTTCAGCGCCCGCGCCTTCTCCATGGCGTCGAGATGCGCGCGAGTCAGGTCGGCGGCGGAGAAGTCCTTGGCCTTCAGCCCGTCGCGGGCCTCCGCCAGGGTGAGTTCGTTCAGAGAGGTCATGGGCGGCAGAGTCCTGGGCGCTCGTCCTGGTGGGTCCCGGGGAACCGCCGTCGCCGTTCGGGCGCCGGGCGGACCGTCCCTCGGGGCGGCCGGGTTTCGGGGTCGGCGGCGCGTGCGCCTACTCGACGACCTTCGGCACGAGGAAGTAATGGTCCTCGGTCTCGGGGGCGTTGGCCACGATGGCGTCGGCCTTGGCCCCGTCGGTGACCACGTCCTCGCGCTTCTTCATCGCCATCGGGGTGACCGAGGTCATCGGCTCGACCCCCGTCACGTCCACCGCGCCGAGTTGCTCGACGAAGGCCAGAATCGCATTGAGCTCGCCCTGCAGGGGAGCGACCTCGTCCTCGCTCACCGCGATGCGCGCCAGGTGCGCGATGCGCCTCACCGTCGTTGCGTCGACCGACATGCTGTCTTCAGATCCTCAGGCTCCCACCGCGGCCCGGCGGGGTTCCGCGGGCGATGGGGCGTCGGGCCGGGCTATAGCACCCGCCTTCGCGCGCTCGCAACGCCGGGCCTCTTCGCAGGCCGCCGCGCCGCGCGGATGCCGGGGCGTCAGGCGATCGCGTGATGGGGCAGGATCGGCGACTCGATGAGGATGCCGGCCTTGGACGGGACGAAGTCCGCCTGCCGGAACCCCACGAGCAGGATCTCGCAGGCCAGCGCCAGCATCAGTTTGTGCCGCAGGGGCATCCGGCGTCGCGCGGGGTTCGGCTGGGCGATCGGGTGGGGCATGCGGTCGGGTCCGGCGTCTTAACGATCGATTAACGATGCTCTGGCCGATCCGGTCCCGGCAAGGCTATGACAACGTTTCTTTAAGGTTAACGGCGAGCCGGAGGTGGATTTCATGTGGGAGACGGTGTTCTCGCCCTGCGCGCCGGGGCCGGTGGCGACCGAAGCGGCCCTCGACCGGGCCGAGGCCGAGCTCGGCTACGGGCTGCCGGAGAGCTACCGCACCTTCTGCCGGACCCTCGGGGCAGGGCTCGCGAACGGCTACTTCCGCGTGGCCGTCCCAAGCGAGGCCCCGGAGACCGACCTCGTCGCCCATTCCGAGCTGATCGCCCACAGCATCGCCACCGTCCTCGGCGACCGGCCTGAGCATCGCTTCGAGGTCGAGGGCGACGATCCCAGCGTGGTCGAGCGGGCCGGCTTCTTCGGGCGCTCCGAGGCCGGCGAGTTCCTGTTCTGGGACGTGGTGCCGGGGCGCGACGAGTACGAGATCTGGGTCCTGGGCGCCGATCTCGAATCCGTGCGCTTCGGCGGGGCCGACCTCGTCGACCTGATGCGGCGGAGCCAGGGACCGGCGGTGCGCGGCATCCTCGGCATGGGCGCCGAGCCCCTCCCCGCGAGCTTCGTCGGCGACGGCACCGAAGGCTCGGTCGGCCTGCACTGACCCGGAGATCCTGCACTGACCTGGCGGCATGGCTTGCCGGCCGGGGCCGGATCGCGCAGGAGAGGCGCCATCACGGGAGAGCGACGGACATGGACGAGGCCGAGATGCGGGCCTTCGCGGAGGCGTCGCAGGGCGGACCCCGCCTGATCGGGATCGACCTCGGCACCAAGACGATCGGGCTCGCCCTGTCGGATGTCGGGCGCCAGATCGCCTCGCCCCTGGAAACGATCCGGCGGGTGAAGTTCACCCCCGACGTCGCGCGCCTGCGGACCTTGTGCGAGATGCACGCCGTCGGCGGCCTCGTCATCGGCCTGCCCCTCAACATGGATGGCAGCGAGGGCCCGCGGGTGCAGTCGACCCGGTCCTTCGTGCGCAACATGAAGCCGCTGCTGCCCCTGCCCGTCCTCTACTGCGACGAGCGCCTCTCCACCGCCGCCGTCACCCGCGCGCTGATCGCGGCGGATGCCTCGCGGGCCAAGCGCGGCGAGGTCGTCGACATGCTGGCCGCCGCCTACATCCTGCAGGGGTGCCTCGACCAGATGCGCCGGGCGCTGGGCGACGGGGAACCCGACGACGACGCGTGACGGCCTTCAGCCCACCAGCGACACCGCCCCGCTTCCGTGGCGCTCGATGTGTCCGTCGAGCTCCAGCTCCAGAAGGATGGTCTGGACGACGCGGACGCCGAGGCCGGCGGTCCGCGCCAGCTCGTCGGTCCCGATCGGGGTCGGGCTGAGATAGGCGATCAGGCGGGCGCGGTCGTCGGCAGGTTCGGGCGCGACGAAATCCTCGGCCGGCATCGGCAGCACGATGCCGTCGACGTCGAGCTCGTCCCAGAAGATCGGGGCGTCGGCGAGGTCCGGCCGGTCGACGGCCAGGACCTCGGCGCTGCGCGGATCGGCGCCGCGCGCCAGCAAGGGGGCGATGACATCCGTGACGTGGCTGGTGTCGGAGACCAGCGTTGCCCCCTGGCGGATCAGGTCGTTGGTCCCTTCCGCCCGTGGATCGAGGGGCGAGCCCGGCACGGCGAAGACCTCGCGGCCCTGCTCCAGGGCGAAGCGGGCGGTGATCAGCGAGCCCGAGCGGCGGGCGGCCTCCACCACGACGGTCCCGTAGGCGAGGCCCGAGATGATGCGGTTGCGCCGGGGAAAGTCGCGCCCGCGCGGCTCCCACCCCATCGGCATCTCGGCCAGGACCGCCCCGCCCGCTTCCAGGATCGCCTCGACCAGGGCGGCGTGGTTGGCCGGGTAGATCCGGTCCTGTCCCCCCGCCAGCACCGCCACCGTGCCGGGCACCAGGGCGGCCCGGTGGGCGCGCGCATCGATGCCGCGGGCTAGCCCCGAGACCACGACGAGGCCGGCCTCGCCGAGGCCGTGGGCGAGGCGCTCGGTAAAGGCGAGGCCGGCGGCGGACGCATTGCGCGAGCCGACGATGGCGATGGCGGGGCGATTCAGGATCACGGCCTCGCCCCGGATCGCGATCAGCGGCGGCGCCGAATCGGCGGCCTGCAGCAGCTTCGGATAGTCCGCCTCCCCGAGCGCCACGAGACGCGCGCCGAGGCGACCGGCTGCGGCGATCTCGCCTTCGGCCTCGGCCCGGCTCGGCGGGGTGATGCGCCGACCGCTGCGACCGGTGAGGCCCGGCAGGGCCTCGAGGGCCGGGCCGGCGCCGCCGAAGCGGTTGATCAGGGTCCGGAAGCTGCGCGGGCCGATGCCCTCGCTGCGGATCAGGCGGAGCCAATCGAGACGCTGGGCATCGGTGAGCTGCATCGCCCTCCCCTTCCGGAGCGGGCGCTCAGGCCTCAGCCCTTCTGCCCGATGCGCCCCTCGGTCCCGTCGATCAGCCGGCGGATGTTGGGCGCGTGCTTCCACCATAGCAGGGCGGCGAGCAGGAGAAACAGAAATGCAACCGGTGGCTGTCCGAGCGCCCACAGGACGAGCGGCGTCAGGGCCGATGCCGCCAGCGCCGCGAGGGAGGAGTATTTCAGCGTGAAGGCGAGGCCGAGCCAGATGGCGGCGAAGGCCAGCAGGCCCAGCGGGCTCAGCGCCAGCAGGACGCCGAGGAAGGTCGCCACGCCCTTGCCCCCCTTGAAGCCGAGCCAGACCGGGAACAGGTGCCCGAGGAAGGCGCCGAAGCCGGCGACGAGGGCCGCCTCCAGCCCGAAGCGTCCGGCGAGGAGCACCGCGAGCGTGCCCTTCAGGGCGTCGCCCAGCAGGGTGGCGGCCGCGAGGCCCTTGCGCCCGGTGCGCAGCACGTTGGTGGCGCCGATGTTGCCCGAGCCGATCGCCCGCACGTCTCCGAGCCCGGCATAGCGGGTCAGGATCAACCCGAACGGGATCGAGCCGAGGAGGTAGCCCCCCGCCAGCGCCGCCAGCAGGAGGGGCCAGGGCAGTGCGTCGAGAGCGGTCACGCGGCGGCCTCGGTCTCTGTGGGCGCGCGGAAGACGAGGCGGCCCTCCACCATGGTCAGGACGGCGGCCCCCTGCAGGCGTGCCTCGTCGAAGGGCGAGTTCTTCGAGCGCGACTTCAGCGCGCGCTTGTCGAGGACATAGGGCAGGTCGGGGTCGATCAGCACGAGGTCGGCGGGGGCACCGGCCGCGAGGCGACCGGCCGCGCGCCCGAGGAGGGCCGCCGGGCTCGTGGTCAGGGCCGCCAGCAGGCGCGGCAGGGCGACGTCGCCGGTATGGACCAGCCGGAGCGCCGCGCCGAGCAGCGTCTCGATTCCGAGGGCACCGTCGGCGGCCTCGGCGAAGGGCAGGCGCTTGGTCTCGACGTCCTGCGGGTTGTGGTCGGAGACGACGACGTCGATCACGCCTTCGTTGAGGCCCGCCACCAGGGCGAGCCGGTCGGTCTCGTGCCGGAGCGGCGGCGAGAGCCGGCAGAAGGTGCGGTAATGGCCGATGTCGCCCTCGTTGAGGACGAGGTTGTTCACCGAGGCGCCGCAGGTGACGGGCAGCCCGTCCGCCTTGGCCCGGCGCACGATCTCGACCGAATCGGCGCAGGAGATCATCGCGGCGTGGTAGCGGGCGCCGGTGAGGCGCACGAGGCGGATGTCGCGCTCCAGCATCACCGTCTCGGCCTCGCGCGGGATGCCGAGGAGGCCGAGGCGGGAGGCCATCTCGCCCTCGTTCATCACGCCGTCGCCGACGAGGTCCGGCTCCTCCACGTGCTGCATCAGCAGGGCGCCGAAGTCGCGGGCATAGGTCAAGGCGCGGCGCATCACCTGGGCGTTGCGCACCGCCTTGAGGCCGTCGGTGAAGGCCACGGCGCCGGCCTCCTGCAGCAGGCCGAACTCGGCCATCTCCTGGCCGGCGAGGCCCTTGGTGATCGCGGCGGCCGGCAGCACGTGGACGCTGGCGGTGTCGCGGGCGCGGCGCAGCACGAAATCGACGATGGCCGGCCCGTCGATGACCGGGTTGGTGTCCGGCATGCAAACGAGCGTGGTGACGCCGCCGGCGGCCGCCGCCGCGCTGGCGCTGGCCAGGGTCTCGCGATGCTCGGCGCCGGGCTCGCCCACGAAGGCGCGCAGGTCGATCAGGCCGGGACTGAGCACATGGCCGCCGCAATTGATCGTCTCGGCCTCGTCCGGCACGCCCGCCAGCGGCCCCCAGCCGACATCGTGGATCAGGCCGTCGCGCACGAGGACGTGGCCGGGCGCCTGCCGGCCCGTGGCCGGGTCGCACAGGGTGGCGTTGGTCAGGAGGATGGGGCGCATCGTCATGCGTCGCGGTTTCGACCGGGCGCGCCGTGGCGTCAAGCGGCATGGGGGCGAGCACGCCGCTGCGGATGGCGACGGCGTGGCCTTCCAGGTCTCAGGCCTGTCGCCTCAGACCTCGTGGACCGGATCGTTGTCCGAGCCCTTGTTGAGCTTGAGGCCGTGCAGGCAATCCGCCTTCGCGACGTAGCTCTCGCTGCTCTTCGAGATCTCCTCGCCGTTCTTGGCGTAGTAGACCTAGTACCACTGACCCCGCGTGTCCTTCTTGACCTTGTAGCAGGGGTAGGAAATCGCCGACATCGTTTCGCTCCGCGGTCGACCGGTACCGCGCGCGGTATACCGGTAGGATTCAAACTCTAAGTTTTATATCCGCTGATTTGTTAACCTGAGAGAAATTTTTCAAGACAGTCGAGCCGAAAAAAAGGCCCCGCCCTTTCGGGCGAGGCCTCGTCATCGGGACGCCTGAGGTCTTACGCCGCCAGCGAGCGCAGGACGTAGGGCAGGATGCCGCCGTTGCGGAAGTATTCGAGCTCGTCGAGGGTATCGATGCGGCAGGTCAACGGGACCTCCCGCTTGGTGCCGTCGGCGGAGGTGATCTCGGCGATCATGGTCTGGCGCGGCTTCAGGTCGCCGGACAGGCCCCGGATCGAGACCGTCTCGTCGCCCTTCAGGCCCAGCGAGGCCCAGGACGTGTCGCCCTGGAAGACCAGGGGCACGATGCCCATGCCGACGAGGTTCGAGCGGTGGATGCGCTCGAAGCTCTCGGCCACCACGGCGCGGATGCCCAGCAGCTTGGTGCCCTTGGCCGCCCAGTCGCGCGACGAGCCGGTGCCGTATTCCTTGCCGGCGAAGACGACGAGCGGCGTCCCTTCGGCCTGATACTTCTGCGCGGCGTCGTAGATGAACATCCGCTCGCCCGAGGGCTGGAACAGGGTCCAGCCGCCCTCGACCACGTTGCCGGATTCGTCGCGGACCATCTGGTTCTTGATGCGGATGTTGGCGAAGGTGCCACGCATCATGACTTCGTGGTTGCCGCGGCGCGTGCCGTACTGGTTGAAGTCCTGCACCCGGACCTGATGCTCCTGCAGGTAGGCGCCCGCCGGGGAGTTCGCCCGGATGTTGCCGGCCGGCGAGATGTGGTCGGTGGTGATCGAGTCGAGGAACAGGCCGAGGATGCGGGCATCGACCACGTCCTCCACCGGCGCCGGGGTCTTCTGCATGCCGACGAAGTAGGGCGGGTTCTGCACGTAGGTGGAGGTCGAATCCCACTGGAAGGTCTCGGCCTCGGTGACCTCGACGGCCTTCCAGTAGTCGTCGCCGCCGAACACGTCGGCGTAGCGGGACTTGAACAGGGTCGAGGTGATGTTGGCCTCGATGAACTCCTGCACCTCGGCGCTCGAGGGCCAGATGTCCTTCAGGTAGACGGGCTGGCCGTCCGACCCGGTCCCCAGCGGCTCGGTGGTGATGTCGATCTGCATCGAGCCGGCCAGCGCGTAGGCGACGACGAGCGGCGGCGAGGCGAGGTAGTTCGCCCGCACGTCGGGGTTCACGCGGCCCTCGAAGTTGCGGTTGCCCGAAAGCACGGCGGCGGCGACGACGTCGTTGTCGTTGATCGCCTTCGAGATCGGGGCCGGCAGCGGCCCCGAGTTGCCGATGCAGGTGGTGCAGCCGAAGCCGACGAGGTTGAAGCCCAGGGCGTCGAGGGGCTTCTGCAGGCCGGCACTCTCCAGGTACTCGGCCACCACCTGGGAGCCGGGCGCCAGCGAGGTCTTCACCCAGGGCTTCGAGCGCAGGCCCTTGGCGACCGCGTTGCGGGCCAAGAGGCCGGCGCCGATCATCACGCTCGGGTTCGAGGTGTTGGTGCAGCTCGTGATGGCGGCGATCACCACGTCGCCGTGGCCGATGTCGAAGTTGGCGTCCTCCACCGGATAGCGCTTGGCGATGTCGGCGGCCTTCTTGAACTCGGTCTCCATGGACTGGGCGAAGCCGGGCTTGGCGCCGTCGAGGAGCACCCGGTCCTGGGGCCGCTTGGGGCCGGCGAGCGACGGGCGCACGTCGCCCATGTCGAGCTCCAGCGTGTCGGTGAAGACGGGGTCCGGCGTGGCCGCATCGCGCCACATTCCCTGCGCCTTGGCGTAGGCCTCGACGAGCGCGATCCGGTCGTCGGCGCGGCCGGTGACCTTGAGGAAGTCGATGGTCTTCTGGTCGATGGGGAAGAAGCCGCAGGTGGCGCCGTATTCCGGGGCCATGTTGGAGATCGTGGCGCGGTCGGCCACCGCCATGTCGTCGAGGCCGGGGCCGTAGAACTCCACGAACTTGCCGACCACGCCCTTCTTGCGCAGCATCTGGGTGACGGTGAGCACGAGGTCGGTGGCCGTGGTGCCCTCGGGCAGCTTGCCCGACAGCTTGAAGCCGACGACCTCGGGAATGAGCATCGAGAGCGGCTGGCCGAGCATCGCGGCCTCGGCCTCAATGCCGCCGACGCCCCAGCCAAGGACGGCGAGGCCGTTGACCATGGTGGTGTGCGAATCGGTGCCGACGAGGCTGTCCGGATAGGCGAGCTCGGTGCCGTCCTCGCTCTTGGTCCACACGGTCTGCGACAGGAACTCGAGGTTCACCTGGTGGCAGATGCCGGTGCCGGGCGGCACGACGGAGAAGTTGTCGAAGGCCGACTGGCCCCACTTGAGGAAGGTGTAGCGCTCGCCGTTGCGCGAGTATTCCAGCGCGACGTTGTCGGCCAGCGCCTTCGGGGTGCCGAACTCGTCGACGATGACCGAGTGGTCGATCACGAGATCGACCGGCACCAGCGGGTTGATCTTCTGCGGGTCGCCGCCCAGCGCCACCATGGCATCGCGCATCGCCGCCAGGTCGACGACCGCGGGCACGCCGGTGAAGTCCTGCATCAGCACGCGGGAGGGGCGGAAGGCGATCTCGGTCTCGGTCTTGCCCTTGTTGCCGAGCCAGGCGACGGTGGCCGAGATGTCGTCCTTCTTGACCGAGCGGTCGTCCTCGAAGCGCAGCAGGTTCTCGAGCAGCACCTTCATCGAGAAGGGCAGCGCGGTGGCGTCGGCGAGGCCCGACTTCTCGGCATGGGGAATCGAGTAGAAGGTGTAGGACTTGTCTCCGACGGTGAGGGTCTGGCGAGACTGGAAGCTATCGAGCGATGCCACGGCGTTGTAATTCCTCGCGAGCGGTTGGTCGAACACGCGCAGGCATAACCTGCGCCACGATAACACGTGTTCGGCTGGGAGCGCTGTGAAGCGCGCGCCGCCCCGGGGGTGCCCGGGTGAGGATGATGCGCGAAGGGCGATTTGGACGCCCTGAAACTCGCGCGGCGCAGCCTGCGCGCGTTATAGAACACTTCGAAACTGGCCGCTACCGGGGGCCTGACAGCGCGTGGGATCTGTTCGGTCGGCGCATGCACGTGGACGCTGCGCGGGGATAGGGATATGCGGACCTTCCGCTTCCAGCAGGACCCCCCGTGCGGCTGACCGCCCAAGACCTCGCCGTTCGCCGCTCCGGCCGCCGCATCTTCTCGGGCCTGTCCTTCGCCCTCGGGCCGGGGGAGGCGCTGACGGTCACCGGGCGGAACGGGGCCGGCAAGTCGACGCTGCTCGCGGTGTTGGCCGGCCGGCTCAAGCCCGAGGCCGGGACGGTCACGGTGGCGCAAGTCGGCGAGGCGACCCTGTCCGAGTGCCTGCACGTGGTCGGCCACCGCGACGGGCTGAAGAGCCCGCTGACGGCCGAGGAGAACCTCGCCTTCGCCCGTGACCTCCTCGGCGCGCCGACCGCGAGCCCGCGCGCGGCCCTGGAGGAACTCGGCCTCGGCCACGCCCTGCGGCTTCCCGTGGCCTACCTCTCCGCCGGTCAGCGGCGGCGGGTCGCGCTGGCCCGCCTCCTCGTCTGCCGGCGCCCGCTCTGGCTCCTCGACGAGCCGACGGCGGCCCTCGACGCCGCCTCGCAGGACGTTCTGGCCGGGATGATGGCGCGGCATCGCGCGGAGGGCGGCCTCGTGATCGCGGCGACGCATCAGGCGCTCGGCCTCGCCGACGCCCAGGACCTGCGGATCGAAGCGCCGGCCGCGCCCGCCGCGGCCCGGTCGATGGCGGCCGCCGACGAGGTGTGGTGGTGATGCGCGCCCTGAGGGCCCTCGTCGCCCGCGACCTCGCGCTCGCCGCCCGCGTCGGCGGCTCGGGCGCGCTCTCCCTCGTGTTCTTCCTGATGATCGTCGCCCTGGTGCCCTTCGCTCTCGGACCCGACCTCAACCTGCTCTCGCGGATCGGGCCGGCGATCCTCTGGCTCGCCGCCGTGCTCTCGACCCTGATCGGCCTCGACCGCCTGTTCCAGGCCGACGAGGAGGACGGCTCCCTGGACCTGATGACCGGCTCGCCGGCCCCCCTGGAGGGCGTCGTGCTCGCCAAGGTGCTGGCCCACTGGCTCACCACCGGCCTGCCGCTGGCGCTGGCCTCGCCTCTGTTCGGTCTCCTCGTCGCCCTCGATGGCCGGGCGATGGCGGCGACCGCCCTCACCCTCCTAGTGGGCACGCCGGCCCTGACCTTCGTGGGCGCGGTGGGCGCGGCACTGACCGCCTCGATCCGCCGGGGCGGACTCATCCTGGCGGTCGTGGTGCTGCCGCTGATGATCCCGACGCTGATCTTCGGGGTCTCGGCGAGTGAATCGGCCCTCGGCGGCACCGTCCCGTTCACCACGCCGCTGGCCATCCTGGGCGCCCTCAGCCTGATCGCGGGCGTGATCGGGACGCTCGCCGCCGCCGCCGCCCTGCGCTGGTCGGAATAGGGCGTCAGGCGATCGCCGTATTCCCCCGCAGGCCCGGACCTCGGAGATCCGATGCCGGGGCCTGGATGGCTGCCGGGAAGGCTTGACCGTCCGGCGACGCGGAGCGGGATTGCACCGCCCGGCCCGGGCGCCGGCCGATGCGCAGGGCGAGGCCGACGAACAGCGCGATCATGCCGGCCTCCAGGAGCAGCAGGGGGAGCCATGCATCGCCGAGGGGAATGGCGGCGAGATCGAGCGCCTCGCTGGCGATCACGGCCCCGATCGCGCCGGCGGTGAAGACCGGAAGGGAGCGACGGCCGAGGCGGGTCAGGAGGTGGTCGCGCGGCACCTGGTGCAGCAAACGGATCAGCGGGGCCCGCGGCAGGGCCATCACCACGTAGGCCAGGGCGAGAACGTGCAGGACGCGCAGGGGCGACTGGTAGGTCTTGCTCGCGCCGAACCAGAAGGTGTCGTTGCGCGTCGCGGCCCAGTCCGCCGCGGGCGGCCAGAGGCGGACCAGGACGACGGCCAGGACGAGGTAGCTGGCGAGATAGGCCAGCGCGAGACCGGTCAACCACCGGCTCCGCGGTAGGGCGACGCCGCCGACCATGCCCTGGCCGATCGCGATCCCGATGGAGAACACGAGAATCCAGGGCAGGATCGTCAGGGCGAAGGGCATGCCCGTGAGGCTGTTGGTCACCACCAGGTCGAAGTGACCGGCCGCGAGCCAGACGAGCAGCGCCGGCGGCAGGGGCGCCCAGAACCGCCATCCGGCGAGGCGCAGGAGGAGGGGCGCGACCAGCATCAGGGCGACGTAGAGGCGCAGGACGCCGGAATAGCCCACCGTCTGGCGCAGGCTCACGGCGTGGCTGAACACGCTCGGGAAGCCATGGTCCCGCAGCAGGCCGGTTTCCTCCGCATGCACGCCCGCGACGCCGCGCAGGGCTAGGATGGCCGCCAGGATGCCGAGCGTCGACAGGATGATGACGAGGTCGAAGGCGTAGATCCGGACGGCCCGCCGCCAGAGATGGGCGACGATCTCCGGGACCCGGCGTCGCGACGCCTGACCTCCCGCGAGGGCGACGGAGATTCCGCTGAGCAGGACGAAGATGTCGGCGCTGTCGGAGAATCCCAGCCGGGACGGCGAGACGGCTGCGATGGCGCCGTCCTGGATATGGTTCACGAAGATGTTGATCAGGCACAGGCCGCGGATGGCGTCGATCGTCGTCCTTCGCTGCGGCATGCCTCGCCCCGATCCGGCCCACACGCGGCAATCATAAGCACCGAGGCTTAAGGTTGCATTGCAACCGTCGGGCGTGATCCCGGGGAACGGTTCGACCGTGCCCCGGGCGGAGGATGCGCGCGCCTCACGCCGGATCGGCGTCGATCCGAATCCGCAGGATGGCGTAGGGCGGCGTCTGCAGGTCCTCGCCGCCGTTGTATTCCGGGCGGCGGTTCACCTGGGCGGACGAGACGTGCAGCCAGCGGTCCGGGGTGATCCAGAACGTGTCGGCCCAGATCAGGCGGGGGTCGGAGGCGATGATCGCCACGGTGCCGTCGGGGTCGCGCCGGCCGATGGCATTGAACTCCTGCATGGCGAGGTAGACCCGGTCCTTCGAATCGGTGGCGAGGCCGCCGGTCATGCCCTTCTCACCGAGATCCGTGACGCCGGCCGCCACCGCCGCGTCGCTGGCCTCTGGGTCGAGGAGCGCCGCGGTCTCCACAGCGTAGAGGCGGCGCCCGATCAGGGGCGCGTAGTACAGGCGCCGTCCATCGGGGCTCAGCGCGATGCCGTTGGCGCCGCCCTGGACCGGGCGCGGCGGCCCCTCCCCCTTCCGCTGCATCACGGGGCGGTCCTCGACGATCTTGAGGAGGCCCTTCTGCGACTTGGTGCTGGCATGGCCGGCGAGGCGCCGCACCACCCGGCCACTGGCGAGGTCGACGGCCAGGATGGCGCCCTCCCCGTCCTGGCCCTGATCGGTGACGTAGGCGCGGGCATACCCGTCGCGGATGTCCACCCGCAGGTCGTTGAGGGACGAGGTCGGGGTGATGCCGGCCTCCAACGGCACCACGCGCCGGATGCGGTTGTCGGCGAGATGGATCTGCACCAGCTTAGGCCCGCCCTTCACCGGCGGGCCGGAGCCGTCCGGCAGCCCGGCATCGAGGCACCACAGGGTATCATCCCGGTCGAAGACGCCGTTGGGCACGTGGAACAGGTGCGCCTGCGGCTGCTCGGGATCGGGTTGGTTCGTCGCCAAGTCGGGATAGGGTCGGACCTCGCCGTCCGCCAGCACCTCGCCCAGGGTGTAGGGCACCTTGGCATTGAAGCGCGGCATCATCACGAAGCGCCGGCCGCTGGCCGAGATGGCGAGGCCGGTGGGCGTCGAGGGCGCGTTCGCCGTGAAGGCGAGTTCGAGCCCGCCCGCCGCCCGGCTTGTGGCGACCTCCGGCGGCGACGCGGCCAGGGCCTCCCCCGGGAGAGTGAGGGCAGCCGCGCCGGTAAGGCCGGCACCGGCGAAGCCGGCAGCGAGGAGGTCACGGCGAGCGAGCGTCATGGCGAGATCCGGTCGAGCGGGACATGGGGCGTGGCGGGTCAGCCTCGGGCGGAGCCGCGCACCTTGAGGTCGATGGCGAGGACGTTCGCGCCCGCGCCGATGAAGAGGCGCCGTCCGTCCGGGCCTCCGAAGGCGACGTTGGCGGCGTCGGTCGCGGTGGCGATGCGGCCGAGGGGCGTGCCGTCGGGCGCGTAGATCCGTGCGCCGTCGAAGCAGGCGGCGTAGACCCGGCCCTCGGCATCCACCGCGAGGCCGTCCGGCACGCCGGCTTCGACGGTGACGAAGGGTTTCGGCGCGCCGAGCCTGCGGCCATCCATCACCGGGAAGGCCAGGATGGTGCGGGCGCCCTCCGGGTTCTTCAGGGCCGCGCTGGTGTCGCTGACGTAGAGGCGGGCGCCGTCCGGGCTGAAGGCGATGCCGTTGGGCTGGCCGACGGCGTCGGTCATGGCCTCGACCCGGCCCGACGGATCGATGCGGTAGACCCGCCGGGCGGCCTGCGCCGGCGTCGCCATCAGGCCTTCGTCCGGCATGGTGATGCCGAAGACGGGGTCGGTGAACCAGATCGCGCCGTCCGGCGCCAGGGCGGCGTCGTTGGGTGAATTCAGGGGGCGGCCCTCGAAGGCGTCGGCCAGCACCGTGAGGCGGCCATCCGGCTCGCGCCGCACCACGCGACGCCCGCGATGCTCGCAGGTGACGAGGCGGCCCTCGGCGTCAAGGGTGTTGCCGTTGGCGTTGTTCGAGGGATCGCGGAACACGCGTGAGCCGCCGTCGTCTGCGATCCGGATCATCCGGTTCGCCCGGACGTCGCTGACGATCAGCCCCCCGAGGCCGGGCGCGTAGCACAGGCCCTCGCACCAGCGCCCGCCGGCGTAGAGCGTGCGCAGCGGAGCGCCGGGATCGACCACGTCGCGGAGCCGCGGATCGTCGACCCGGACGATCGGAGTCGCTTCGGCCGGCCATCCCCGCAGGGCGAGGCCTGCGCCCGCGCCGGCGAGCCATGCGCGTCGTCGTATCGTCGGCATCGATCCTCGATCGGCGTCAGGCGTGGAAGGGTGCGCCGCCCCGGTCGGGGTGGCGCAAAGCGGTTCAGCGGGCGGCGGGGGGCGGCGCGGTCGAGCCCGTGGCGTCCGTCGCACCCGGCTTGAAGCTCCACAGCTCCGTCGGCAGGGCCGCGGGTGCACCGGGCTTGTAGAAGGCCGAATCCTGGATGTGCGAGGTCGTGACGTAGAGCGTCCCGTCGGGACCCTCGGCGAAGGTGTCGGGCCAGCGCAGGCGCTTGTCCTGCACCACGGTGCTCAGCGCATTCCCCTTGGCCGAGAAGTCGCGGACCTTGATCGAATCGTCCTGCGGCGAGGTCACGTACATCCGGCCGTCCTTGCGGGAGATGATCAGGCCGTCGGCCGGCCCATTCTCGCCCACGGTGTCGATGCGGCCCGCCACGCTCTTGTCGGCGAGCGCCGTCGGCATCAGCGCGGTGGTGATGCTCCCCGCGAGCGTCTCGGTGGGCAGGCTGTAGAGCGTCTTGCCCTTGATCGCCTGCCAGTACAGCGTCTTGCCGTCCGGGGAGAGGGCGATGCCGTCGGCGGCGAACTCGACGCCGCGGCCGTCCGGCCTGCGCAGGGGCTTGCCGTCATACGTCACGGTGACGCTCCTGTCCGGTTGCGTGGACGGATCGCCGTCGAGCACCCGGTGGGCGCGGCCGCCGTCGAGGTCGACCACCACCAGGGCGCCCTTCGCGCCGGAATCGGTGAGGTAGGCGGTCTTGCCGTCGGGGGAGAAGCGCACGTCGTTGAGGTACGAGCCCTGCGGCGCCACGCTCTCGTCGAAGGCGATGGTGCGCGCGGGCTGGTTGGTCTTCAGGTCGATCTCGACGAGCTTGGGACCCTCTGGCACCAGGGCTCCCATGGCGGGGGCGGCGGGATCGAGCACCCAGAGATTGCCGTTCGGGCCGGCCACGACGCTCTGCACGCAGACCCAGTGGTCCTTGGCCGCGATCTCGTCCTTGCGGGCGTTGCGCCAGGCGTTCCAGGCCGCATCCGGGAACGGCATCAGCGTGCCGTCCTTCAGTTCGGCCACCGAGACCTCGGTGTCCTCGGTCCAGCGGGGAAAGTTGACGAAGATGCGCCCATCCCTGGAGACGGTGACGCCGGTGACCTGATGGTCGAAGCTCGCCACCTTGGTGAGGGTCGCGGTCGGCGCGGCGGGGGCGCCCTGCGCCAGAACGAGTCCGGGCAGGAGGACGGCGCCCATCAGGGCGGCCGCGAGGGTCAGCGCCCGCTGCCCGGGGCGTGATTCGATGCGCGGAAACATCGGATTCGGGATCGTCGGTTGATCGGACAGGCGTCGCGTCATCGGCACATTCGGCATCGGAACCCTCGGTCTCGCAACGATCGGAGCGCCATGCGGCGCGAGCGATCATCGACGGCCCAACGCACGAGGCACCGGCCAAGGTTCATGGGCCGTGCGACGCGTGAACGGAGTTCGAAATCCCGGCGCGTGTGCTCCTGGTCTCCCCGGCGGCCCTCGAAATCGGGCCAGCGCCGCGGACTGTTCGCTCACGATTTTGTGATAGTTGCGACGAAGAGTTGAGACTGATTGGTTCTTTTTTAACAAACTCAGTGGATGAATTGTGCCGTTGAGCCGAAGTTGATGTTTTGTATTTATCAAATGCAACATCTAAGCCGGCCCTCACGGGCTGGCGACCGGCCGTCGGCTTCAGGCATGAGGATGTCAATGTTAGGGGCTGGCCTTCGCGCGACACTGGACGCTCTCGATCGATCACAGGGGCGGATCGAATTCGGTATGGACGGAACGATCCAGGATGCGAACCAGATCTTCCTCGACCTCGTCGGCTACACCTTCGACGAGGTTCGGGGCCGGCCTCACAGCCAGTTCGTTCCGCCCGAGGAGCGTGAGTCGCCCGCCTACCGGCAGTTCTGGGACTGCCTGCGCCGCGGCCAGTTCCAGGCGCGAGACTTCTGCCGGGTCACAAAGGACGGGCGCCGGATCTGGATCCAGGCGAGCTACAACCCGATCTTCGACCGGCGCGGACAGCCGATCAAGGTGGTCAAGTTCGCCACCGACATCACGGCCCAGACCGAACGGAACGCGGCCTATTCGGGGCAGATCGCGGCGATCAACCGCTCGCAGGCGGTGATCCACTTCACGCCGGACGGCATCGTCACCGACGCCAACCAGAACTTCCTCGACACCCTCGGCTACCGCCTCGAAGAGATCCAGGGACGCCACCACAGCCAGTTCGTGGCGTCGGAAGACCGGAATACGCCCGCCTATGCGGCGTTCTGGACGGCGCTGGCGGGTGGCGCCTATCAGGCCGGCGAGTTCCGTCGCATGGCGAAGGGCGGCCGCGAGGTGTGGATCTACGGCGCCTACAATCCTGTGCTGGGCGCAGACGGGCGGGTGCTCGCCGTGGTGAAGTTCGCCAGCGACGTCACCGCCCAGGTGGCCGACCGCCTTCGGCGGCTCCAGGGTCAGCAGGTGATCGACCAGGATCTCGGCCTGATCACGGGGTCCATCTCCGACGTCAGCCATCAGGCCACGCTCACGGCGCAGGCGGCGGCCCAGACCTCCGGCAACGTGCAGGCGGTGGCGGCCGGCGCCGAGGAATTCTCGGCGTCGATCGAAGAGTTGAGCCGTCACGCCGTCGAGGCGAAGGCCTCCTCCGACGAGGCGGTGGTCCGGGCCGAGGAGGCCTCCGGCATCGTCGCGGGCCTGACCTCGGCGGCCGACAAGATCGGCGAGGTGATCTCGGTCATCCGCTCGATCGCCGACCAGACCAACCTGCTGGCGTTGAACGCCACCATCGAGGCGGCCCGGGCCGGCGAGGCGGGGCGCGGCTTCGCGGTCGTCGCCGCGGAGGTGAAGGCCCTGGCCAACCAGTCCTCCCGGGCCACCGAGGAGATCGGGACGCAGATCGCGGCGGTGCAGAATTCCACCAATCAGGCGGTCAGCGCGATCGAAGCCATCGCCCGGACGATCGGCCATCTCAGCGAGATCTCGCTCAGCGTCTCGTCGGCGGTGACCGAGCAGGCCGCGGTGACCCGCGACATGTCCGTCAACATGCAGACCGCGGCCCGGAGCGTCGAGGTCGTGAGCCAGAACATGGACGGGATCGCCGCGGCCGCGATCGACGTCGATGCCTCTGTGCGCAAGGTGGGCGCCGCGGCCCGCGCCCTCGCCTGACCGGCGGATCGCGCGCGGCGCGCCCCTTCAATCCGGCCGATGCGCGGCCCCGGGCTGCATCATCGAGGGTTCGGAGGCCGAGCCCCGAACCCGGCCGCGCAGGGCCGGCGGCGTCCCGGCCCGTCCGGCTTCGCGCCGGTCGAGGCCGGGCACGACGCGCTCGGTGAGATCCACGCAGCGGCCGACCAACCACGTCATCCAGTTCATCGCGAAGCTCCCAACCGTGACCTGTCTGGATAGATCGGGTGCCGCATCCCCAAAGCGAGGGGGCAGGCGGGATTTTTCCGCGCCTGGTTCCGGGGCGGTGCGGGGGCTGCGCCCGGTCGAGAGGGCATCGCACGCCAGACCCCGATCCGACGGCGGGCGGATCGATGCTTCGCCCGGGCGCCGCCTCAGTCGAGGTCCTGCAGGTGGCGGGCGGCGATGACGGACGCGGCGGTGCGGTTCTCGACGCCGAGTTTCTCGTAGATGCCCTCCAGGTGCTTCGTCACCGTGCGGGGACTGAGCCCCAGGATCTCGCCGATGTCGCGGCTCGACTTGCCGCGCGAGAGCCAGAGCAGCACCTCCGCCTCGCGGCCGGTGACGCGCAGGCGCTGGCGCAGGCGCTCCAGCCCCGCCTCCGTGCCGTCCCGCGACAGGCGCAGCAGGATCTCGTCGCCGGTGCCGCCGATGAAGCTCAGGGCATAGGCCGTGCCCGCGCGGTCGGCGAGCGTCAGGGCCGGCGCGCCGGTGCCGGTCAGACAGGTCCGCAGCCAGGCGGCGCCCTGCGGCGGCAGGCTCAAGGGGGCGCCGGGCTCGGTGAAGCCGCCGAGCAGGCGGGCGGCCTGGGGCGTGCCCCACAGGACGGCGCCGTCGCGGTCCACCGCGAACAGGGTGCGGCCGGTGGTGTCGAGGGCGGCCCGGGCGCTCTGGGCCGCACGGGCACCCGCGAGGTGGACCCGGATGCGGGCCAGGATCTCGTCCGGCGCGATCGGCTTCGTGACGTAGTCGACGCCTCCCGCCTCCAGGCCCTTCACGATGTGCTCGGTCTCCGACAGCCCGGTCATGAAGATGACGGGGACATGGGCGAGGTGGCCCTTGGCCTTCAGGCGGCGGCAGGTCTCGAAACCGTCCATGCCCGGCATCATCGCGTCGAGCAGGATCACGTCCGGGGTGATCTCGTCGACCAGGGCCAGGGCGAGGTCGCCGGCCACCGCCACCAGGACGGTGGCGCCCGAGCGCTCGATCGCCTCGGTGAGAAAGCTCAGGGTCTCGGGGGAATCGTCGACCACGAGCACGGTGTCGCGCTGCGCCTCAGCCATTGGCGGCCGGCTCCAGCAATCCCTCGATCACCGCCCGGGCGCGGCGCAGGTCGAAGGCCGCGGTGAGTTCGCGCATCTGGGCGATGAAGGCCGTCGGCGCCGCGGGGCCATCCGCCATCTCGGCGAGCTTCGCCTCGATCCCGCGGACGTGGCCGATGCGCACGAGGCGCAGGAGGTCGGCGAGGTGCTCCGGGAGCGGGTCCGGCGAATCGGGTACGGGCGAGCCCGATCCGGAGGTCGGCGGCGCGGGGGCCTCCGCCGCCGTCCAGTCGAGCCCCAGGAGGCCGGTGACGCATTCGAGGAAGTCGCGCAGGTCGAAGGGCTTGGCGATGATCGCGTCGTGGGGGGCGTCGCTGCCGCGCGACGGGCTGATCTCGTGCACGTTGGCCGACATCATGGCGATGCGGGCGGTGTGGCCGGCCTCCCGCAGGGCCTTCGCCAGCACCCAGCCGCTCATGCCCGGCATGGCGATGTCGAGGAGGAACAGGTCCGGCGGGCACGTCGCGGCCAACGCCAGGCAGGCCGGGCCGTCGCCGGCCTCAAGCACCACGAGGCCGAGGGGCTCGAGGATGTCGCGCATCAGGCCGCGATGGGCGGCATCGTCGTCGGCGACCAGGATAGTGCGCCGCGCGCCCGTATAGCTCCGGGCCGGGGCGCTGGCCTGCGCCAGCACGGGCTTCGGGCGCGCCACCGAGGCGAGCATCAGGCGGACGCGAAAGCGCGTGCCGCGCCCGACCTCGCTCTCCACCGTGATCTCGCCGCCCATCACCTGGGCCAGCAGGTGCGCGATGGTGAGGCCGAGGCCGGTGCCGGGGGTCGACCGGGCCGCGGCGAGCGAGCCGCGCTCGAACGGCTCGAAGATGCGCTCCAGATCGTCCGGGCGGATGCCGAGGCCGGTGTCGCTGATCGTGAACACCGCGATCTGGCTGCGGTAGGTCAGGTCCAGGGTCACCGTGCCACTGGGCGTGAACTTGATCGCGTTCGACAGGAGGTTGAGCAGGATCTGGCGCAGGCGCTTCTCGTCGGTCGCGACCACCGCCGGCAGGGTCTCGGGCCGGGTGAAGCGGAACGCCAGGGCGGCGCCCTGCGCCTGGAGGCGGATCATGTCGACGATCTGGTCCAGGAAGTCGGCGAGCCGGACCTCGTTGCGGTGGATCTGGAGGCGCCCGGCCTCCATCCGGGAGATGTCGAGGAGGCCGTCGATCAGGCCGGAGAGGTGCTGGGCCGAGCGCCGGATCACCCGGATTCCGTTCTGGCGCGGGGCCGGGATCGAGGGATCGCCCTCCAGCAGTTGCGCGTAGCCGAGCACCGCGTTCAGCGGGGTGCGCAATTCATGGCTGATGCCGACCACGTAGCGGCTCTTGGCGAGGTTGGCGGCCTCCGCGATCTCCTTGGCCTGCTGCAGCTTGGCGTCCGTGACCTTATGGGCCTCGATCTCGGCCTGGTAGAGCCCGGTCTGCCGGGCGGTCTCCTCCAGGGCGACCCGGCGGCTCTCCTGGGCCAGCACGAACAGCCAGGCGACGATGCCCAGGATGACGATGAGGATCAGGAACACGCTGGTCAGCGCCGCGCCCAGCACCTCGCGGTGCTCGGGATGCTCGGCGCTCGCCCCCGCGTGCACGATGCCGAGGATCAGCCCGATCGCCGCCACCAGGGTGAGCATGAGGGCGAGGTAGCGGCCCAGCGGCGCGCCGATCCAGGCGGCGGTGCGGGCCGGGGCGACGCGCGCGAGCAGGTCCTGCGCCTGGGCCTCCAGGCGCCCGTGCGGCTTGCAGAGATCGCCGCAGCGGGCGTCCAGGGAACAGCAGAGCGAGCAGATCGGCCCGGCATAGGCGGGGCAGTGGGCCATGTCCTCCGGCTCGAACGGGTGCTCGCAGACCCGGCAGGTGATCTCGCTCGCCCCCTGCCAATCCGTCCGCGGGGTGCGGGCGAGGTAGTAGCGCCCGCCGGTGGCCAGGGCGATGGCGGGTGCGCCGAGACAGGCCACGGCCAGCGCCAGCATCGGCGCGAAAGGCACGGCGAGCCCGCCGAGCCAGCCCGCATGGGCCGCGAACCCGGTCAGGATCGCCAGCGCCATGGCGCCGGTGCCGACGGGGTTGATCGCGTAGAGGTGGGCGCGCTTGAACTCGATGCCGGGCGGCGACAGGCCGAAGGGCTTGTTGATGGCCAGATCCGCCGCCAGCGCCCCGACCCAGGCCGAGACCACCACGGCGTAGAGCGACAGGGTGCTGACGATGGTCTTGTCGATGCCGAGCTCCATCAGCAGGAGCGCGATGGCGACGTTGAAGACGAGCCAGACCACGCGACCCGGATGGCTGTGGGTCAGGCGCGAGAAGAAGTTCGACCAGGCGATGGAGCCCGCATAGGCGTTGGTGACGTTGATCTTGAGCTGCGAGACCACGACGAACAGCGTCATCAGGGCGACGGCGCCGAATCCCGAGGGCACCACGTAGCCGAAGGCGACCGCGTACATCCGCGTCGGCTCCCCGGCATGCTCGGCGGGCACGCCGTGCGCGAGGGCGAGGACGGCCAGGAACGAGCCGAGCAGGATCTTGAGCATCCCGGGCAGGATCCAGCCGCCGCCGGCGCCCAGCACCGCCGCCCACCAGCGCCCGGCACGGCCGGGCTCGCGCACGGGCACGAAGCGCAGGAAGTCGACCTGCTCGCCGACCTGGGCCAGCAGCGCCAGGAGGATGCCGGAGGCGACGCCGAAGCGGGGCCAGTCGAACCCGCCGATGCCGTCCGCCCCCGGATGCCCGAGCCAGGCCGAGACCGGCGCGTCACCGGCCCAGGCGATGCAGGCCAGGGGTAGCAGGTTGAGGACGATCCAGACCGGCTGCGTCCAGAGCTGGAAGCGGCTGATCATCGCGATGCCGTAGATCACCAGCGGGATCACCGCGAGCGCGCTGACGAGGTAGCCGAGGCTCGGCGGCAGCCCGAAGCAGAGCTCGAGGGCCAGCGCCATGATCGCCGCCTCGATGGCGAGGAACAGGAAGGTGAAGCTCGCATAGATCAGCGAGGTCACCGTCGAGCCGATATAGCCGAACCCGGCCCCCCGGGTGAGGAGGTCGATGTCGACGCCGTAGCGGGCGGCGTAGAGGCTGATCGGCGTCGCGGTGGCGAAGATGATCGCGCCGACGACGAGGAGGGCCGCCAGGGTGTTGGTGAAGCCGACGGTGAGCACCAGGGTGCCGCCGATCGCCTCCAGGGCCAGGAACGAGAGCGAGCCCAGGGCGGTCTGGGCGACCCGGAAGCCCGACCAGCGCCGCGCCTTCTTGGCGGTGAAGCGTAGCGCATAGTCTTCCAGCGTCTCGTCGGCCACGAGGCGGTTGTAGTCGCGCCGGATCGGCAGGATACGCTGGTGTTCGGTCATCGTGTGGCGCGGACGGTATCATGCGGCGCGGGGTCTGGCGCGGCATCCCGGCGCGTCCAAGACCGCGGCGCTCCGTCGTCCCCAGCTTAGCAAGGACCGTGCCCCGTCGATCGCGGTGCCATGGCGAAGCGCGCCCCGGTCCGGCGGGCGGCGCGGCGATCGGACCCGGGACTCGCGGGCAGTTCGCCAGCATGGGCCAGTGCGCCGGGCACCGACATACGCAAAACAGCGTATAGGCCGCACGACACGACGCGGCCTAGCCTTTGCGTCATCGATCCACGGCCATCCGACCGGCCGTGCGACGAGGATCAGGGGTTTTGGGCACGATGGCAGAGGACAAGGGCAACGGCCTGCAATCGGCGCTGCGGCGCAGGCTTCTCATGGGTCTGGCCGGCGCTCCGGCGATCGCCTTGATGCCGCGCATGAGCTTCGCGGCGGCACCGCCGACCTCGGCGGTGAACACCACCGGCCTCGCGGTGACCGATACCGAGGTCACGGTGGGGATCCTGCACTCGGCCACCGGCACGATGGCGATCTCCGAGACCGGTTCGATCCAGGCCGAGAAGCTCGCGATCTCGCAGATCAACGAGATGGGCGGCGTGCTCGGCCGCAAGATCAAGGTCATCCAGGAGGACGGCGCCTCCGACTGGCCGACCTTCGCCGAGAAGGCCAAGAAGCTTCTCGTCAACGACCATTGCGCGGCCGTGATGGGCTGCTGGACCTCCGCCTCGCGCAAGGCCGCGCTGCCGGTGTTCGAGCAGTACAACGGTCTCCTGTACTACCCGACCTTCTACGAGGGCCTGGAGCAGTCCAAGAACGTCTTCTACACCGGCCAGGAGGCCACGCAGCAGATCCTCGAATCGCTGAACTGGGTCACGAAGGAGAAAAAGGCCAAGACGTTCTTCTTCATCGGCTCGGATTACATCTGGCCGCGGACTTCGAACAAGATCGCCCGCAAGCACATCGAGAACGTTCTCAAGACCAAGGTCGTCGGCGAGGAATATTTCCCGCTCGGCCACACGCAGTTCAACTCGGTGATCAACAAGCTCAAGCTCACCAAGCCGGACGTGATCTTCACCGACGTCGTCGGCGGCTCGAACGTGGCGTTCTACAAGCAGCTCAAGGCGGCCGGCATCGACCTCTCGAAGCAGACCCTGCTGACGATCTCGGTCACCGAGGACGAGGTCGACGGCATCGGCGGCGACAACATCGCCGGCGCCTATTCCTGCATGAAGTACTTCCAGTCCCTGAAGAACCCGAACAACGAGAAGTTCGTCGCCGCCTTCCACAAGATGTGGGGCGAGAAGACCGTCATCGGCGACGTGACCCAGGCCGCCTATCTCGGCCCCTTCCTGTGGAAGATGGCCTGTGAGAAGGCCGGCTCCTTCGACGTCGACAAGGTGGTGGCAGCCTCGCCCGGCATCGAGTTCAAGGAAGCCCCGGAAGGCTACGTCAAGATCCACCCGAACCATCACCTCTGGTCGAAGACCCGCGTCGCCAAGGCGCTGCCGACCGGCCAGTTCGAGGTGGTCTACGAGAGCCCCGACCTGATCGAGCCGAACCCCTTCCCCAAGGGCTACCAGTAGGCTCGCGCGACGACCATCGCGACGCGCCCTCCTCCCCCCTTGCGAGGAGGAGTTGGAGGTGAAGGCGGCTCCGCGAGCCTCCGAAGCGGGAGGGTCATCCAGCCACCCCCACCCCTGGCCCCTCCCCGCAAGGGGGAGGGGAAAGTCTGCGGCCCGGATCGGCCCGATGCTTGCACGACCCGCGCGGCATCCTTCGGAGAACGAACCCATGTTCGGTGATTATTCGCTCGGGGATCTCAGCTCGATCTTCGTGATGCAGGGCTTCGCCGGGCTGATCCTGTTCTCGGTCTACGTCCTGATGGCCCTCGGGCTGGCGATCATCTTCGGCCAGATGGGGGTGATCAACATGGCCCACGGGGAGTTCATGATCCTCGGCGCCTACATGACCTATCTCTGCTCGGGCTTCTTCCAGACCCACCTGCCCGCCCTGTTCCCGGCCTACTTCTTCGTGGCGATGGCGCTGGCCTTCCTGGCCTCGGGCGCCCTGGGCATGCTGGTGGAATGGGCGCTGATCCGCCACCTCTACAAGCGTCCGCTCGACACGCTGCTGGCCACCTGGGGCCTCTCGCTGATCCTGCAGCAGGCCTACCGCTCGATCTTCGGCGCCCGCGAGGTCGGCGTGGAGCTGCCGTCCTGGCTGATCGGCTCCGTGCAGGTCACCGACACCATCGAGATCCCGATCAACGGCATGTTCGTCATGGCCGTCACCACCCTGATCACCCTCGGCGTCGCGATCCTGATGTACCGCTCGCGCTTCGGCGCCCAGGTCCGCGCCGTGGTGCAGAACCGCCCGATGGCCGGTGCCGTCGGCATCGACACCGAGAAGGTCGACCGCCTCACCTTCGGCCTCGGCTGCGGCATCGCGGGCATCGCGGGCTCGGCCTTCACCATGGTGGGCTCCACGGGGCCGACCTCGGGCCAGCTCTACATCGTCGACACCTTCCTGATCGTGGTCTTCGGCGGCGCCGCCTCGCTGCTCGGCACCATCGCCTCGGCCTTCTCGATCTCGCAGACGCAGTCGACCCTCGAATTCTTCCTCTCGGGCTCCACCGCGAAGGTGATCACGCTGCTGGCCGTGGTCGGCATCCTGATGCTGCGGCCCCAGGGCCTCTTCACCCTCAAGGTCCGGCGCTGAGGAGCCTGAACATGACCCGCTCCAAAACCCCCGTCGTCAACGACAACCCGTTCATGAAGCCCATGGAATGGGTGAGCCTCGCGCTCCTCGTCGCGGTGATCTTCGTCGTGCTGCCGATGCTGCTCGACGCCTTCCGCCTCAACCTCGTCGGCAAGTACCTGACCTACTCCTTCGTGGCGCTGGGCCTCGTCATCTGCTGGGGCTTCGGCGGCATCCTGTCCCTCGGCCAGGGCGTGTTCTTCGGCCTCGGCGGCTACCTCATGGCGATGTATCTCAAGCTGGAGGCCTCCAGCGTCGAGAACACGAAGATCCAGTCGACGCCGGGCATCCCCGACTTCATGGACTGGAACCAGATCACCGAGCTGCCCTGGTTCTGGAAGCCGTTCGCCAGCCTGCCCTTCACGATCATCGCCGTGATCGTGGTGCCGGCGTTCTTCGCCTTCGTCATCGGCACGGCGATGTTCCGCCGGCGCGTCGGCGGCACCTACTTCGCCATCATCACCCAGGCCATCGCCGCGATCCTGACGATCCTCATCGTCGGCCAGCAGGGCTATACCGGCGGCATCAACGGCATCACCGACCTGCGCACGCTCCACGGCTGGGACATCCGAACCGACAGCGCCCACAACCTCCTCTACTTCGTCAATGGGGGCCTGCTCGTCGGCTGCATCCTGTTCGCGCAGGCCGTGAAGAAGTCGAAGCTCGGGCGCATCCTGCTCGCCATGCGCGACAAGGAGGACCGGGTTCGGTTCTCGGGCTACCAGGTCGCGAGCTTCAAGACCTTCGCGTTCTGCCTCGCCGCCGTCTTCGCCGCCATCGGGGGCGCGATGTTCACCCTCCAGGTCGGGTTCATGTCCCCGTCCTTCGTCGGTATCGTGCCGTCGATCGAGATGGTGATCTACGCCGCCGTCGGCGGGCGCCTGTCGCTGTTCGGGGCCGTCTGGGGCACGCTCCTCGTCAACTGGGCCAAGACCAGCTTCTCGGAAAGCTTCCCCGAACTCTGGCTGTTCGGTCTCGGCGCCCTGTTCATCGCCGTGGTGCTGGCCTTCCCGAACGGCCTGGCGGGCATCTACAGCACCTACGTGGAGCCCCGCCTGACCCGGCGCGTGAAGGCCCTGGAGCCCGCCCCCGCCGTCGCCCTGCCCCACGGCACCCCGGCCGAGTAGGATCACCGATGAACGCCGCTCTCCTGCCCTCGCACATCATCGGCGCCGATCCGGCCGAGAAGAACTTCCTCCTGGCGGTGGAATCCCTCACCGTCTCCTTCGACGGCTTCAAGGCGGTCAACGACGTCTCGTTCTACGTCGACCCCAACGAGATCCGCGTCATCATCGGCCCCAACGGTGCCGGCAAGACCACGGTGCTCGATCTCATCTGCGGGCGCACCAAGGCCAGCTCCGGCTCGATCAAGTACAAGGGCCAGGAGCTGACCAAGCTCTCCGAGAGCGCCATCGTGCTCGCCGGTGTCGGCCGCAAGTTCCAGACGCCGTCGATCTACGACGACCTCACGGTGTTCGAGAACCTCGAGATCTCGTTCCCGCGCGGCCGCTCGGTCTTCGGGGCGCTCACCTTCAAGCGCGACGCCGAGGTCCGCGACCGGATCGAGGAGGTCGCCAGCATGATCTTCCTGAAGGACCAGCTCCTCGAACGGGCCGAGTTCCTCAGCCACGGCCAGAAGCAATGGCTCGAGATCGGCATGTTGCTGATCCAGGACCCGGAACTCCTCATGCTCGACGAGCCGGTGGCCGGCATGAGCGTCGGCGAGCGCATCAAGACCGCCGAACTCCTCAACGAGATCATCAAGGGCCGCTCGGTGCTGGTCATCGAGCACGACATGAAGTTCGTCGAGGACATCGCCCACCGGGTCACGGTGCTGCACCAGGGCAAGGTCCTGTCGGAGGGATCGATGGAGCGGGTCAAGAACGACCCCAAGGTCATCGAAGTCTATCTCGGCCACTGACGTCACAGACGGGATCGCGCCATGCTCCAGACCACGACTGCCCCGTCGTCCGTGCCGCCGGTTCAGGCCGGCCTCCAGCCGATGCTGGCGATCAGCGACCTGCACGCGGCCTACGGCCAGAGCGAGGTGCTGCACGGCCTCGACATCGCGGTGGCGCCCGGCGAGATCGTCGCCGTGATGGGCCGCAACGGCATGGGCAAGACCACGCTGATGAAGACCCTGATGGGCATCGTGCCGGTCAAGTCCGGCTCGATCCGGGTCGACGGCGACGAGGTCGGCGGCCTCAAGAGTCACCAGCGCGTCGCCAAGGGCCTCGCCTACGTGCCCCAGGGCCGGATGATCTTCTCGGCGATGACCGTGCAGGAGAACATCGAGACCGGGCTGACCGTGACCAACGAGCGCCGAGTGCCGCAGGAGCTCTACACGATGTTCCCGGTCCTGCTGGAGATGAAGGGCCGGCGCGGCGGCAACCTCTCGGGCGGCCAGCAGCAGCAACTCGCCATCGCCCGGGCGCTGGCGAGCCGGCCGAAGGTGCTCCTGCTCGACGAGCCCACCGAGGGCATCCAGCCCTCGATCATCCGCGAGATGGGCCGCACCCTGAAGAAGATCCGCGACGCGCGCGGCCTCTCCATCGTCGTCTCCGAGCAGGTGCTGAGCTTCGCCCTCGATGTCGCCGACCGGGTGCTGGTGATCGAGAACGGGTCGATCGTCCACGAGAGCCTGCGCGCCGACATCGACGAGGCCCAGGTCGCCCGCTTCCTCTCCGTCTGAGGCGGGGCGCTTTTCCCCTCCCCCTCGCGGGGAGGGGTTGGGGGTGGGGGTGGCGCAGGAGGCAACGCGCCGCTCGATCCTGCACCACCCCCACCTCCGGCTCCTCTCCGCACGGGGGAGGAGAGCGCGTTCCTGCACGCGCGGCACTTGAGGCTTTCACGAGAGCGGCCGGGCAGCGCCGGACACGCGACCCGAGCGGCTGCCCACCCACCAGAGGAGCGCGAAACATGCCCGAGACCCTGATCAAGGTCGATCTGACCCAATCGGCCTACGACAACGACATGGTGCACAATCGCTGGCACCCCGACATCCCCATGGTGGCGATGGTCAAGCCCGGCGACGACTTCATCGTCGAGACCTACGACTGGACCGGCGGCTTCATCAAGAACAACGATTCGGCCGACGACGTGCGCGACATCGACCTGTCGATCGTGCACTTCCTCTCCGGGCCGATCGGCGTCGAGGGCGCCGAGCCCGGCGACCTCCTGGTGGTCGACCTCCTCGACATCGGCGCGAAGCCCGAGAGCCAGTGGGGCTTCAACGGCTTCTTTTCCAAGAAGAACGGCGGCGGCTTCCTCGACGAGCACTTCCCCCAGGCCCAGAAGTCGATCTGGGACTTCGAGGGCATGTTCACCAAGTCGCGCCACATCCCCGGCGTGCGCTTCCCCGGCCTGATCCATCCCGGCCTGATCGGCTGCCTGCCCGATCCGAAGATGCTGGAGACCTGGAACACCCGCGAGAAGGCGCTGTTCGACACCGACCCCAACCGGGTGCCGGCGCTGGCCACCCTTCCCTTCGCGCCCACCGCCCATATGGGCCGGCTCAAGGGCGAGGGCCGCGACAAGGCCGCAGCCGAGGGCGCCCGCACGGTGCCGGGGCGCGAGCACGGCGGCAATTGCGACATCAAGGACCTGTCGCGCGGCTCGAAGATCTACTTCCCGGTCTACGTGCCGGGTGCGGGCCTCTCCATGGGCGACCTGCATTTCAGCCAGGGCGACGGCGAGATCACCTTCTGCGGCGCAATCGAGATGGCGGGCTGGGTCCACCTCAAGGTCAGCCTGATCAAGGACGGCATGGCCAAGTACGGGATCAAGAACCCGATCTTCAAGCCGTCGCCGATCACGCCGAAGTTCGACGATCATCTCATCTTCGAGGGCGTTTCCGTCGACGAGTACGGCAAGCAGCACTACCTCGACGTGACGGTGGCCTACCGCCAGGCCTGCCTCAACGCGATCGAGTACCTGAAGAAGTTCGGCTACTCGGGCGCCCAGGCCTACTCGATCCTCGGCACCGCGCCGGTCCAGGGTCACATCTCGGGTGTCGTCGACATCCCGAACGCCTGCGCCACCCTCTGGATCCCGACGAAGATCTTCGACTTCGACATCAATCCCGGTGCCGACGGACCGACGAAGTTCCTCGACGGCTCGATCCAGATGCCGCTGTCGCCGGACCTCTGAGCATGCCGGTCTATGATTACGCTTGCGACGCCTGCGGGCCCTTCACCGTGCTGCGCCCGATGGCGCAGTTCCGCGATCCGCACGACTGCCCCGATTGCGGGACGTCCTGCGGCCGCGCCTTCCTCACCGCGCCGAACCTCGCCTCCATGGATGCGGGCCGGCGCAAGGCGCACGCGACGAACGAGCGGAGCCAGCACGCGCCCCGCAAGTCCTCCGGGCACGGCCCCGGCTGCGGATGCTGCGGGACCAAGGCGAAGTCCGGCCCCGCGGCCGCCAAGAGCTTCCCGAACGCGCGGCCCTGGATGATCAGCCACTGACGACGTGAAAACCTCTCCCCTTCGCGGGAGAGGGTGGTCGCGGAGCGACCGGGAGCGGGGCGGCGCCGAGCTTTCCGAATGGGGCGGTGCTGCCCCTCTCCCGCCTGCTCCGCAGGCACCCTGCCCCGCTGAGGGGGGAGGGTTCGTAACCCCAAGGAGCACCCACGCCATGATGCACGGAGACATCTCGTCCAGCGCCGACAGCGTCGGCGTCGCGGTGGTGAACTACAAGATGCCCCGCCTGCACACGCGGGCGGAGGTGCTGGAGAACGCGAAGAAGATCGCCGACATGGTCGTGGGCATGAAGTCCGGCCTGCCCGGCATGGACCTCGTCATCTTCCCCGAATACTCGACTCACGGGATCATGTACGACGCTGCCGAGATGTACGAGACCGCCACCACGATCCCGGGGTCGGAAACCGACATCTTCGCCGACGCCTGCCGGAAGGCCAAGGTCTGGGGCGTGTTCTCGCTCACCGGCGAGCGCCACGAGGAGCACCCGAACAAGGCGCCCTACAACACCCTCATCCTGATGAACGACCAGGGCGAGATCGTGCAGAAGTACCGCAAGATCATGCCCTGGACGCCGATCGAGGGCTGGTACCCCGGCGACCGGACCTACGTCTCCGACGGCCCCAAGGGCCTCAAGGTCAGCCTCATCATCTGCGACGACGGCAACTACCCCGAGATCTGGCGCGACTGCGCCATGCGGGGGGCCGAGCTCATCATCCGCTGCCAGGGCTACATGTATCCGGCCAAGGAACAGCAGATCCTGATGTCGAAGGCGATGGCGTTCGCCAACAACACCTACGTGGCGGTGGCCAACGCCGCCGGCTTCGACGGGGTCTACACCTATTTCGGCCATTCGGCGGTGATCGGCTTCGACGGCCGCACCCTGGGCGAGTGCGGCGAGGAGGAGATGGGCATCCAGTACGCAGCCTTGTCGAAGTTCCTGATCCGCGATTCCCGCGCCCACGGGCAGTCGGAGAACCACCTCTTCAAGCTGCTCCACCGCGGCTATACCGGCATGATCGCCTCGAAGGAGAACCGGCACGGCCTCTCGGAATGCCCCTACGACTTCTACCGTCGCTGGATCGAGGACCCCGATGCCACCCGCGACGCCGTGCGGGCCATCACCCGCCAGAGCGTCGGCACCGAGGAATGCCCGATCGAGGGCATCCCCTTCGTCGGCAAGGGCGAGGCCCCGCCCGACCCGATGTGATCGTCCGTGTGACGCGCGCGCCACGCCCGCTTCGAATCGAGGGCCGGTTCCGCCGCCGCGGGGCCGGCCGACGCCGTTCTGCGTCGCGTTCCACCGTCATCCTTCGTTTGACCCGGGCGGGCGGCCCCTCTACCGCCCATGGCGAGACCGGCCGCTCCGGCCGCTGCCCCTGATCGAACCCCGGAAGGATGGACGTCGCGGCATGAGCCAGCCCGAGACCGACGCGCTCCTGCGCCGCGCCGAGGACCTGGAGCGGGAAGCCGCGCGACTGCGGGCCGAGGCGCGCCGGGCTGCCGGGTTGCCGGACGCCGCGGCGGAGGGTGAGGGGCGCGCGCCCGACCCGGTGCCGCACCGGCAGGCGATCCTCGACAGCACCACACGCTTCGCGATCATCGGGACGGACCGCGACGGGGTGGTGTCCGACTGGAACGCCGGGGCGGAGCGCATCTTCGGCTGGACCGCGGCCGACATCCGCGGCCGCGGCATCGCCCGCCTGTTCACCCACGAGGATCGGGCGATCGACCGGCCCGGGATCGAGATGCGCCTCGCCCTGGAGCGGGGCCGGGCCGATGACGAGCGCTGGCACCTGCGCGCCGACGGCTCCCGGTTCTGGGCCTCGGGCGAGATGATGCCCCTGCGGGACAGCGTCGGCACCCATATCGGCTACGTGAAGGTCGTGAGCGACCGCACTGCGGAACACCGGGCCGGGGACGCCCTGCAGAACGCGGAGATGCGCCTGCGGCGCGCCCAGGAGGCCGGCGGCATCGGCGTGTTCTCCGTGGGCATCGACGACGGCATCCTGCATCCGACCCCGGAATTCTGCCGCCTCTACGGCCTGCCCGAGGCCGCCAGCTACCCGGCCTCGGCCTTCGAGCGTCTGGTCATCCCGGCCGATTCGCACCTCGTCTCCTCGGCCGAGAGCCGCCGCCTGGGCGAGCCGCCGCGGGACGTGGAGTACCGCATCCGCCGCCCGGACACCGGCGCGCTGCGCTGGATCGCCCGTCGGGGCGAGATCGAGCGCGACGAGGCGGGGCGTCCGCTGCGGTTCTCCGGCGTCGCGCGCGACGTCACCGAGCAGCGCTCCGCCCGCGACGCCCTGGCCACCAGCGAGGCGCGCTACCGCGCCCTTTTCGAGGCCGTCGACGACGGCTTCTGCATCATCGAGTTCTTCGACGGGCCGCATGGACCCTGCAGCGACTACGTCCACGTGGAAGCCAATGCCGGCTACGAGCGCCATACCGGCATCCCCGACATCGTCGGGCGCACCCTGCGCGACCTCGCGCCGGACGAGGCCGAGGGCTGGCTCGAACTCTACGGCGGCGTCCTGCGCACGGGCACGTCGATCCGGTTCGAGCGGGCGTTCCCACTGGCCGATCGCCACATCGAGGTCTCCGCCGCCCGGATCGAGCCGGCGAGCCGGCGCCAGGTCTCGGTGCTGTTCCGGGACATCTCGGCCCGCCGGCAGGCGGAGGATGCCCTGCGCGCCAGCGAGGCCCTGGCCCGGGAGAACATCGAGCGGGTGCAGCTCGCGCTGGCGGCCGGCGCGATCATCGGCACCTGGCTCTGGGACCTGCCGACCGACCGATTCAGCGTCGACGAGGCCTTCGCCCGCAGCTTCGGCCTCGATCCCGCCGCCGGACGCGAGGGCCTCAGCCTCACCCAGGTCATCGAGACGGTGCATCCGGACGACCGCGCCGGCCTCGCCGAGGCGATCGAGGCCGCGATCCGCCGGGGCGGCGCCTACGCCCACCAGTACCGGACCCGGCGCGCCGACGGTCGCTACTACTGGCTCGAGGCCAACGGGCGGGTCGACCACGGCCCCGACGGCACCCCGCTGCGCTTTCCCGGCGTGCTCATCGACGTGGAGGAGCGCCGCGCCGGCGAGGCGGAACGCGAGCGCGTGACCGAGCAGCTGCGCAGCCTCAACGAGACGCTGGAGCAGCGCGTCGCCGAGCGCACGGCCGAGCTGATGCGGGCCGAGGAGGCCCTGCGCCAGTCCCAGAAGATGGAGGCGGTGGGCCAGCTCACCGGGGGCCTCGCCCACGACTTCAACAACATGCTGGCGGGCATCGTCGGCTCGCTGGAGCTGATGCAGACCCGGATGCTCCAGGGCCGGGTCGGCGACCTGGAGCGCTACATCGGCGCCGCGCAGGGGGCGGCGCGCCGGGCCGCGGCCCTGACGCACCGTCTCCTCGCCTTCTCGCGCCGCCAGACCCTGGCCCCGAAGCCCACCGACGTGAACCGCCTCGTCGAGGGCATGGAGGAGCTGGTGCGCCGCACGGTGGGGCCTGCGGTGTCGGTGGAGGTGGTGGGCGCGGCCGGCCTGTGGCCGACCCTCGTCGATCCGAGTCAGCTCGAGAACGCCCTGCTCAACCTCTGCATCAACGCCCGCGACGCCATGCCGGACGGCGGACGCATCGTGGTCGAGACCGGCAATCGCTGGATCGACCCGCGCGGCGCCCGCGAGCGCGACCTGGAGCCCGGCCAGTACGTCTCCCTCTGCGTCTCGGACAATGGGACGGGCATGACGCCGGACGTCGTCGCCAAGGCCTTCGATCCGTTCTTCACCACGAAGCCGCTGGGCGAAGGCACCGGCCTCGGCCTGTCGATGATCTACGGCTTTGCCAAGCAGTCGGGCGGCCAGGTGCGGATCTACTCCGAGCCCGGCGAGGGCACGATGGTCTGCATCTACCTGCCGCGCCATCTGGGCGAGGCGGTGGGGGTGGAGGCGGTGCCGGACCTGTCGGAGGCGGCCCGGGCGAAGGTCGGCGAGACGGTGCTGGTGGTCGACGACGAGCCCACGGTGCGGATGCTCGTCACCGAGGTGCTGGAGGATCTCGGCTATGCCGCGATCGAGGCGGCCGACGGTGCCTCGGGCCTCAAGGTGCTGCAATCCGACGTGCGCATCGACCTCCTCGTCACCGATGTCGGCCTGCCCGGCGGCATGAACGGCCGGCAGATGGCAGAGGCGGCGCTCGGGTCGCGACCCGGATTGAAGGTGCTTTTCATCACCGGCTACGCCGAGAACGCCGCCCTCAACCACGGTCATCTCGCGCCCGGCATGCAGATGCTGGTCAAGCCCTTCGCGCTCGAGGCCCTCGCCACCCGCATCCGTGGCCTGATCGAGGGAACGGGCTGAACCCGGGCGCGGACCGGCGGGGACGCCGGCCGTCGGGCCGAGCGGTCCCGGATCGCGCTGTCCCGGGCCGACCCGAACCCCTCCGCCGCCGCGGCATCCCCGCCGGAGCGGGCGCCGATCAGGCGGCCCGCACCGTCGAGAGGAAGCGGTGGACTTCGCCGCCGAGATGCTCCGACTGGCGCGAGAGTTCGCCGGCGGCGGCAAGAACCTGGCCCGCGGCGGCTCCTGTCTCCTCGGCCGCGCTCGCCACACCGGAGATGTTGCTCGTCACCTCGTTGGTGCCGATCGAGGCCTGCGAGACGTTGCGGACGATTTCCTGCGTCGCCGCGGCCTGCTGCTCGACCGAGGCCGCGATCGCCGCCGCCACGGCATTGATGTCGCGGATGCGTCCGGTGATCGAACCGATCGCCGTGACCGCCTGGCCGGTGGCGCCCTGGATATGGCCGATCTGCTGGGAGATCTCCTCGGTGGCCCGCGCCGTCTGGTTGGCGAGTTCCTTCACTTCCGCCGCGACCACGGCGAAGCCGCGGCCCGCCTCGCCGGCCCGCGCGGCCTCGATGGTGGCGTTGAGCGCCAGGAGGTTGGTCTGGCTGGCGATCGTCGAGATCAGGCTCACCACGTCGCCGATCCGGCTCACGGCGCCGCTGAGTTCCTGCACCAGGCCAGCCGTCGCGTCGGCCTCCGATACGGCGGACTGAGCGAGATTGGCCGAGCTCGAAACCTGACGGCCGATCTCCTGCACCGACGAGCCGAGTTCCTCGGCGGCCGCCGCCACGGTATTGACGTTGACCGAAGCCTCTTCCGCCGCGGCCGCCACCGTGGTGGATTGCGAAGCCGTCTGGGTCGCCGACGCCGTCATGGTCTGTGCCGTGGCCTGGAGTTCGGTGGCCGACGCGGAAACCATGCCGATGATTCCGCCCACGGCCTGCTCGAAATCTTCCGCCATCCGGCGCATGCCGATCTTGCGCTGCTCCTCGGCGCTCGCGCGTGCCGCGACGGTTTCCTCCTCGAGCTGGCGGGTGCGGATCAGGTTGGTCCGGAAGACTTCCACGGCGGTGGCCATCGCACCGAGCTCGTCGCGCCGGCCCATGGACGGAACGGTCGTCTCCGTGTCGCCGCTCGAGATGTGCTGCATGGCCCGGGTCATGCGCTCGATCGGACGGGCGACGCCGACGAAGGAGAAGATCATTGCGCCGACGGCCGTGACGATGCCGATGGCGAGCATGACGAGCGAGATATGGGTGGCCTCCGCCTGCTGCCGGCGCATGACCGCACCGGCGGCCTGGCCCCCCGCCACGTTGATGTCCACCAAGCGGCTGGCCGCATCGGCGACCGCCCGATAATTGGCGTGGTTTCCCTCACGGAAGAATTCCAGCGCCTCGTCCCTGTTGCTTTCCTTCAAGGAACGAAGTTTTCCCCAATCGGCCTTCAGGTTCGCCATCTTCGCGATCAGGTTGTCGTACGCTGCCTTTTCCTCCGGACCGCTGATCAGCGGCTTATAATCCTCGATCGCCTTGTTGCGCTCCTCGAGCAGATCTTGCGAGAGCTTGAAGTCGGCCTGCTCGATGGTGCTGTTGGGAGCTGTCAGATAGCGCAGCTGCGAGGTTCTGACCCTGAGCACCAGGCGGTTGATCTTGTGGGCCTGATCGATCGAAGGCATGCTGTTGGTGACCAGAGCTTCGGTGGTCGTCCCGATATCCTGGAGCTTGAGGAAGGTCATCAGGCCCTGCGCCGCCGAGATCGCGACGACGAAGCTGAAGAGGCCGATGAGGACTGTCTTGATTGGGAGGTTCATCGTCGAAATCCGGCGTGAGTGCGGCTCTTCCGAATTCATGGATGGGCGATATTAAATTATGATAAATCGTTCTCGTATCTATGTTTCGTGATGGCCTGCCGCTGAGCCGCGGGATTAATAACAGCGATGCCGTTCCTGGCCAGATGGCCCGTCGGGCGTGGCCGGTCAGGTCGCCGGGACGCGTGCCTCATCTCGGAGACCTCGAGGCCGGCCACTCTCCCGCGGTCGCGAGGGTCCGGTGCGCGGGACATCGCCGAAGCGGCGCAGGATCAAGCAGACGGATCGAGCGTGTCCGCTCTGCAGCGCGCTGCGCCGGCATCAGGGATGGATGGTCTCGATCTCATGCCGGGCGAAGGCATCTTGGAACGCCTCCGGCGGCGGCTTGTCCGTGACGATGCTCAGTTTCTCGGCAAGGCCGAAGGTGCAGAGATTGGCCTGGCGCCCGAACTTGTGGGAATCGGCGAGAAGGACGGCGCGGCGCGACTGTTCCCTCAGGGTTCGCCGAAGAACCGATTCGTGCTCCTCGTAATCCATCCAGCCATGATCGAGATCGCAGGCGGCGATCCCCATGAGGACGAGGTCGAAGAAGTAGCGCTGGGCATAGGCCACGGTCTCGTAGCCCACCAGCGCGTTGTCGTTGCTGCGCAGGGTGCCGGGCGTCAGGTTGATCCGCGCCGGCCCGCCGCCGAGATGCAGCGCCACGTCCACCGAATTGGTGGTGATCGTGAGGTTGCGGCCGGTGAGCCGCCGCGCCAGGGCCAGCGTGGTGGTCCCGGTGTCGATGAAGACCGACATGCCGTCCAGGATCAGGGCCTCCGCAAGAATCGCCACCCGTCCCTTCTCGCGGGTATTCAGCTTGCCGCGCTCCTGCAGCGGCCGCTCCTGGTCCAGACGCGGCGGCACCGCGCCCCCGTGGATGCGCCGGAGAAGGCCCCGTGCCTCGAGCACCTTCAGGTCGCGCCGGATGGTTTCTTCCGAGACCTTGAGGAAGAAGGCCACGTCCGCAACGCCGACCCGGCCCATCCCATGGAGGCGGGACAGAATTTCCTGGTGGCGATGATCTGTCAGCATGCGCGACGGCCGTCTTAGGGTTCATCGGATGATAACGACGATCCGGGTCCGCGGTCGCGCGGGAATGCGGATGCGGGAACCCGTATCCCATGCTCGTTTGCGTTGTAATGCAACCTTCGTATCGAATTTTGACCTGGGTTGAACTCTCAGCATGTGTGTCGGATCCGTCAGAAGTCACATTCGCGGATTCGGTCTCCGAGCCCCGATCGCCCGTGGGAACGAGCGCGGATCGCGCACATCCAGCCCCGTTTCGCGTCCGAAGGCACGATCCCGTCGATCTCGTCCGGACGGAATTCATCGTGGCCGGCGACGCGCATCCGTCCAGATTTTGAATTTTGTGGTCTTTGTGGATTTTTTGCTCAGGTTTGCGGCAGCCTGCCGATGCGCTGGGCAGCCTCGGACGGCGGTTGCCTGTCGGACGCATCGCCTGCGCAAACCAGCACTCGCGCGCCGCGCCCGCTCGGCCTAGCTTGGCCCATCCTCTCCCCTCAGGCGCGACCACATCATGCCCCAATGCCTCGTCTTCCGCGTGCCGACCCGGCATCCCGCCGACGTCTCGGGGGTGATGGATCTCATCGCCGCCGGCACCGTCGCGGCGGACGAGATCGTGGCGATCTTCGGAAAGACCGAAGGCAATGGCTGCGTCAACGACTTCACCCGCCAGCTCTCGGTGATGTCGCTGGAGACCGCCCTGGCCGACGCGATGGGCTGCACGCCGGCGGCGGTCGGCGCGCGGGTCGCCCTGGTCATGTCGGGGGGCACCGAGGGCGGCCTCTCCCCTCACCTCCTCGTGCTGGCGCGCCGCGAGAGTCCCGACGAGGCCGGCACGACGGCGCTCGCCGTCGGCACCGCCTTCACCGCCGATTTCCGCCCCGAGGAGATCGGCCGCATGGCGCAGGTGCGGGCGACGGCGGCGGCGGTCACCGAGGCTATGGCCCGGGCCGGGCTCGACGAGGCCGGGGACGTCCACTTCGTGCAGGTGAAGTGCCCGCTCCTCACCAGTGCGCGCATCCAGGAGGCCGCCGAGCGCGGCCAGGGCGTGGCGACCCACGACACCTACGCTTCCATGGGCCTGTCGCGCGGCGCCTCGGCGCTCGGCATCGCCCAGGCGCTGGGCGAGGTGTCGGGCGAAGACCTCGCGGATGCCGCCATCGGCGCGCGGCGGGACCTCTATTCCGGTCGCGCCAGTGCCTCGGCGGGCATCGAGCTGATGCGCAACGAGATCATCGTGCTGGGCAACGCCCGCGGCTGGTCGGGCCCCCATGCCATCGCCCATCGCGTCATGCGCGACGGCATCGACTTGTCCGCGATCCAGGGGGCCCTGGCCGATCTCGGCCTGCCCGCGGCCGGGCAGCTGGAGCCGGAGGCCGCCGAACGCGTGGCGGCCCTGCTCGCCAAGGCCGAGCCCTCCCATGACGGGCTGATCCGCGGACGCCGCCACATCATGAACGACGACAGCGACATCAACGCCACCCGGCACGCCCGCGCCCTCGTCGGCGGGGTCGCCGCCGCCGCGATCGGGCGCACCGACCTGTTCGTCTCCGGCGGCGCCGAGCACCAGGGGCCGGATGGCGGCGGCCCGGTGGCGATCATCGCCCGCGTGAGGAGCTGAGCGGCATGCCCGATTTCGACCTCGCCATCCGGGGCGGCACCCTGGTCACCGCCACCGACACGTTTCCCGCCGATCTCGGCATCCGCGGCGGGCGCATCGCGGCGATCGGCGCGCGGATCGCGGATGCGGCCCGCACGATCGACGCCTCCGGCCTCCTCGTCCTGCCCGGCGGCATCGACAGCCACGTCCACATCGCCCAGGAATCCGGTCCCGGCATCGTCATGGCGGACGACTTCGCCTCCGCGACCCGTGCGGCGGCGGCCGGCGGCAACACCTGCGTGATGCCCTTCGCGCTCCAGCCCCGCGGCGCCTCCCTGCGCGCGGCGACCCACGCCTACCGCGCCCTGGCGGAGGGGCAGTGCCACATCGATGTGGCCATCCACCTCATCGTCTCGGACCCGACGCCGGCCGTGCTCGGCCAGGAACTTCCTGCGCTGATCGCGGAGGGCTACACCTCGTTCAAAGTGTTCATGACCTACGACGACCTCGTCCTGAACGACCGCCAGATCCTCGACGTGTTCGACCTGGCGCGCCGCGAGGGCGCGCGCGTCATGGTCCATGCGGAGGGCTACGACGCCATCCGCTACATGACCGAGCGGTTGGAGAAGGCCGGCGAGACCCGCCCCTTCGGCCATGCCCTGTCCCGGCCGCAGGTGGTCGAGCGCGAGGCGGCGCACCGGGCGATCAGCCACGCCGAGCTCGTCGACCTGCCGATCGTCATCGTCCACGTCTCCGGCGAGCAGGCCATGGAGCAGATCGCCTGGGGTCGGCAGCGCGGCCTGAAGATCCACGCCGAGACCTGCCCGCAATACCTGACCCTGACCGCCGACCACATGAAGGGCCTCGGCTCCGACGACCCGATGGCGGGGGCGAAGTACGTCTGCTCGCCGCCGCCGCGGGAGGCTTCCAACCAGGCCGCGATCTGGCGCGGGATCCAGACCGGATTGTTCGACGTGGTCTCCTCCGATCATTGCCCGTTCCGCTACGACGATCCGGCCGGCAAGCTGAACCCGAAGGGCTGGACCTCCTTCCGCTGGGTGCCCAACGGCATCCCGGGCATCGAGACGCGCCTGCCCATCCTGTTCTCGGAAGGCGTCTCGGCGGGACGCATCTCCCTCAACCGCTTCGTGGAGCTCACCGCCACCAACCACGCCAAGCTCTACGGCCTCTATCCGCGAAAGGGCTCGATCGGGATCGGCTTCGACGCCGACCTGACGCTGTGGGACCCGAACCGCCGCGAGACGATCCGGCAGGCCGACCTCCACCACGGGGCGGACTACACCCCCTGGGAAGGGTTCGCGGTGACGGGCTGGCCGGTGATGACGCTCGCGCGGGGGACGATCGTCGCCGAGGACGGCCGGGTCACGGGGGCGATCGGGCACGGACGCGTGATCGATCGGGCCGTGGACGCGCCCTGAACCGGCCGGCCGCAGCCCTCTCCTCGCAAGGGAGCGGACAGCGCGCCGCGGCATCGAAGGGCGTCTGGCCCGCCCCTTGCTGGAGCCCGTCCCTTGCTGGAGATCGGGCGGGGAGACCATCATGGACGTCGAGCTGATCCGCCTGACCAAGCGCTACGGCGGCACGACCGCGGTGGACGGCATCGATCTGAAGGTGCGCTCGGGCGCCTATTGCTGCCTGCTCGGCCCCTCGGGCTGCGGCAAGACCACGACCCTGCGGATGATCGGCGGGCACGAGACCGTGACCTCCGGCGACGTGGTCATCGGCCCGCGCGCCGTGGGCGACGCCACGCCGGCCGAGCGCGGCACGGCGATGATGTTCCAGAGCTACGCCCTGTTCCCCCACCTCAATTGCCGCGACAACGTCGCCTTCAGCCTGAAGATGCGGGGCATCGCGAAGGCCGAGCGCCGCGCCAAGGCGCTGGCGATGCTCGACCTCGTTCAGATGGCCCATCTGGCGGAGCGCTTGCCGGCGCAACTCTCCGGTGGCCAGCAGCAGCGCGTGGCGCTCGCCCGTGCGCTGGTCACCGGACCCAAGGTCCTGCTCCTCGACGAGCCGCTCTCGGCCCTCGATCCGTTCCTGCGGGTGCGGATGCGGACCGAGCTGAAGCGGCTCCAGGCCGAGCTCGGCATCACCTTCATCCACGTCACCCACAGCCAGGAGGAGGCGATGGCGCTCTCCGACCTCGTGGTGGTGATGAACGGAGGCCGTATCGAGCAGGCGGCGGACCCCCGCACCGTGTTCGAGCGCCCCGCCACCGCCTTCGTCGCCCGCTTCATCGGCGGCCACAACATCATCCGGCTCCCTGACGCGACCGAGGTGGCGGTGCGTGCCGACCGCATGCGCCTCGGCCTGCAGGCCGGCCCGGAGGCGGTGCCGGCCCGCGTCGTCTCCGTGGAATACCAGGGCACCAGCGTGCATGTGGGCTTCGAGGCGGACGGCCTCGGCGGCGAGGCCGCCACCGCGCTCACGGCGGTGATCGACGACCGCGCCTACGCGGGTCATCCCCTGGCCCTCGGCCAGACCGTGCCGCTGGGCTGGGACGCCGACGCCGCCCATCGCCTGAGCGCCTGACCCGATCTCGTTTCCACAGAGGACCCTGCATGACGACCACGATCAAGCTGAGCCGCCGCACCCTGCTCCAGGGCGCGGGTGCCACCGGACTGGCGCTCGGCGCCGGCCCGATCACCGGCTTTCCCAACGTGATCGCCGCCGAGCCCGTGACCCTGCGCTACCTCGGCACCGCCGTGAACCAGTCCGGAGACATCGCCCGCAAGGTGAAGGAGGATCTGGGGATCACCATCGAGTACATCCCCGTCGTCACCGACGAGGTGACGAAGCGCGTGGTGACCCAGCCGAATTCCTTCGACCTCCTCGACACCGAGTTCTTCAGCCTGAAGAAGCTCATCCCGTCGGGCAACATCCAGGGCATGGATGCCCGCCGGATCAAGCAGGCCGACAACATCACCCCGGTCTTCACCAAGGGCGAAGTGGCCGGAAAGAAGATCGGCGACCAGGGCACGGCGCCCAGGAAGGTCTTCTATCTCGAGGGGCAGAACTCGAAGAACTTCGCGGGCTCGCCCACCGAGTGGATCACCCTGATCCCGACCACCTACAACGCCGACACGCTCGGCATCCGCCCGGACCTGATCAAGCGCCCGATCGCGAGCTGGAAAGAGCTCCTGAACCCCGAATTCAAGGGCAAGGCCTCGATCCTCAACATCCCATCGATCGGCATCATGGATGCCGCCATGGTGATCGAGGCCACGGGCGACTACACCTATCCCGACAAGGGCAACATGACGAAGGCCGAGATCGATCGCACCATCAAGCTGCTGATCGAGGCCAAGCGCGCCGGCCAGTTCCGTGCCTTCTGGCAGGACTTCAACGAATCCGTGAACCTGATGGCCTCGGGCGAGACGGTGATCCAGTCGATGTGGTCGCCCGCCGTCACCAAGGTCCGCAGCCAGGGCGTGGCCTGCACCTACCAGCCTCTCAAGGAGGGCTACCGCGCCTGGGCCACCGGCTTCGGCCTGCCCAAGACCCTGACGGGCCGCAAGCTCGATGCGGCCTACGACTTCATCAACTGGTTCCTCTCCGGATGGGCCGGGGCCTACCTCAACCGGCAGGGCTACTACTCGGCCGTGCTGGAGACCGCCAAGGCGCATATGGAGCCCTACGAGTGGGCCTACTGGATGGAGGGCAAGCCCGCCGAGAAGGACATCAAGGGGCCGGACGGCAGCGTGCTGGAGAAGGCCGGCGCCACCCGCGACGGCGGCTCCTTCGAGACCCGCATGGGCAGCGTCGCCTGCTGGAACGCCGTGATGGACGAGAACACTTACATGGTCCGCAAGTGGAACGAGTTCATCGCCGCGTGAGCGGCGGCGCAGCACGCCCCTCTCCCCTCGGCGGGAGAGGGTGGTCGCGGAGCGACCGGGCGCGGGGGCGACCTCTCCGGACAGGGCGCTCCCCTCTCCCGACCCGCGCGCACGCGCGGGCCACCCTCCCCCGCAGAGGGGGAAGGGTTTCGCGTGTCACGAGGGTCGAGCCATGACAGACACCGCCCTCTCCTCCCTCCCCACGATCGCGAAAAGTCCGGCCGCTGCAGCCTCCACCGCCAGCCTCACGGCCAAGACCCGGCGCCGGCAGGCGCTCGCCTATCTCCAGGCGGCGCCGATGGCGCTCGTGTTCCTGGTGTTCTTCGTGGTGCCGCTGGCGCTGACCCTGATCGTCAGCTTCTGGGAGTACAACGAGTACGAGATCATCCCGTCCTTCACGGTGCAGAACTACATCGACGTGTTCGAGGGCTGCCTCAACACCGCGGATGCCTGCACCACCGTGCGGACCTACCTGTCGACCCTGAAGTTCTGTGCGCTGACCTGGGCCTGCACCCTGCTGATCGGCTTCACGGTGGCGTACTTCGTCGCCTTCCACGTCCGCTCGAAGACCATGCAGATGGCGCTGTTCCTCGTCTGCACGATCCCGTTCTGGACCTCGAACGTGATCCGGATGATCTCCTGGATCCCGCTGCTCGGCCGCAACGGCCTCGTCAACGACACCCTGATGGGAATGGGGCTGATCAGGGCGCCGATCGAGGGCCTGCTCTATTCCGACTTCTCGGTGGTGCTCGCCTTCGTGCACCTCAACACCGTCTTCATGATCGTGCCGATCTTCAACAGCATGGCGCGCATCGACCGCTCGCTGATCGAGGCGGCCTATGATTCCGGGGCCACCGGCTGGCAGACGCTCTGGAACGTGGTGGTCCCCCTCGCCAAGCCCGGCATCGCCATCGGGTCGATCTTCGTGGTCACCCTCGTGATGGGCGATTTCGTCACCGTCGGCGTGATGGGCGGCCAGCAGATCGCCTCGGTCGGCAAGGTCATCCAGGTCCAGATGTCGGCCCTGCAGCTGCCGGCAGCCGCCGCCAACGCGGTGGTGCTGCTGGGCGCCGTGATGCTGATGATCGTGGCCATGACCCGGCTCATCGACCTGCGCAAGGAACTCTGATCGTGAGCGACCGCCCCCGCTCCCCGGCCTTCTACGCCCTGGCGGCGTTCTTCGCCCTGTTCGTCGCCTTCCTGTACGGGCCGACGCTGACGATCCTGGTGCTGAGCTTCCAGGGGCCGCAGGGCGGCCTCACCTTCCCGATGAACGGCGTCTCGACGCACTGGTTCGGCAAGCTCTGGGCCGGGCTCGGCATCGTCGACATCTGGGGCGCCCTGTGGCGCTCGCTCCGCCTCGGCCTCGTGGTCATGCTGCTCACCGTCGTCGTCGCGTTCTTCGCAGGGTTGGCCTTCCGCAAGCGCTTCCGCGGCGAGAGTGCGCTGTTCACCATCGCGGTGGCGAGCCTGATCGTGCCCTCCATCGTGGTCTCCCTCGGCATCGGCCTGGAATTCCGTCTCCTCGACGAGGCGGTGAAGTGGGCCGCCGCCGAGACCGGCTGGGGCTGGCTGCAGGAGCACGGCACCCTGATGGGGCTCTACACCTCGGCGCTGGGCGCGCACCTGACCTGGACCCTGCCCTTCGGCCTCCTCATCATGTTCGCGGTCTTCAACCGGTTCGATCCGGCCTACGAGGAGGCCGCCCGCGACCTCGGCGCCACAGGACCCCAGACCCTGCGCCACGTGGTGGTGCCGATCCTCGGACCGTCGCTGGTCGGCGTTGCGCTGTTCGGCTTCACCCTGTCCTTCGACGAGCTCGCCCGCACCAGCCAGGCCATCGGCGGCCGCAACACCCTGCCGCTGGAGCTGCAGGGCCTCACCACCACCGTCACGACGCCGGAGATCTACGCGCTGGGCACCCTCACCACCGGCATGTCGCTGGCGGTGATCGGGCTTGCCCTCGGGGCGAGCCTGTATCTGCAACGGCGCAAGGCGAAGGCCGGGTTGCGGCTGGGGTAAGGGTCGGGAAAGCCGCTCGCTGTAGGCTTCGGCACCGTTGCGTGACCGGAGCTCGCCCTCGCGATGACGCGTGCCTACCTCCTCGCCGCGGCGACGGCCGCGTGTCTGATCGGCCTGTCCTGGGCGGCGAACGGTTATCTCGGTGGCCTGGATCGTCTGCAGTGGGGCATCGACGGACGTCCCAACTGGTCCGCGCCGAGATGGATCGCGCTCGGCTTCGGACCGGGGGTGGGCCTCTTCGCCATGGCGACGATGTTGGTGCGGTGCCGGAGGGACCCCGACGGGACGCGGGCGTTCCGGACCCTCTTACCCATGAGCGCCATCCTGATCGGCGGGCACGTTTTCTACCTGTCCATGCTGTGGACTAAGGGAATCGCACAGCCGGGCTGATCCGCGCGACGCCTTCGCGTTTACACCGCCGCGTCCGCCAGCACCGGCGCCCGGTCCCCCTGGAACGCCGCGTGGGCCGCCTCGGTCCGCCAGCAGGCGGCCCGGTGGCCGGGCTGCACGGCCACGGAGGGCGGCGCCTCGACCCGGCAGCGTTCCTCGGCGAGGAAGCAGCGCGGGGCGAAGGGGCAACCCGGCGGGCGGTTGGCGAGGTCGGGCGGGCTGCCGGGAATCGTCTTCAGGCGCGTGCCCTTGGCGAGCGCGCCGTCGGCGCGGCTGCGCAGCAGGCCGATCGTGTAGGGATGGTGGGGATCGAGCACCACGTCGCGGGCGGAGCCCTCCTCGACGATGCGGCCGGCATACATCACCGCGATCCGGTCGGCGACTTCCACGGCGGCGCCGAGGTCGTGGGTGACGAAGATCGTCGAGAGGCCGAGTTCGGCCTGCAGCTCGCGCAGGAGCAGCAGGATCTGGATCTGCACGGTGGCGTCCAGCGCCGTCGTCGGCTCGTCGGCGAGCAGGACCTGCGGCCGGCAGGCCAGCGCCAGGGCGATCATCGCGCGCTGGCGCATGCCCCCCGACATCTCGTGCGGATAGGCGTCGAGGCGCCGCTCCGGGCTCGGGATGCGGACCCGCTCGAACAGCGCCAGGGCGCGCTGGCGCGCCGCGGCCGCGCCGATGCGCTCGTGCTGGCGGATCGCCTCGGTGATCTGCCGGCCCACGGTGTAGACCGGGTCGAGGGCGAGCAGCGGTTCCTGGAAGATCATCGCCACGGCCCGGCCGCGCAGGGCCCGCAGGGCTTTCGGCGACATCGCCATCACGTCGGCGCCGCCGACCCGGATCTCTCCGCCGATCCGCGTCCGGCGCTCCGGGTTCAGGCGCATGATCGCCCGCAGGGTGACGCTCTTGCCCGAGCCCGATTCGCCGATCAGCGCCACGGCCTGGCCGCGCTCGAGGGTGAGGTCGACCCCGTCCACGGCCTCGACCACGCCGCCGAAGACCACCGTCAGGCCGCGGATCGCCACCGCTGGGCCGGGTTCGGATGCGCTCATGCGGCCACCGTCAGGTCTGGGGCGAGCGCGTGGCCCGAGCCCGGCTGGCGGGCGAGGCAGGCGACGCGGTGGTGCGCATCGAGCGCGTCGAGGGGCGGGACCGTGGCCCTGCAGACGGGCTCAACCAGGGTGCAGCGGGGATGGAAGCGGCAGCCGGCGGGCGGGTCGATCGGGTTCGGCGGGTCGCCGGCGAGCGGCGCCACCTGCGTCCGGGCATCCGGGTCCATCGAGGGCATCGAGGACAGGAGGGCGGCCGTGTAGGGGTGGGCGGGGCTCGCCAGCACCGTGTCGGCGGGGCCGATCTCGACCACCTGCCCGAGATACATCACCGCCACCCGGTCGCAGATGAAGCGCACCACGTTGAGGTCGTGGGAGATGAACAGGTAGGTGAGGTTGAATTCCTGCTTGAGGTCCATCAGCAGGTTCAGCACCTGCGCCTCCACCGACTTGTCCAGCGCCGAGACCGCCTCGTCGAGCACCACGAGGCGGGGTTCCAGCGCGAGCGCGCGAGCGATGTTCACGCGCTGGCGCTGGCCGCCGGAGAGCTCGTGCGGATAGCGCGCGGCGAAACGCGCGGGCTCCAGCCCCACCCGGGCGAGCAGGGAGCGGGCGCGCTCGATGGCCTGGCGCTTCGGAACCCCGTGCACCTGCGGTCCGAAGGCGATGGAGCCCTCGATGGTCATGCGCGGATTGAGGGAGGAGTAGCTGTCCTGGAACACCATCTGGGCCTGGGCCCGGAAGTCGCGCAGGGGCAGCGCCCGGCCGCCGATGCGCTCGCCGTCGAACAGCAGATCGCCGGAATCGTGCCGGATCAGCCCCATGATGAGCCGGGCGGTGGTGGACTTGCCGCAGCCCGACTCGCCGACGACCCCGAGGGTCTCGCCCTTCAGGATCTCGAAGTCGACGCCGTCCACCGCCCGCACCACCGCCTTGGTGCCGCCCAAGCCCTTCTTGACGGGGAAGTGCTTCACGAGGCGGTCGACGGTGAGGAGGGGCTGGGCCGGGCCGCCCCGGTCGCGGGCGATCGGGACGGTGGGAGCGCCGATCGGCATGCTCATGCCTTCACCTCCATGGCGGACCGCAGGCCGTCGGAGAACAGGTTGAACGAGATCGAGACGACGAAGATGGCCAGCCCCGGCAGGGCCGCGACCATCGGGTTCACGTAGATCGCCGTGCGCAGGGTGTTCAGCATCAGGCCCCATTCGGGCTCGGGGGGCTTCACGCCGAGTCCGAGGAAGGACAGGCCCGAGGCCAGGATCATCGACACGCTGATGAGGCTGGTGGCGTAGACGAAGATCGGCCCGAGCACGTTGCCGAGCACCTGCACCCGCAGGATCGTCAGGGTCGAGGCGCCAGAGAGACGCGCCGCGTCGACGTAGTCGCGGGCACGGATCTGGGTGGTCACGCTCTCGGCCACGCGGGCGATCTGGGGCACGAACACGCAGGTCAGCGACACGATGGAGTTGAAGATGCCGGCGCCCAGCGCCCCCGACAGCGCGATGGCGAGCAGGACCGAGGGAAACGCGAAGAACACGTCCACCGTGCGCATCAGCACGGTGTTGACCCAGCCGCCGACGTAGCCGGCCAGGATGCCGATGCCGGACCCGATGACGAAGGCGAGGATGACGGGGGTGACGCCGATGAACAGGGACAGGCGGCCGCCCATCATCAGGCGGCTCAGCATGTCGCGGCCGAGCTCGTCCGAGCCGAGGCGGTAGGTCGCGTCGCCGATCGGCCTCAGGCGCCGCAGCATCGAGCCGCGATAGGGGTCCATCGGCGTGATCCAGGGCGAGAGCAGTGCGATCGCCACGATGGCGAGGATCACGCAGGCCGCGGCCATCGCCACGGGATCGCGCAGGAGCTTGTGGCCGACCTGCCCCCAGAAGCCGCGCGACGGCACGAAGGCGTCGGGCGCGGCTGGCGCGGGGGCGGCGCCGCCTGCGATGTCGAGGACCGGCGCGCCGGCCTGTGTCGCGAGTGCCATCAGCCCCTCTCGATGCGCGGGTCGAGCGCCGTCTGCACGACGTCGACGATGAGGTTGAGGGCGACGAAGAACATCGCCAGGACGAGGATCGAGCCCTGGAGCAGGGGCAGGTCGCGCTGGAAGATCGCGGCGTTGAGCAGGAAGCCGGTGCCGGGCCAGGCGAACACCGTCTCGATCAGGATCGAACCGCCGAGCAGGTAGCCGAGCTGCAGCCCCATGATGGCGAGCGCCGTCGGGGCGGCGTTCTTGACCACGTGCTTGAACACGCCGAACTCGCTCATGCCCTTGGCCCGGAGCGCACCCACGAAGTCCTGGGCCAGGATGTCGCCCACCAGCGCCCGGACGGTGCGGGCGATCACCCCCATGGGGATCACCGACATCGTGAGCGCGGGCAGGATGATGTAGCGCAGGTGATCGAGGTCGGGCCGCCAGTTGCCCGAGCCGTCCGGTCCGGCGCCGGTGGGCGGCAGCCAGCCGAGCTGGGCCGAGAACACGATGACCAGCACCATGCCGAGCCAGTAATGCGGCACGCTCACCCCGAAGACCGACACCGCCGAGGCGAGCCGGTCGAGGATCGAGTTGCGGAAGTAGCCGGCCACGAAGCCGAACAGGCAGCCGAAGGTGAAGCCGATCAGCGTCGCCACGAAGGCCAGGATCAGGCTGTTGACCACCGCCCGGCCGACCTCCTGCGCCACCGGGCGGCCGGTGGCGATGGAGATGCCGAGATCGCCCTGGAGCACGTGCCAGAGCCAGATCACGTACTGCACCGGCAGCGGCTTGTCGTAGCCGTAGGCCGCCCGCATGGCGTCGATGGTCTCCTGCGTGGCGTCCACCGGAAGCACGGCGCTCAGGGGGTCGCCGGGGGCGAGGTGGACCAGCATGAAGCAGACGACGCTCACGCCGAGCGCCACCGGCGTCACGGTGAGCAGGCGCTGGAGGATGAATTTCAGCATGGCCAGGCCCCTCCCCCGCGGAAGGGGGCGGGCCTGCGCCCCAGGGCGACCCGGATGTCCATCACTTGCCCATCGAGATCGGCGAGAAGTCCTGGAACCAGTTCTGCGCCTGCACGAAGCCCTTCACCTTGGGGCTCATCGCGCGCGGGTTGGTGTCGTGGGCCACCATCAGGAACAGGGCGTCGTCGACGTACTTCTCGTGGACCTTCTCCAGGACCTTGGTCTGCTCGGCCGGGTCGAAGGTGGTGCGGACCTGATCGAAGAGCTTGTCCATCTCGGGGTCGCAATAGTGACCCCAGTTGGTGCCGTTCGGGGCCGCGAGATTGCACTGGAGATGGCGGATGAAGCCCGTGAAGGGGTCCTGGATGAAGTAGGAGAAGTTCATCCCCGTCGCCTTGCGCGACATGTCGGACTTGGCGCCCGCGCGCCACAGGTTGATGAGCGTGTTCCACTCGACCACCTCGAACTCGACCTTGATCCCGACATCCGCGAGGTTCTGCTGGATGAACTCGTTCATCGGCAGGGGCTGCATCTGCCCCGAGCCCGAGGGCGCGATCAGGATCTTGGTGACGATGGGCTTGTTCGGCCCGTAGCCGGCCTCGGCCAGGAGCTTCTTGGCGGCCTCCGGATCGTAGGTCGGCTTGAAGGTCGGGTTGCCGAACCAGGCCGAGCCCGGCGGCATGAAGCCCTGGGCCGGAATCATTAGGCCGTTGAGCAGCTCCTTCATGCCCTCGCGGTCCACCGCGAGGTTGGCCGCCTTGCGCACGCGGATGTCGTTCCAGGGCGAGCCCTCGGCGCGGGAGAGGTGCCAGGTCCAGTTGTGCGGGTAGGCGTTGGTGACGATGCCGAACCCGGCGGCCTTGAGGGAGGCCACCGCGTCCGGCGGGGGCGCCTCGATCCAGTCGACCTGGCCGGAGCGCAGGGCCGCCACGCGGGCATTGGCCTCGGGCAGCGGCACGAGCACGAGCTTGTCGAGCTTCGGCACCCGGGCCGTGTCCCAATACGCCTTGTTGGGCGCCATCTCGGCGCGCTCGCGCGGGGCGAACAGGGTCAGCTTCCACGGGCCGGTGCCCGAGGGCGTCTTGGCGAAGGCGTCCCAGCTCCGGCCGACCTTCTCCCACTGGGCGGGCGACGAGATCATGATCCAGGCGATCTGATAGGGCAGCGTCGCGTCGGGGTTCTTGGTGACGACTTCGAGGGTGGTCGGATCGACGGCGCGGTAGCTCGCCACGGCCGGGATGCGCGAGCGCCCTTGCGCCGACTGGCGCGGGTCGAATTGCGGCGCGTCGTTCTTCAGGAGCTTGTCGAGGTTCCACACCACCGACTCGGCGGTGAAGGGCGAGCCGTCGTGGAAGGTCACTCCCTCGCGCAGCTTGAAGGTCCACTTGGTGTTGTCGGCGGGGTCGACCGTCCAGCTCGTGGCGAGGCCCGGCACCAGCACGGAGGGCTTGGTGGCGGAGGAGAGGTCCCAGTTGATGAGCCCGTCATAGACCGTATAGCCCGTGAACCGCATGCCCTCGCCGCCATTGTCGGCCTGGCCGGTGGTGAGCGGGATGTCGGAGGCGGTCATGCCGATCTTCAGCACGCCCTGGGCGAGGGCGGCGGGCATCATCACCCCGGACAGCAGGGTGGCGGCCAGAAGGCGGGACTTCGACCAGCGGGAGACGGAAGCGAACATGCGGGGACGGGTTTCCATGGGCTGCGTACGGCTTGACGAAACCGTGAATGCAATCCGCCGGCCAAACCGCCGCGCAGATCTCGCGGGCCGGGAGCGATCGTCCGCCCGCGATGTCGTCGCGTCTCCGCTTTCCGGACGCGCAGCCGCCCTGCATCCAGAATCATCAGGAAGAATAGTCGGGACGTTCCGGCCCGTCGTCGCGGTCGGCCGGACTGCCTCAGGGACGTGCGAAAACCTGGCCGTGCCCGCCGACATCTTCCTGGAATGCCTGCTTCGTGGGCATTCTTGCTGCCATCCGCTTCGCAACCGCCGACGCGATCAGAACGACAGCTTCAGCCCGCCGACGACGTTGCGCGGGGCTCCGGCGAAAAGATCGACCCGGTCGTACCGGCGAGGATTGCCGCGCCGTTCTCCAGGCCCGTGGCCCGGTTCAGGGTGCTGGTCAGGTTCTGTGCCGAGGCGACGTAGGTCGCATCGAGGAGATTGCGGACCTCCAGATAGAGGCTGAGGCGCTTGGCGTAGCCGCCGGCCAGCTCCGTCGCGTAGTGGATGTTGGGGTTGAGGATGGCATAGCCGGGCGTCCTCCAGAGGTTTCCGTTGTCGATGAAGACGCCGTCCTGGGCCACGGTCTCCAGGAAGGCGCCGAGCCCGTGGAAGGGACCGCCGCCCTGATCGTAGCCGACCCGCACCAGGAGCTGGTGCTCGGGCACGCCCGGGATCGACTTGCCGGCCCGGTCGAAACGGGCCGTGAAGGCACCGGCGCTCAGGCTTTCGGAGAAGCGCGTGTAGATCTTGTCGTCGAAGCCGTAGGCCAGCGTCCCGTGCCAGCCCGGCGCGAAGGCCCATTCGCCGCCGATCTCGAGGCCGTCGATCTCGCGGCCCGTCCGGGTGCGGAAGGCGAGCGCGCCGCCGGTGGCGTAGTTGCCGAACAGGGCCGAACGCGGACCGCGGAACACGTCGATGCGGCCATAGGCGCGGGGGTCGACGAGGTCGAAGCGCGAGGCGCCGTCCGGCTGGGTCAGGAGGAAGCCGTCCTCCAGCACGACCATGTTGCGGATGACGCCGGTGGAGCGGGCGTTGTTGCCCCGGATGGAGATCATCACGTCGCATCCGCCAGTGCCTTGGCGCACGGTCACGCCGGGACTGTTCGCCAGGACCGAGCCGATGCTGGTGGCCAGGCGGTTCTCGATCGTGTCGCTGCGTCCGACCCGCGTGAAGACCGCGCCCAGGGGCTGCTCGATCACGCTCGGTCCCGAGCCTGGGGGCGCCGCGACGCCGAAGGGCATGGGCGCCGGTCCCGGGCGCCCCTCCGCCGTGACCACGAGCTCCTCGAGGACGACGCCCGTCATGTCCTCGGCATGGAGGCCGGCCGACCCCAGCAGCACGGCCGCGGCCCCGAGGGACCCGATCCGGCGCGCGGGGGCCGGGCGGCGAGGAGGAGGAAGGGCGGCCATGCCGGTGTCGACCACGGGAGTGGGCGCGGATGACGCCGCGGCGGGAGAGGAGGATGAGGGCCGTCCGGACACGACCCGCCGCCGCCACCCTGGATCATCGGTACGGCTCGTAACCCTTGAAGCGCGGCCGACGACGAGGCCGACATCCTGTGGTCGTGACCTGTTGCACCCGGGCCAGGTCGATCGCCCTGCCCGGCTCCGGCGACGTCGTCACCGCGCCGCCTCGCGGTCGAGCAGCGCGCGCTTGCGGGCGACGCCCCAGCGATAGCCGGACAGCGCCCCGTCCGAGCGCACCACCCGGTGGCAGGGGACGACGACGGCCAGCCGGTTGGCGCCGCAGGCCTGGGCCACGGCGCGCATGGCCGTGGGAGCACCGATGGCCCGGGCGATCTCCGCATAGGTCGTCGTGGTGCCGATCGGAACGGCGCGGAGCGCGTCCCAGACCCGCTGCTGGAAGGCGGTGCCGCCGATGTCGAGGGGCAGGTCGAGCCCGCGCCCGGGCGCCTCGACGAGGCCGACGACCGCGGCCACCCAGAGGTCGAACGCCGCATCGCCGGGTGACAGGTCGGCCCGCGGGAAGCGGTCCTGGAGGTCGCGCACCAGGGCGTCGGGATCGTCGCCGAGGAGGATGGCGCAGACTCCGCGCGGCGTCGCCGCGACCAGGATGGCGCCGAGGGAGCAGGCGGCCACCGCGAACCGGATCGCGACGCCGGGGCCGCCCTTGCGGTAGGCGGACGGCGTCATGCCGAGCCGCCCGGAGCCCTGGGCGTAGAACCGGCTCGACGCGTTGTAGCCCGCCGCGAACACCGCCTCGGTCACAGTCCCGGCCGCCGGCAGGCGCCGGGCGACGCGCTCGGCGAGCCTGGCCGACGCGTAGGCCTTGGGCGTGATGCCGGTGACCGTCCGGAAGACGCGGTGGAAGTGGAAGGCGCTCAAGCCCGCCGCCGCCGCGAGCGACGCGAGGGTCGGCAGGGTCTCGGCCGCGTCGATCAGGCGGCAGGCCCGGGCGACCGCCGCCGCCTGCCGCTCGGCCATGGGGGCTTCGTTGGGCCGGCAGCGCCGGCAGGGCCGGAAGCCCGCCGCCTCGGCGGCGGCGCAGGTGGCGTGGAAGGTGACGTTGTCCGGCTTGGCCGCCCGCGACGGGCAGCTCGGACGGCAATACACGCCGGTGGTGCGGACCGCGTAGACGAACAGGCCGTCGGCCCCGGCGTCCCGGGCCGCGAGCGCGGCCCATCGCTGCGCGCTCTCGCTCTCGGACGTGCCGGAGGCCCCGGGCCGTGGTTCCGCTTCGGCGCGCCGCATGGGGGATGTCCTTCGTCGTCGGGGACCGATTCCGGCCGGGATCGGCTCGGTCACCGCATCCTTGCCCCGGGAGCCTCGGGGCCGCATCCCGATCCTTGCTTTCGAATCCGCTCCACGTCGATGTGTCCCGGAGGCGTGCGCTCGCGCAGGGCGCCCCGCAGGCATCGCCGCAGGTCGCCCGGTGTGGATCGCCACGCCCGGAACGTCACCCGCAATCCGTTCGCCAGGCCGCCCCTCCCCGTGGGCGCCCTCCCGTGACCGCGTGCCGATGACGGCCGGCCCCGGCCAGGGCGCAAAAGCATCGGGGCGAACGGAAACTCGGCGCAGATCCTGAGTTCTTTCCATCAACCACAGGAGTGACGATGAAAACGCTGACGCTCTCGACCTGCGTGCTGGTCCTGTCTTCCTTCGTTCTCGTGCAGATGGGCACGACGGCCGATGCCCGCTCGCGGCACAAGAAACGCGGTGTCGCGATCTCGAGCAGCCAGAACACCACCGGCGGCCGCCGCGGACGGACCCTCTCGCGCGGTGCGACCGGCGCTGATAGCGCGACCTCGAATTCCGCTGCGGGCGGAAATGCCGGCCAGCCGTCGCGCGCGAGCGGCACCGGCAGCGCCGGGGGTGGATCCGGAGGCAGTGGCGGTCTGTAGGGAAACGGACGGTCGACAGGGTCCGACGAGACCATGTCGACCCGACGGTTCTTGGATCTGCGGTGAACCGATGGGGCCGGCCGGTCAGGCCAGCCCCTCTCCGTTCAGGCGCGGCGGGCGTCGTATCCGGCCACGAGGGTGTGGGGCTTGGGGGCGCCGAGGCGGCCGCCGAGGAAGCCGGCGAGCGCGCCGAGGATCAGCGCCAGCGCGCCGTAGAAGGCGCCCTGGGTGGCCGCCGACTTGGTGGCCAGGGCGGCGGCCTCGGCCTTCTGCTTGGCGCTGGCCACGGCCGCGTCGTACTGCTTGCGGTAATCTTGGATCTGCGCCTTGGCCTGGTCGGCCGGGATGCCCTGCGCCTTGGCCAGCGCGTCGGCCGCGCGGGTCTCGGCCTCGGCCTTCTGGGCCGGATCACCGGTGAACAGCGCCCGGATGGCGGCCACGGCCGCGTCCTTGGCCGCCTGCGGGTCCTGGCCGGCCGCCTGCTGGCGCACCGTCTGCTCGATGCCGTCCAGCGGGTTGGTGATCTTCGACAGGGAGGGGGCGGCCGCCTGGGCGGCCGTCTGCACCGTGCCGCCCACCAGCGAGCCGGCGCCGCCCAGCGTGCTGGTCACGCCCGAGAAGGCGCCCCCGATCAGGCCGCCGGCCGCCGAGGTCAGGAGGTAGAGCACCACCAGGGTGGTCACCGCCCAGGAGACCAGCCCGTGCAGGCCGGCCGCGCCCGCGACGGGCTTGCCCGAGAGGCGCCCGGCGATGAGGCCGCCGGCGAGCGCGGCGACCACGCCCGAGGCCACGAACCAGAGGCCGGCACCCAGCGAGAGGGTGGAGGCGGCCGGGTTGTCGGCGCCGCTGGCGCCGACGCTGGACAGGCCCACGCCCACGCCGACCATGTTGAGGATGACCTGGCTCACCAGGGCGGTGACCGCACCGGCGAAGATCGCCCCCCACGACACCTGATGGAGCAGGACCGTGCGGACGTCGGATGAGGCGGCGGGAGTCGGGGACAGGATGGGCGAGGCGGCCACGGGATGCTCCGGATCGTTCGGGTGTCGGAAATGCGGGACGGGATCGTCAGAGCTTGCTGACGAGGAGGCCGAGGCCGAAGCCGACGAGGCCGGCGACGAGGAGCGAGGCGTGGGGCCACGCCACCGAGCGCTCGTGGACATCGTGCAACTGGCGCTTGCCCTGGTCGTAGGCGTCCTCGGCGTAGTCCGAGACCTCGTCGGCGACGTTGCGGACGGCGTCCTTGGCCTGGCCGTAGAGGTTCTCGGCCGAACCCTGGACTTCCCGCAGGCGCCCCTTCGCCGAATCCTCGCGCGATCCGACCAGATCGCCGATAGCGCCCTGGGCCTTGCCGGCGATCTCCTTGGCGGCGCCCGTCACACGATTGGTATCGACCATGATGTTCTCCAGTCTTTGTCGGCAGGAATGCTGCGCCGGGCCGGACCCGATGAGGCCGGGGCCGAGGCCGGGGCGCGTCGGTCACGGTGCACAAACGGGTTGTGCGCAATCCTGTTCCGGCCACGCTCGCGATTTCTGGTACGTACGCACTAGCGAGGCCGGACGGTGCATCAGGGGCACGCCGGATCGGGCGCTGCCCGGTCCGCCCGGCCGGGTCCTGCGGCGGGACCGTGACCACGCGCCCTCCGTGGGCCGTTCAACTTTCGTTCAGTGGCCCTTCACGGCTTGCAGCCCGTAGGTCGTCGGCCGATCGGAATGGCTCAAGGCGCCCCCGGTGTCTCGAATACCGGAGCCATGACGTGACGACTTCCCCCGAGAAGCCGAAGACCCATGGCCCGAAGCCCGCTGTCAGCGGCAGCGGTCCCTCGGGCGTCATCGATCAGCATCACGACATCTTCTTCGCGGCCGTCGAGACGACGTGGATGCCGATGATCGTCACGGACCCGCACCAGGCGGACAACCCGATCATCTTCGTGAACCGCGCCTTCGAGCGTATGACCGGCTACACCCGGGACGAACTGATCGGCACGAACTGCCGATTCCTCCAGGGACCCGAAACGGACCGCGAGGTCGTCGCCGACCTGCGCCTCGCCATCCGCGAGCAGCGCGAGTTCTCGACCGAGATCATCAACTACCGCAAGGACGGCGCCTCGTTCTGGAACGCGCTCTTCGTCTCCCCGGTGTTCAACCGGTCCGGCGAGCTCGTCTACTTCTTCGGCTCGCAGCGCGACGTCTCGCGTCGGCGCGATGCGGAGGAATCCCTGCATCAGGCGCAGAAGATGGAGAGCCTGGGCCGGCTCACCGGCGGCATCGCCCACGACTTCAACAACCTGCTGCAGGTGATCTCCGGGCACAACGAGGTCATGCTCGCGCTGATCGACCATCCCGACATCGACGTCGGGCGCCTGCGCCGTGCCGGAGAAGCCGTCCGCGACGCCTCCGAGCGCGCCGCCAAGCTGACCCACCAGCTCTTCGCCTTCTCGCGCAAGCAGCGCCTGGAGGGCCGGCTCCTCAACCTCAACGGTCTCGTCCACAGCATGAGCGAGATGGCCGAGCGCACGTTGGGCGACCACGTCACCCTGCGCCAGGAGCTGCTGCCCGACCTCTGGAACACCCGCATCGACCCGACCCAGGCCGATGTGGCGCTGCTCAACGTCAAGCTGAACGCGCGCGATGCCATGCCGGGCGGCGGGACCGTCACGGTGAAGACGGAGAACCTCCTGGTCGAGGACGAGGACGCCGCCCTGTTCAAGACGGTCGGACCCGGGGCCTACGTCGTGGGCTCCGTCACCGATACCGGGAGCGGCATGCCGCCCGAGATCCTGAGCCGCGTGATGGAGCCGTTCTTCACCACCAAGGGCGAGGGCAAGGGCACCGGCCTCGGCCTCGGCCTCGCCATGGTCTACGGCTTCGCCGAGCAATCGGGCGGCTCGGTGAAGATCTATTCCGAGGTCGGGCACGGCACGACCGTGCGCCTGCTGTTCCGGGCGAGCGACCAGAAGATCGAGGAGGAGCGCAAGGCGTCCCAGCGGGCCGCGGACCGGCACGGGACCGAGACGGTCCTCGTCGTGGACGACCGGCCGGACGTGGCCGAGACCGCAGGCATCATCCTGGAGGATTTCGGCTACAAGGTCATCGTCGCCGACGGCCCCCGGGCCGCCATCGAGATCCTCGAACGGGACCGAGACGGTCCTCGTCGTGGACGACCGGCCGGACGTGGCCGAGACCGCAGGCATCATCCTGGAGGATTTCGGCTACAAGGTCATCGTCGCCGACGGCCCCCGGGCCGCCATCGAGATCCTCGACGGCGAGCGCCGGATCGACCTCCTGTTCACCGACCTGATCATGCCGGCCGGAATGAACGGCGTCATGCTGGCCCGGGCCGCGCGCGAGCGCCAGCCGCGGATCAAGGTGCTGCTGACCACGGGCTATGCGGAGGCGTCCCTGGAGCGTACCGATGCCGGCGGCACAGAGTTCGAGATCATCAACAAGCCCTACAAGCGTCTTGAACTCGCGCGGCGCGTGCGACGCGTCATCGACGGTCCCACCGGGGTCGGCTGAGCGGGCGGGCGCCTCTGCCGGTCGCGACCGGGGCCGCGAACCGCTTCCGCCGGCCAGGTGCAGCGATGGCGGAGCAGATCCTCACTCCGCGCGAAGGTGGCACTCCGCGCCAAGGTGGCACTCCGCGCGAAGGTGGTCGCGGACATGCCGGAGGGTCGTCAACGTATCCATCTCACGCCAGAGGGCCTCCATGGCGTCCGTCGCGTCGTAGCCGGTCCGGGCCAGGATCCTGACGGTGGCGGCCTTGGCGGAGGAGGACGCCTCCACCTCGGCGATGCAGGCGCCGATCTCCGCGAGGCAGGCCGCCCGGTCGAGGCTGGGTCCGAAGCATTTCCCGATGGACGGGCGCAGGGACATATCGGGGTTCCGTCGTTCGATTCGGTGCCCTGCTCCTATCACGCTTCACGGGGCTATGTATGAAATCATACGTTCCGTCCCGTGGCACGAACCCGCGGCATGAACGACCCCGCGGCGCGTCGCACCCGTCGTGGGCCGACCGGATCCGTCGGAAGCGCGCCCATGGCGGGTCCGCGCCGCATCGGCCTCGTGATCTGCCCGGGTTTCGACGTCATGGGTCTGGCCATGACCGCGCCGTCGCCCTGGTCGAGCAGGATCCCGGCCGGACCATCGCCCAGCGCGTGGCGCGCGCCGGACTGGATCGGCACCCTCCTCGGCCTGATCGCCGGCGCCCGGGACCCCGATCGGAGGCCGGTCCGGGCGCGGACGCGCGCGCGAAAACTCGGGCTCGACCCGTCCGCCTCGCCTCGGGGGTCGGTGCGACGGGCGTCGAACCGAGGACCGGCCGCCGTGCTCAGGCGGCCGACCGCGCCAGCAGGATGACGACGACGATCGCCAGGACGAGCGAGACGAGCTTCCAGAACAGCACCGGATCGCGTTCCAGAAGGGCCGTCCGCCCGAGACCGGGCAGCGACGGGTTCGGATGGCGCAGGTCGTGGACGAACGCCGAGAGGACCTCGTAGCGCTGGGCCGGGTTCGGATGCACCGCCTTGCGCAGGGCCGCATCGACGTAGGGCGGCAGGCCGGGGCGCGCCGCGGCGACGGAAACGTAATGCAGGCGCCGCGCGCGCGCCTCGCTGAAGGCCCGTGTCGCCTCCGCGCCGTAGGGCAGGCGTCCGGTGAGCATCTGATAGGCGATCACGCCCACCGAGAAGATGTCCGATTGCGACGTGGCGGGCCGTCCGGCCAGGCATTCCGGTGCGGTGTACTGCACGGTCCCCAGGACCGTCTCGTCGATGGTCGGATCGTCGTCCGCGAGCCCGGCGATCCGGGTGGAGCCGAAATCGATGATCTGGACGGTGCCGGCGGCATCGATCAGGACGTTGTGGGGGCGCAGGTCCCGGTGCACCATCTCGCGCCGGTGGAAGGCTCGCAGGCCGACCGCGATCTGCTCGACGAGGCGCCGCACCTCCTCGAGCTCCGGGGCCGGGTTGTCGCGCAGCCACTGGGCGAGGGTCCGGCCTTCGACGTAGTCCATCACCGTGTAGAGGTGGCTGCGCCGCCGCGTCCGGGGCGGGGCGCCGAGCACGTGCGGGCTGTCGATGCGCCGCGCGACCCATTCCTCCATCATCAGCCTCTGCAGGCCGGCCGGGTCGGCGTGCAGGTCCGTCGACGGCACCTTCAGCGCGACCTTGCGTCCGCTCTCCGCGTCGATCGCCAGGTAGACGTGGCTGCGGTGGCTGCCATGCAGGGTCCGCAGCACGCGGTAGCCGTCGAACGTGGTCGGCGGATCGAGTAGCGGCGCCGGAGGCAGGTCGTCGATCCGGCCGGAGACCTCCGCGAGCGCGCCGTCGGGCACGGCCTCGACGCGCACGATCTGGACGGTGAGATTGTCGCCGCTGCCGTTCTCGTAGGCATCGCGGACGATCGCCTGGGCAGCCCGGTCGAGGTCGTCGCCGTGTCGCCTGATCTGCGCGACGATCGCCTCCGGCCGCACGTGCTCGTGCACGCCATCCGTCGTCAGGACGAACACGTCGCCCCGCTCGATCGCGACCGTGTGGTGGTCGATCTCGACATGCGCGGCCGCACCGAGCGCCCGACCGAGATAGGACTCGTCGGCGGAGACGGTGACGCGATGATCCTCGGTCAGCACTTCGAGCGAGCGCTGGACGACGCGCGCGATGCGGGCGTCGCCCACGTGGAAGATGTGGGCGGTGCGCGACCTGAGGACGAGGGCGCTGAAGGTGGTGACGTAGCCGCGCTCGCGTGCCCCTTCGGGATCGTGCCGGTACCGGTTCCGGCGGGTCTCCGCATAGAGCCACGAATTCGTCGCGGCGATGATCCGGCTCGCCGCCGTCTTCACCGACCAGGTCTCGGGCGTGTCGTAGTAGTCGGACAGGAAGCTCCTGACCGCCGTCTCGCTCGCGACGTGGCTGACGGGGCTGCTGCCGATCCCGTCCGCGATGGCGATGGCGCTTCCCCGCAGGGCCAGCGCGGCGCGCTCGGGGACGAGGGCGCCGTGGAAATCCTGGTTGGTCTCCTTGCGGCCGCGCTCGCTGCACTGGCCGAGGGAGAGAGTCAGAGTCGAAGGCATCGGCAGATCCCGGCGGTCGGGCCTGGCGCCGTGCGGCCCGACCGTTCGAGCCGGCGATCAGGCCGCGAGGCGGCGCTCCGCGTTGCCGACGGTCCGCTTCGGGGCCGTACGGACATGGGTGGTGTAGAGCGTCAGGCCCGTGAAGGCGAGGCCGCCGACGAGGTTGCCGAGGACGGTCGGGATCTCGTTCCAGAAGAAGTAATCGCCGATCGAGAACTGGCCGCCCATGAGCAGGCCGAAGGGGAACAGGAACATGTTCACCACGGAATGCTCGAAGGTCATGTAGAAGAACACCATGATCGGCATCCACATGGCGATCACCTTGCCGCTGACGGTGGTCGAGATCATCGCGCCGACGACGCCGGTGGAGACCATCCAGTTGCACAGCATGCCGCGGATGAAGATCGTGAACCAGCCGCCCACGCCGTGCGCGGCATAGCCGACGGTGCGCCGCTCGCCGATATGGGCGATGAACTCACCGACCTTGTCGGCCGGCGCCGTGAAGCCGAACGTGAACACGAAGCCCATCATGACGGCCACGGTGAGCGCGCCGAGGAAGTTGCCGAGGAAGACGAGGCCCCAGTTGCGCAGCACGCCGGCCCAGGTCACGCCGGGCCGGCGATCCAGGAGGGCGAGGGGCGCCAGCACGAACACGCCCGTGAGAAGGTCGAAACCCAGCAGGTAGAGCATGCAGAAGCCGACCGGGAACAGGGCGGCGCCGAGGATGGGGATGCCGGTCTGCTGCGTGATGCTGACCGCGAAGACCGCGGCGAGCGCCAGGATCGCCCCGGCCATGTAGGCGCGGATGACGGTGTCGCGGGTCGACATGAAGATCTTGGATTCGCCTGCATCCACCATCTTGGTGACGAACTCAGCAGGAGCGAGATAGGCCATTGCGGGTCCTTTTCGGGTTCGGGCGTCTGCGAGGCTCGCCGGACCGGCCGGGCGTCGGCCCGGAATCCGGCCACGCTCCATTGCGCGGCCTGCAGCCGGGGACGCACCTGCGGGCACGCCCCCCGTCCACGACGGGCAAGCAAGATCCAGACCCAGCGCGATCCGATCCTCGTCCGGGGATCGCTTCGGCGGACACCGATCCGGAGGACGCTCCTGGCCCGGCCCGCCCTCACGCGCCGGCCCGGGGTCGGACGTCGCGCACGGCCGGTCGCGTGACGCTGACAGGGTGGGCGGCCGGACGCCGTCGTCAGTGCTTCGGCCCCTGGGCATCGCAGGATCGCCCGCAAGATCCCTTCCGGCGCCCTGCCGGTGTCCACGCGGAAGCAGCCGACCTCCGTCCGAGCCGGCGCCTCTTCAGGATGGGATGTCCGACGCAAAGAAAAAGGGCCCCGTGCGGAGCCCTTGTTTTCTTCGGCCATTCCAAGAATTTGGAATGGTGGGCGCGACAGGGATCGAACCTGTGACCCCTACCATGTCAAGGTAGTGCTCTCCCGCTGAGCTACGCGCCCTCACCGGTGCCGCTCGGCGCCGGTGGAGGGGGCTATAGCGTGGGGTTCCGGGGGGCGCAAGGGCTCTCGCGCCTGGATTTTCCAGCCTGCACCGGGTCGCGCCGTGTCCGGTCTGCGGCGCTGCGCAGGCGGTGGAAATGCGCTATGGCCGACGCGGCCCGGCGCGTGACGGTGCATGCCGGTCCGGTCCGCCTCGCAGGGGGACCGGGAGGCGAGGTGACGGTCGGGGCATGGGGTTCAACGAAGAGTGCGATCCGGCCCGCCGCCGGTCCCGGAGACGGGCGATGATGCGCGCTGACGAGCGGAGCGCGTGACCATGCCCGCACCGGTGCTCACCGCCGCCCTCCCCCGCTCCCGCAAGGGGCCGGCGACGCGGCCCTTCGCGGCCGACGGCGCCGCCCTCGACCTCGACCTGGGGGAGGCCGGCCTCGGCGGCACCTGGGCGACGATCCGGTTCCGGGACGTCGGGAGCGGGGGCGTCTGCCGGCTGGTCCTGAGCGCCCGGTTCGTCGGGCGGGACGGCGCGGCCGGGACCGTGGTCCTCGCCGAGGAGGCGGAAGGGGGGGACCGCTTCGCCTGGACGGGGCGCCTTCCCGAGGGATTGCTGGCCCTGCGCCTGACGCCCCTCGCCCGCGAGACGGCGTTCCGCCTCGATGGATTCGTGATCCGCCGGCGCCGGCGCCCCGGCCTCGTCGCCCGCGCCCTTCGCCGGAACCCGGGACTCGCGGCGCGCGCCGTCTACTGGCGCGCCCTCGGCCTCAAGGTGCGCGGACGGGCGCTGCTCCTGCGCGCCCTCCACGACCGGACCGAGACCGGTTACCAGACCTGGATCGCCCGCTTCGACACCCTCACCGAGGCGGACCGGCGGCGCATCCGCGACGAGGTCGCGGCCTGGGCGGACCCGCCGCGGATCTCGGTGGTGATGCCGGTCCACGATCCGGCCCCCCGCGTCCTGGAGGCCGCCATCCGGTCGGTCCGCGCCCAGCTCTATCCGAACTGGGAGCTCTGCATCACCGACGACGCCTCCACCGATCCGGCGATCCCGCGCCTGCTCGCCCGCCACGCGCAGCAGGAGCCGCGCATCCGCGTCCACCGGCGCCCGGAGAACGGCCATATCGCCCGCGCCACCAACGACGCCCTCGCGCAGGCGGACGGGGCCTTCGTCGCCTTCCTCGACCACGACGACGTGCTGGCCGAAGGCGCGCTCTACCACGTGGCGGCCGCGATCCGGGCCGCGCCCGACCTCGTCGTGATCTACAGCGACGAGGACAAGATCGATGCGCGCGGGCGCCGGTTCGAGCCCCACTTCAAGTCGGGCTTCGACCGCGAGCTCCTCTACGGACAGAACTACATCAATCACCTCACGGTGATCCGCACCGAGGCGATCCGGGCCGTCGGCGGGCTGCGTCCGGGCTTCGAGGGCAGCCAGGATCACGATCTCCTCCTTCGGGTCACGGCCGGGCTCGAGCCCGCGCGCATCCGCCACATTCCGCGGGTGCTCTACCACTGGCGCGCGGCGGGCGGCTCGGGGACGTTCTCGGACCGGGCGCTGGAGCGGACCGAGGTGGCGCGGCTGCGCGCCCTGGCGGAGGTCGCCGCCCCCCTGGGGGCGACTGCGGCCCGGGGGCCGCTGGGCTTCAACCGGCTCGTCCGTCCGGTCCCGGAGCCGGTCCCCCTGGTCTCGGTCGTCATCCCGACCCGGGACCGAGCGGACCTGCTCGCCGTGGCCCTCGCGGGCGTCCTCGATGCGACCGATTACCCGGCCATCGAAGTCATCGTGGTCGACAACGAGAGCCGCGAGGCGCGCACGCGCGACCTCTTCACGCGCTTGGCGGTATCCGACGCGCGCGTCCGCATCCTGCCCGTCCCGGGATCCTTCAACTTCTCCGACCTGTCCAACCGCGGCGCTGCGGCGGCGCGGGGATCGCTCCTCCTGTTCCTGAACAACGACATCGAGGTGATCGAACCGGGCTGGCTGCGCGAAATGGTCTCCATCGCGCTCGCACCGGATATCGGCGCGGTGGGAGCGAAGCTGCTCTATCCCGATCGCACGCTCCAGCACGGCGGCATCGTTCTCGGGATCGGCGGCGTCGCCGGCCACAGCCATCCCGGCCTGCCCGAGGACGATCCGGGCTACTTCGCCCGGATGGTCCTGACCCAGGAGGTCTCGGCGGTGACCGGCGCCTGCCTGCTCCTTCGGACGGAGGTCTTCGCGGCGAGCGGCGGTTTCGACGCAGACGACCTCGCCGTCGCCTTCAATGATGTCGATCTCTGCCTGCGGTTGCGCGCGCGGGGTCTTCGCAACGTCTGGACGCCCCATGCCCGGTTGATCCACCATGAATCGAAGAGCCGGGGGGCGGAGGATACGCTCGAGAAACGCGAGCGCTTCGAGCGCGAGGTGCGGGTGATGCAGGATCGCTGGGCTGCAGAACTGCGCGCCGATCCCTATTACAATCCGAATCTTTCTCGGGATGCGGCGCGCTATCGGCTCTGATGCTGCGCTGCGGCGGCGTTCCGTCGCACCGCAAAGTCGCCGCAATCGGCCGCTTAATCCGCGATCACGCGGCGAAAAGAGAGGGTTCGTCGCGTCGCAGGTCTTCCTCGGTATCCTGAACTCCGGGGATCAAGGTCGGCCTCTCGCTCCATCTTCTGGCCAATTGCAGCGGACCGCGGCGAGGTCGGCGTCGGATCGAGGCGCGATATCCGGATTATGGCAATTGTTTGAAATTAACCGTTTCAGATAGAGAGAAGGTCATCGCTCATTACGGTGCTTTGCTCCTTCGTCTTGCCGGAATGATTGATGAAGACGTGCAACAGGGTCGGTGTTCCAGACCGGTGACTGCCCTGATTCGGGTCTCTCCGGTTGGACAGTAGCCTAGAGCCATACTAAGGATCAGGCTGGTTGCCGCCGGTGGTACAAATCGATCCTGTCCCCCGTTCAAGAGCGTGTGCGAATCGAACGTGACACAACGTACAGACATCGCGATCATCGGCCGTGCCTGCCGGCTTCCCGGCGCCTCGAGTGTCGACGGGCTTTGGCAACTTCTCACCGAGGCGCGATGCGCCGTCGGTCGCATCCCGGATGATCGGTGGTCGCTGGAGCGATTTGGGCATCCGCGCGCGCAGGAGCGTGGCAAGAGCTACACGTGGTCGGCCGGTGTTCTCGACGACATCTGGTCGTTCGATCCCGGCGTCTTCGGCATCTCGCCCCGCGAGGCCGAGCAGATGGACCCGCAGCAGCGGCTGCTCCTGGAACTCACCTGGGAGGCCCTGGAGGATGCGGGGCTGCGCCCTTCGGACGTGGCCGGCAGCCAGATCGGCGTGTTCGTCGGCGCCTCGTCCCTCGATTACGGCAATCTGCGCGTCCTCGACACTTCGTCGGGCGATGCCTACGCGGCCACCGGCAACACGCTCTCGATCCTGTCGAACCGCATCTCCTACATCTACGACCTGAAGGGGCCGAGCTTCACCGTCGATACGGCCTGTTCGTCGTCCCTCGTCGCCCTCGATGCCGCGGTCGCGGCCATCTCCAGCGGCCGGATCGACACCGCCGTCGTCGCCGGCGTGAACCTGCTGGCGAGCCCCTTCAACTTCATCTGCTTCTCGAACGCGCAGATGCTCTCGCGCACCGGCCTGTGCCAGGCCTTCTCGTCGAGCGCCGACGGCTACGTGCGCTCCGAAGGCGGCGTCGTTCTCGTGTTGAAATCCGCCAAGGCGGCGATGCGCGACGGCAGCACCGTGCGGGGCGTCATCGCGGCGAGCGGCGTCAACTCGGACGGCCGCACCACCGGCATCTCTCTCCCCTCCGGCTACGCGCAGGGCGCACTGCTGGAGCAGGTCTACCGCGAGGCCGAGATCGACCTCGATTCCGTGGTCTTCGTCGAGGCCCACGGCACCGGTACGCCCGTGGGCGACCCGATCGAAGCGAGCGCCATCGGCGGCAAGCTGGGCCGTCCGCGCAAGGCGCCCCTGCCGATCGGCTCGATCAAGAGCAATATCGGCCATACCGAGCCGGTCTCGGGCCTCGCCGGCCTGCTCAAGGCGAGTCTCGCCCTCGAGCATGACCTGTTTCCAACCTCATTGCATGCGGCCGAACTGAACCCCGAGATCCCGTTCCAGGATCTCAACCTGTCGGTGACGAACAAGCCTCTGCCCCTCGCCCGCGACGGCAAGGCGCGCTTCGCCGGGGTGAACTCCTTCGGGTTCGGCGGCACCAACGCCCACGTCGTCCTGACCGACGGTCAGCCGACTCGCGCTGCCGGCGCCACTCCCGAGGTGACCCGCACCCCGGAGGTGCTGCTGCTCTCCGCCCAGAGCCGCGCCGCCCTCAACGAACTCGCCCTCGACTACGCCGAGCGCTTCGACGGCGCGGACAAGGCCGAGATCGCCCGGATCGCCGCCGCTGCCGCCCATCGTCGCGAGCGTCTGTCCTCTCGCTTGGCCGTGACCCTGGACGCCGACCTCCCCGCGGTGCTGCGCGCCGTCGGCGAGGCCGAGGATGCACCCGACGCCCTGCTCGGGACCGCCGTTGACCGCGCGGCTGAGGTCGCCTTCGTCTATTCCGGCAACGGCAGCCAATGGGCCGGCATGGGTCGCGAGGCCCATGACCAGAACGCCGTCTTCAGAGAGGCCTTCGACCGCATCGACGGCCTGTTCCATGCCCTCTCCGGCTGGTCGCTGAAGGAAGCTCTGTTCGCGGAAGATCTGGACGAGCGCCTCGTCCTCACGCGGGTGTCGCAGCCCCTGATCTTCGCCATCTCCAGCGCCTCGACGACGGCCCTCCGGGCTCGCGGCCTCACGCCGAGCTACGTCCTCGGCCACAGCGTCGGCGAGATCGCGGCGGCCGAGGCCGCCGGCATCCTCAGCCTCGAACAGGCCGTGAAGGTCATCTTCTACCGCAGCAAGCACCAGGAAACGACGCGCGGCTTCGGCACGATGGCGGTGCTGCTCGCGCCCGCCGACGAGATCGAGCTGTTCCTGAAGGACTATCCGAGCCTCGACATCGCCGCCTACAACAGCCCGAAGGCCATCACGGTGGCGGGCCCGGTGGCGGATATCGACGCGGCCATGAAGGCGCTGTCACGCAAGCGTCGGCGCGGGCGCAAGCTTGACCTCGAATACCCGTTCCACGGCCGTCTGATGAACCCGACCGAGAAGCCGCTGCTGCGGGACCTCGCCGGGCTGAAGCCGCATGCCGCGACGACCCCGATGGTGTCGACCGTCACCGGTAAGGTGCTGGCCGGTGACCAGTTCGGAGCCGGCTACTGGTGGCGCAACATTCGCGAGCCGGTGCGCTTCTGCGAGGCCGTGCAGGAGGCGACCCGCCAGGGCGCCCGCGTCTTCATCGAGGTCGGCCCGCGCGCGACGCTGCTCTCGCATATCGGCGACGCCATCGAGCCGCTCGGTATCGAGAATGCCACCATCGGCGTCCTCCATCGCAAGCCGGCGGGCGGCGACCCGATCGCCCGCACCGTCGCGGCCGCCCTCGTCCAGGGTGCAGCCGTCGACGAGGTGACGGTGTTCGGAGAGAACCCGGCCGGCGATGTCTCGCTACCGCTCTATCCCTGGCAGCGCCGGACCTTCCGCCTGGCCGAGACCACCGAGGGGGTTGGCGCGGCGACTCCGCGTCCCTACCATCCGCTCTACGGTTCTCGCGTCGCGCCGGACGGCCTCGAATGGCACGGCCACGTCGACATCGCGACGTTGCCCGAACTCGATGATCACCGCATCGACGGCCAGGCGATCCTGCCCGGCGCGGCCTTCATCGAGATGGCGCTCGGCGTCGCCCGCGAGGCGATGAAGACCGATAGCGTGGTCCTCGCGGAGTTCGAGATCCAGTCGCCGATGGTGTTCGGTGAGGAATCCCTGCGGGAGGTCGCGGTGCGCGTCGCCGGTTCCGGCAACGCGATCCAGATCCTCAGCCGGCCGCGCCTGACCCAGGCCGCCTGGCAGCTCCACGCCGCGGCCAAGATCATCGACGGCAGCTTCCCGGCGCCCGAGCCGGTGGACATGCACGTTCCCGACGAGCAGGCCGTCGCAGGTGAAGGCCTGTACCGCTTGGCCGCCGCCTCCGGCCTGGGCTTCGGTCCGAGCTTCCGACAGGTCGCGGTGAGTGCACGCCTCGACGAGACCACCATCGTCTCCGAGCTGTTGCCCGCCGAGGTCGATGCCCGCTTCGGGCTGGTGCCCGCGCGCCTCGATTCCTGCTTCCACGGCCTCATCCTGCTCTTCGCCGGGCTGATGGGCGAAGGCTCGACCAAGGCCTACGTCCCGGTTCGCTTCGGTGAAATCCGTCTCGTGAAGCCCGGCGCCGTCATCGCCCGGGCGATGATCCGGACTCGGCGGGCGAACGAGCGCAGCATCCTGGCCGACTTCACCCTGGTGGATGCCGAGGGCGCGGTCATCGCCACGCTCCGGGAGGGCCGCTTCCAGGCCCTTCGGGCCAAGAACGGCAGCGATCTCGCAGCCTACGCCATCGCGCAGAGGCCCGAGCTCGCCACCGAGCCGACTGCTATCGCGATGGAGCGGGGAAAGCGCGTCGCGGACGCGATCCGTCCGGCCTTCAAGCTCGCCGTGGCACCCGCCGAGGCGCCGCTGGCGCCGGGGCACCTCCTTCTGGAAGGGTGGGCGACCTCGATGGCCTACCGTCTCGCGGAAGGCCTGCAGCGCTCCGGCACCGTGGCCATCGACGAGCGCGTGCCCGAGGCGATGCGCCCGTGGCTCCTCAATGCCCTTTACGCCCTCGAGAGCAGCGACCTCGCCACCCTCGACGGCGAGCGCTGGACGCTGCGCAAGGACGTGTCCCTGCCGGCGCCCGACGAGATCATGCGCTGGATCGCGGCGGACCATCCCGAACTGTCGGCCGAGCTCGTGCTCACCGCCGACATCGGCGCCGTGGTCGGACGGCTGCTCTCGGGTGGCCTGACCGAGGCCCCCAGCCTCTCGCAGAACGCCCTCGACGCCTTCATCCTGCGCAGTGCGACGGCGCGGGCTTCCGCCGACGTGATCGCCGATCTCGCGGAGTCCGGCCGCGCCGCCCTGCCCCGCGACCGCGCACTGCGGGTGCTTCAGGTCGGGTTCGGCCCGCTCTCCGCCCAGGCAGCCGCCTTCGCCGGCGGCATCGAGGCGCAACTGACGGTGTTCGAGGCCGACCGTCGCCTGGCGGAGCGCGCACGGCTTGCCCTGCCGCGCGGCGTCACCGTGATCGAAGACGCGGCCGAGCTCACGCCCGGCAGCTTCGACGCGATCCTGGCGAGCAACGTCCTGCACCGCTCCGAGCGGACGCTGCTCGGCACGGTCGCCGACGCCCTGGCCACGGGCGGTTTCCTCGTCGCCGTCGAGCCCGGCGCTTCGCTGTTCCGCGATCTCGTCTTCGGCCTGACGCCGGACTGGTTCGAGGCCACCGCCGACATGCCCGTGGGCCGCCTCGACGACATCACCGGCTGGCAGCGTGCGCTGAGCGACACAGGCCTGGTGCGGGTGGCGGTCGACCGCGCGGTCTCCGCCAACGGCGACGACCTCCTGTTCATCGCCGAGGCTCCGGTGCGGGCGAAGCCCGCCCCCGGACAGACCTTCGCTTTCGTCATCGGCTCGCACGACGCTTTCGCGGCGGAGACCGCCTCGTCGCTGGCGACCCTCCTGGTGGCGAGCGGCGTCCACGTCTCGATCATCCTCGACTCCGAGCAGTCCCTGCTCGAACTGGAACGCGAAACGCCGGACACGGTCGTGTTCCTCGCCGGCGCCTTCAATCAGGGTGGCGCGGCAGCCGATCGCCTGCGCGAGCGCTGCCTGAGCCTGAAGCGCTGCGTCGAGCATCTCGGCAGCCGCCAGACCAGGCTCTGGGTCGTCTGCCCCGGAGCGACCCGCGATGCCGGCGACTCGAGCGGATCGGTGGAAGCCGGCGTCTGGGCCTTCAGCCGGACGCTCGCCAACGAGGTGGCCAATCTCGACGTGCGTCGGATCGACCTCGCCCAGGCCCTCTCGACCAAAGTCGCCGCCGAGCGTCTGCGCGACCTGATCCTGTCGGGTACTCTCGAGACCGAAATCATCCTCGATGCCGACCGGACCCGAGTGATCCGGTTCTCGCCGGGCCAACTCGCCCGTCGTCCCGGAGCCGACGCGGTCCCGGCCCAGGCCGCACGCCTGGAGCGCAGCAACACGGGCGGCCTCAACGAGATGGCCTGGGGACCGGCGACGCGTCGGACGCCCGGTCGCGGCGAGGTCGAGATTGCGGTCGAGGCCACCGGACTCAACTTCCGCGACGTGCTCTGGGCCCTTTCGATGCTGCCCGAGGAGATCCTGGAGGATGGCTTCGCCGGGCCTCGCCTGGGCCTTGAAGTGGCCGGACGGGTTCTCTCCGTCGGCAAGGGTGTCGAGGCCTTCAAGCCTGGCGACCGCGTCGTCGCCTTCGCGCAATCGGGCTTCGCGACCCACATCGTCGTGCCCGAACTCGTGGTGGCCCCGAGCCCGCCCGGTCTCGATCCGCAGGCGGCCGCCACCGTGCCGGTCGCCTTCCTCACCGCCTATTACGGCCTCGTCAGCTGCGCCCGCCTGCGCCGTGGCGAGTGGGTGCTGGTCCATGGCGGCGCCGGCGGCGTCGGCCTCGCGGCTCTGCAGATCGCCAAGCTCAAGGGCGCGCGCGTCATCGCCACCGCGGGCTCGCGGGAGAAGCGCGCCCTGGTCAAGGCGCTCGGAGCCGAGCACGTGCTCGACTCGCGTTCCCTCGCCTTCGTGGACGATGTCCGCCGGATCACCGGCGACGGCGTCGGCGTGGTGCTGAACAGCCTGTTCGGCGAGGCGATGGAGCGAAGCCTCAACGTTCTCAAGCCCTTCGGCCGCTTCATCGAGTTGGGCAAGCGCGACTACGTCGCCAACACCCATATCGGCCTGCGCCCGTTCCGCCGGAATCTCTCCTACTTCGGTGTCGACCTCGATCAGGTGCTACAGCATCAGGGCGAGGACGGGGCCCGGCTGTTCCGTGAAGTCATGTCCCTGTTCAAGGAGGGCGGCCTGAAGCCGCTGCCCTTCCAGCCCTTCACGGCGGACGAGGTCTCGGACGCCTTCCGATTGATGCAGCAATCGGGTCACGTGGGTAAGATCGTCATCGCTCCGCCGAAGCCCGGCAGCGTGATGCAACCCGAGAAGTCCGCCTTCGCGATCTCCCCGGAAGGTGTCCACCTTGTCACCGGCGGCCTCGGCGGCTTCGGCATCGAGGCGGCCCGCTGGCTCGCGGACCGGGGCGCGAAGCACATCGTTCTCGTCGGCCGCAACGGGGCGGCGAGCCCAGACGCAAAGCAGGTGGTGGCCGATCTCGGTGCTCGCGGCGTCAACGTCGCCGCGATGGCCTGCGACATCACCAGCCGCAAGGCCGTGGACGCGCTGCTGGCCCAAGTGGAGCGCGAGGGCCGGTCCCTGGCCGGCGTGATCCATGGCGCGATGGTGCTGCAGGACGGTCTGATCGCCAACATCGACGCCGCCGCCCTCGACACGGTCATCCGGCCGAAGGTCATCGGTGCCGAGCATCTCGATGCGGCGACGCGCACGCGCGCGCTCGATTATTTCGTGATGTTCTCCTCGGCCACGACCTTCATCGGCAATCCTGGACAGGGTGCCTACGTCGCCGCGAACGGCTTCATGGAAGGTCTCGCCCGGCGCCGGCGCAAGCTCGGCCTGCCGGCGCTCGCCGTCGCCTGGGGTGCCATCGGCGATGTCGGCGTGCTGGCTCGCAACCGTGCGGTGATGGAGACCCTGGCGGGTCGCGTCGGCGTGACCCCGATGGATGCCCGCCACTGCCTCGATCTCATGGCCGACGCGCTGGAAGGCCAGGGGACGAACCCGGACGACGCGGTGATCGCGATTGCATCGATGCATTGGGGCAAGGCACGCGAGCGCCTCGCCACGATGAAGAGCCCGAGCTACGCCGAGCTGGGTTCGGACCAGCAGATGGAAGCCGGTACGGTGGCGGCCATCAACATCGGTATGCTGCTGAAGACGCAAGACATCGACACGGTGCGCAAGACGGTGGCGGACGCCATCGTGGAGGACATCGCGCGCATCCTGCGCCTGCCCAAGGACGACATCAGCCGCGTGCGCCATCTCTCTGAGATCGGCCTCGACTCGCTGATGGGCGTGGAACTCGGCGCCAGCCTGCAGGAGCGCTTCGCCCTGGAGGCGCCGCCCTCCGGCATCTCCTCCGGCCTCACCGTCAACGAGCTCACCGAGACCCTGATCCAGTCGATCGCGGCTCCGGTGGACGAGGCGGCGGCGGCCGTCATGAGTCTGGCCCAGCGCCATGCCAGCGAGGGCGTGGACGTCCGTACCCTCGAGCCCTTCCACGCGATGGTCGAAGAAAACAGCCTCGCCATCAAAGAAATCCTTCCGTGAACGATTCCCCTCTGAGGCATGCCGCATGAGCAATTCCGCGAGACCGGACGGCGGACGCGCGGCCCTGGCAGGCTTCGTGACGAACCGCCTCGGGCGTAACGCCAACCGGACGGCTCCTGCCCGTCCGGCACAACGCCCGTCGGGTGATCCATCCGTGCAGAACTTCGAGTCGCTTCCGGGCTATCGGGAACTGCGCCTCCAGCGCTCGGCCGCCGACCTGATCGGCCTTGGAAACCCGTTCTTCCGGGTGCATGAGACCAAGGCCGGCGCCACGACGCGCATCGCGGGCAAGTCGTTCGTCAACTTCTCGTCCTACGACTACCTCGGCCTCAATGGGCACCCGGACGTCAACGCGGCGGCATCACGGGCGATCGAGACCTACGGCACCTCGGCCTCGGCGAGCCGGATCGTGGCCGGCGAGCGCCCGGGGCACCTCTCTCTCGAGAAGGCCTTGGCGGACCACTACGACACCGAGGCCTGCGTGGTGATGGTGAGCGGCCACGCCACCAACGTCACGACGATCGGCGCCCTGCTGGAGCCGGGCGACGTCATCTTCCACGACGCCCTGAGCCACAACAGCATCGTCACCGGCGCGCAGCTCTCGGGTGCCCAGCGCCGCTCGTTCGCCCACAACGACCTCGATGCCCTCGAAACGCTGCTCGGCGCCACCCGCCACGAGCACCGCCGGGCACTGATCGTGGTGGAAGGCCTCTACAGCATGGACGGCGACGCGCCGGACCTCGCGGCCCTGATCGCCCTCAAGCAGCGCTACGATGCCTGGCTGATGGTCGACGACGCCCACGGGCTCGGCGTCCTCGGGCGCACTGGCATCGGCCTCGCCGAGCATTGCGACGTCGACCCGCGCGGGGTCGACATCTGGATGGGCACCCTCTCGAAGACGCTCTCGACCTGCGGCGGCTACGTCGCCGGACCGGCGCCGCTGATCGAGTACCTCAAGTGCACCGCCGGCGGCTTCATCTACAGCGTCGGCATCTCGCCCCCCCTCGCCGCCGCGGCCGAGACGGCCCTCGAGATCATGCATGCCGAGCCGCAACGGGTGGAGAGGCTGCGCCAGAACGGTCATCTGTTCCTGTCCTGTGCGAAGAAGCACGGGCTCGACACCGGGACCAGCCTCGGCCTCGCGGTGATTCCGGTCATCGTCGGCGACTCCCTGAAGTCGGTGACGCTGTCGGACCGACTCTACAAGCGCGGCATCAATGTGCAGCCGATCATCCACCCGGCGGTGCCGGAGCGGGCGTCGCGCCTGCGCTTCTTCATCACCTCCGAGCATACGCCGGAGCAGATTCGAGAGACCGTGGATGCGGTTGCAGAGGAACTGGCAGCCATCGAGAAGGGCGGTTCGCTGATCGAGCAGCTGATGGCCAAGCGCGGTAAGCCATAGGGTTTCGGGGGGCGTTCTCCGCCGCTTTCCGTCAGACTGCACCTTGTCCAGGCATCGGCGTCATCGCGCCGGTGCTTTTTTATGCTTTTCGCACCGATGCGGCCGATTGCCCTCGACCCCTGAGCAGGAGACACTGATGTCGCTATCTGTGTCTCATCGCAACCGGAACCCGGCCCGGAATGCGACGTTCGTCCTCAGCCCGTCGGTCAGGAGCCCGTCATGAGACAATCGACTGTCGCCTCCATCGCGCGACGTCTGATCAAAACCGTCACCGAGGCCAGCCGTTCGCTGATCGGTGCGATTCTCGAGGGTCCGATGCCCGCGCCCCAGCCGGTTCCCGTGCGCGTCCGCGCCGACCGGCGCCGTTGAGGCCATTCCGTTGAGATCGACGTGATGCGGCGCCGCTTCAGGCGCCCATCACGGTATCGAACAGCAGCTTTCCGTTCAGCACCACGATCACCGCCGCGATGGCCCAGGACAGGATCCTGAGCCAAGTCGGGATCGTGTGGGCCCCCATCTTTCGCCTGTCCGAGACGAACCCGACCAGGGGGATGACGGCGAAAGGAAGCTGCATCGACAGCACGACCTGACTCAGCACGAGCAATTTTGCCGTGCCTTGCTCCCCGTAGAGCGCCGTCACGCCCACTACCGGCACGATCGCGATGGCGCGGGTGATCAACCGCCGTGCCCAGTCGGGGATGTGCAGGCGGAGGAATCCCTCCATCACGATCTGCCCCGCCAGCGTCGCCGTGACCGTGGAGTTGAGGCCCGAGGCCAGCAGAGCCACCGCGAACAGCGTGGAGGCGATGCCGGCACCGAGCAGCGGCGACAGCAACTCGTAGGCCTGTTCGATCTCCTGGACGTCCGTGCGCCCCTGCGCATGGAAGACCGAGGCGGCCATGATCAGGATCGCGGCGTTCACGAACAGAGCGAGCATCAGAGCGATCGTCGAATCTGCCACCGCGAAGCGGATCGCGCCGCGCCGGCCCTCGTCGGTACGCGGATAGGCGCGTGTCTGGACGATCGACGAGTGCAGGTAGAGATTGTGCGGCATCACGGTGGCACCGATGATGCCGATGGCGATGTAGAGCGCGGCCGGGTTCCTGACGATCTCCGCCGAGGGCAGGAAGCCGCCGAGGATCGCATGGATCGGCGGCGCGGCCAGGGCGATCTGGATTCCGAAGCTGACGAAGATCACCACCAGCAGGGCGATCACGAAGGCTTCCAGGGCGCGAAAGCCCCGTCGCATCAGCAGCAGGATCAGGAAGACATCCAGCGCCGTGAGCGTCGCGCCGACGACCAGGGGTAATCCGAAGAGGAGCTTGAGGGCGATCGCGGTGCCGATGACCTCGGCGAGGTCGCAGGCGATGATGGCCGCCTCGCAGGCGATCCACAGCATCAGGCTGATGGGCCGCGGATAATGATCGCGGCAGGCCTGAGCGAGGTCGCGTCCCGTCGCGATCCCGAGCCGCGCGGACAGGGCCTGGAGCACGATCGCCATCAGGTTCGACAGCAGGATGACGGAGAGCAGCGTGTAGCCGAACTGCGCTCCGCCCGCGATGTCGGTCGCCCAGTTGCCTGGGTCCATGTAGCCGACCGAGACCATGTAGCCGGGTCCGATAAAGGCAAGGAGCCGGCGCAGCCACGTGCCGCTGGCCTGGACCGGAACGCTGGCATTCATCCGCCCGAGGCTCGGCTGGGCGTGCGTCTCCTTGCTGAAGCGCCAGGATCCCTCCGGTGGGGACGCCTCCGGTCGAGATCTTCCTGGATCCGAGATCGGTCCCGAAGCCGTGACGTGTTCGTGTCGAGCCATGCCTGCGCGTGTTTCCGGCGGGGGAAAACCGGGCGCCGCGAGGCGACCCGCCGCGTTATAGCAGGTGCTATAACAAGATCAAATGGCTAAATTCGGTGGGCGGATCGGTAGGGCCGCCGGCCGGAGCCCAGGCTCAGGACAACAGTAACCGCGGGTCGCAATCGACGTTCGCGCTCTCGTGGGCCGCGGCCTGCATGCTCCTGGAAATCCCGTGGATCACGGCACGCTGTTCCTCGAGAGCCGAGGATGCGCCGGTGACGAAGCCCCGCACCGCCACGATCGCGTGACCGATCGCCGTCAGGACCAAAACCAGCGTCGCCGGCTGACTTCCGGGATGATGGAACGAGCCGTGAAAGCCCGGCGATCCTCCCAAGGGCGCTTGTCTCGGTTGTCTACCGCCGTTGCGCCGTGTCCGCGATGCTGTGTACCTGATGAAGCTGCATCTGCCCGGTGATGCGGTCGGGGCCGTCAGAGCGAAACAAGCGGAGCCAAGCGGTATGAAGTGGCAGCGTCTCGCTCCGGCCGGCACGCGTCAGCAGATGGCGGTGACCGCGCTCGCTGGCGTCCTGCTCGGCCTCGGTGGCGTCACGGCGGGCGCCACGATGGTCAAGGCCTCCGAACGAGGCGGGCTCTTCGATTTCCTGGAGACGATCTTTCGCGGACCGGTCGCGGCTCCGGCGGTGACGATGCCGGCACGCCGCCGCCCCGCGCATTACGTCTCTCTGCCAGACTCCCGGCGTGTGACCGCGGCGCGCGTGGTTCGGCAGACTCCGAGACCCGTCGTCGACGCGACCGAACGTTCGGTCCGAGTCCGGCTCCCCAGGGGGGCGGCTGCGGCGAGGGGCGGCGCCTTCGTGCCGGGAGCGGGTTCGCCTACGGCGCTGGGTGCGCGCACCGTCTGCGTGCGCGCCTGCGATGGCTACATCTTCCCCCTTGGACGTCTCGGCGCCCGGGCCGACCTGCCGATCCATGAGGCCGCCTGTGCGGCCGCCTGCCCGAATACGCCGACGCGCCTGTTCACTTTGGGAGCCGGCGAGAGGGAACTCGATCGCGCCGTCGGACTCGACGGGCAGCCTTACCGCAGCCTGGCGGTGGCCAATCTCTACCGCACGAAACGGATCGAGCACTGCAACTGTCAGCCCGAGCAGGGCGTCGCCACACCGATGCCGATCCTTCAGGACATGACCGTGCGCGCCGGTGACATCGTCACGACCGAAGCGAGCGCCGCGGTCGTCACCCCGGTCAGGGCTGGCGGCTTCACCGTCGTCGATTTCCGCGAGGCCCGGGGCCTGTCGCGCCGGGCGCGGCGCGAGATCGACGCCAAGGTCGATGTGGTTCGCCGCGAGGCGGATGCCCGGGCCTTCCACAAGGCCCTGCGCAGTGCCGACCGCACAGGCCGCGTCCGGATCGCGGCGGCCGGGTTCGAGCCGGTCCCGCCACCGATCGAGGTCGAGCCGCGCTTCGTCCCGGTCAGGGCCCAGGCGCGCGTCGTGGTGGCATCGCCCTTCGTATACTGAGGCGGTCTCGGGCCTGATCGCACGCGTTGTCCCTGGCGCGGCGATGGCTTACGGCCGGATCCGGTCCCAAGCTTTCAGGAGCCGGCATGAGCGAGATCCAGTCCGATCCCGTGTTCGACGGGGCGCTGCCCCCGAGCGGCGAGACGGTGCGTCTGTCGCCCCTGGTCCGGCGGCGGATTGCGCCGAACGGCGGACCGTTCACGGCGACCGGCACCTGCAGCTACCTTGTCGGGAACGAGGCCGTCGCCATCATCGATCCGGGTCCGGCGGACGAGGGCCATATCGCGGCCCTCGTGGAGGCCTGCGCCGGTGCCACCGTCTTGGCCATTCTGGTCACCCACACGCATCGCGACCATTCGCCGGGAGCCCGCATTCTCCGGGCGCGCACGGGCGCACCGATCGTCGGCTGCGGTCCGCACCGGGCCGCCCGTGATCTGATCGAGGGTGAGATCCCTTATCTCGATGCCAGCGCCGACCGCGACCACGTGCCCGATCGGCCCATGCGCACGGGCGACACCGTCACGGGACCGGGTTGGACCCTGGAGGCCCTGGAGACCCCGGGCCACACCATGAACCATCTCGCCTTCGCGCTGCGGGAGGAGGCGGCCCTGTTCTCGGGCGATCACGTCATGGCGTGGTCGACCACCATCGTGGCGCCTCCCGACGGCGCGATGCGCGCCTACATGAACTCTCTTGAGGCCCTGCGCGACCGTCACGAGACGATCTTCTGGCCGGGCCATGGCGGTCCGGTGCGCGATCCCCGCCGCTTCGTGCGCGGCCTCGCCGCCCACCGGCGCCAGCGCGAGACCGCGATCCGCAGCCGCGTTGAGGGGGGCGACCGCGATATCCGCGCCATCGTCGCTGCGATCTACCAGGGCCTGAGCCCAGCCCTGCACGGCGCCGCCGCCCTGTCGGTCTTCGCCCACCTGGAGGACCTGGTCGAGCGCGGGATCGTGCTCAGCGACGGCCCTGCCCGGCTCGACGGCCGCTACGCGCCGGCCTGATCCCCCATCACTTCACCGCGATGGCGAGGTTGGCGACCTCGTCGAGATAGGCGCGGATGCGGTCGGCGTTGCTGCCGAGATCCCGCGTGCCGAGGCGCGAGGCGGAGCGAACGTCGATGCGCGCGCCGTCCGCCCGCGGGTGAACCCGAACGGTGACGTCGTCGGCGAGGTTGAGGATCGGGCCACGCGACACCGCCTCGATCCGCCCGTTACCGATGCGGCCGCCGGGGCGGATCGCCTCGACGATCTGCCAGCGCCGGTTCACCGCCGCCTTGCGGGCGAGCTCGAAGGCCTCGTCGGCATCGAGGTCGAGGGTGAGCGGTGCGATCTGCGGATAGGCGGCGCGCTGGGCGGCCCGCGCGGCGGGACCCGGATCGGGCGGATAGCGCCCGTCACGGGCCGCGAAGGCCACGCGCGAGCGCGAGAAGGCAGGTGGATTCTCGGTGTCGGTGGTCACGTCCGCGATGGCCGGGAGCCGTAGGCCGCGCAGGGCCGCGAAGGCCGGATAGGCGAGGACGAGGCTTGCCAGGAACAGGCCGGCCAGGGCCGCGCCAAGGCCGCGTGCGCCCTCGCGCCAGACCCGGACGAAGGCGACGATGGCGAAGAACACCGCGGCCGCCGCCAGAACGAGACCGGCCCCGAGGGTCGCCAGGGCCGGGCCGGCCTCGGCGCGCGGGTCGCGCACCAGGATCAGGGCGAAGAGGCTGACGAGCAGGGCCAGGACCGCGATGGTCCGCGAGACCGGGCCGGCGCGGGTGACGGGATCCTCATAGGGCAGACGACGCATGCTGTGACGAGATTCGCTGTCCGGAAGATCCGCGGGGCCGTGCGCCTGGAGCTTTACCGGTCCGCGCTCCGCGGCGCCACCCGGGCCGTGCATCGCGATGCTTCCGGGAGCGGCACCCCGTCTGCTATAGCCGCGCGACGATGCCCGCGCCCCCGCTCTCCCCGACACCTGCCGAGGCCGCCGATCCGCTGCGGGTCTGGTTCCGCTTCATCCGCCTCAACCGCCGCGTCACGGCGGCGATGGCGGGGGAACTGCGCGGGCTCGGATTGTCCATCCCGCAATTCGATGCGCTCTCCACCCTCACCGAGCGGGAGGGCATGACGCAGCAGGATCTGGCGGCACGCCTCTACGTCACCAAGGGCAACGTCTCCGGGCTGATCGACCGCCTCGTCGAGGCGGGACTCGTGGAGCGTCGCCCGATTCCGGGGGATCGGCGCTCGCATGCCCTGTACCTGACGCCCGCCGGAACCGACCTCGCGACCCGTGGGATCGTGGCGCAGAAGGCCTACGTGGCGCGCACCCTGGGACAGTTGCCGGCCAACGACATCGCGGATTTCGAGCGTCTCGTCCTGAAGTGGCGCGATCTCGCGCGTGATCTGTCGCATGAGCAGCGCGTCACCGGCAAAGCGGGCTAGAGGCCCAGCAGCGCCGGCAGATCCGCGGCCGAATTCAGGACGTGGTCGGCCAGCGGCGCCATCTCGTCGCGGGCTGCCGCACCAAGGGGGCCGCTCAGCACCGCGATCGCCATCGCCCCGGCGGCTCGGGCGGCCACGAGGTCGTAGGGCGAATCCCCCACCATGGCGATCCGGTGCGCCGGCACCGCGAGATGGTCGGCAAAGGCCGTGACCATGCCGGGCCTGGGCTTCGACCCGTGCCCGGAATCATAACCCGCCACGAAGGCGCAATGAGGCGTGAGGCCGAGGGCCTCGCATTGCGCCCGGGCCGAGGCCTCGGCGTCGTTGGTGGCGATGCCCAGGGCGTAGCCGCCGGCGACGAGGCGTGCGGCGAGATCGGCCGGCGCTCCGATCGGCGTCAGCGCGGCGAGGCCGGCCGCGCGGAACAGCGCATCCATCTCGGCGTAGAGCGCCGGGCCGGCGGGACGGTCCAGCACCTCGGCCCAGAGCGGGCCGTAGCCCGCCGAGGAGCCGGCGATGAGCGGCGAGGTCGGTGCGAAGCGCCGCCCGGCCTCGTCGTAGTGGCTGACCCGCATCAGGGCCTCCAGGCGCGCCCGGTCGCCGCCCGAGAGGTCGGACATCACCGAGAAGGCGGCGGGTCCCCAGGTCCGGTCGAAATCGACGAGCGTCCCGTCCTTGTCGAACAGGATGCCGCGGATCGTGCTCCCGAGAGGCTCAGGCCGCATCGCGGACCTTTTCGACCTCAATGACGACGCCCTGCGGCGTCATGCGCTCGCGGGCCACCATCCGGTCACCGGGTTCGAAGACGCCGAGGGCCACGTCGCGATCCGGTAGAACCACGGTGGTGGTCTTGTTGAGGTGAACGAGGACATGGCGCTTCTGGGCCAGGGACGCCGTCGCCCAGCGCTTCAGCTGGCCATAATACGGCTCGCGGCGCCAGGCGTTCGGCTGACCCGGATCGACCTGCACGTTCATGTGCCGCGAGACCGGATCGAGGCTCAGCACCATCTTGGCGCGTTCGGGCTTCCATTCCGAGCCGAGCCAGGCTTCCGTCATCCAGAGGCAGTGGAAGGCACGGCAATGGTCGGGCCGGGCCGCATGGATGGCGCAGCCCCGGCCCTGCTTGGTGTGCCGGCACCATTGCCCGGCGACGGACTCGACCGCGGGGACGTCGTAGACCTTGCAGCAGAGCGTACAGGTTCCGCAGGCGCGGCCCGGGGCCGGATGGGCCACGATGGTTGCAGGGTCGAGCATGGCATCGGATCCGGTTGCGACGTCGCGCGGGTTTATACCGGGTGCGCCTCTCGTTACAGTCGTGCACCCATGTCGGCCATCGGCCAACCGTCAGGCAAAAATATGCTCTCGAACCTCGCGACCCGCGACGTCGAAACCCTGATCCATCCCTACACGAACCTGGAGACCTTCCGCGAGACGGGACCCCTGGTGATCGAACGCGGACATGGGGTCTGGGTCTACGACAGCGATGGCCGGCCTTATCTCGAAGGCATGGCGGGGCTGTGGTGCACGGCGCTCGGCTATTCGAACGAGGAGTTGGTGGAGGCGGCCAGCGAGCAGATGGCGAGGCTGCCCTTCACCCACCTGTTCTCGGGGCGCAGCCACGATCCGGCGATCGAGCTCGCCGAGACCCTGAAGGAGCTGATGCCGGTTCCGACCTCGAAGATCTTCTTCACCTCATCGGGCTCGGAAGCCAACGACACTCAGGTCAAGTTGACCTGGTACATGAACAACGCGCTCGGCCGGCCGCGCAAGAAGAAGATCCTCTCGCACATCAAGGGCTACCACGGCGTCACGGTGGCCACGGCCTCGATGACGGGCCTGCCCGCCAATCACGCCGATTGGGACCTGCCCCTGCCGGGCTTCCTACACGTGGGCTGCCCGCACCATTACCGCTTCGGTCAGGAGGGCGAGAGCGAGGATGCCTTCACGACGCGCCTCGCCGCGGAGCTGGAAGCGGTGATCCTGCGTGAGGGGCCCGATACCGTGGCGGCCTTCGTGGCCGAGCCGGTGCTCGGTGCCGGCGGCGCCATCCTGCCGCCGACGGGATACTACGCGAAGATCCAGACGGTGCTCGACCGGTACGACGTGCGATTCATCGCCGACGAGGTGATCTGCGGCTTCGGCCGACTGGGGACCTGGTTCGGCTCCGAAGCGATGGGCATGCGTCCCGACAGTCTGTCCTTCGCCAAGGCGCTCACCTCCGGCTACCTGCCGCTGGGCGGCGTCTCGGTCGACGAGCCGCTCTATCGCCTGATGGTGCAGCAGAGCGCCAAGCTCGGCACCTTCGGCCACGGCACCACCTATTCCGGGCACCCGGTCGCCTGCGCCGTCGCCCTCAAGACCATCGCGATCTACAGGCGCGACCGCATCGTCGAAGGGGTCGCCGAGAAGGCCCCTCAGTTCCAGGCGCGCCTCTCGGCGCTCGGCGACCACCCGCTCGTCGGCGAGGCGCGCGGCATCGGCCTCATCGGCGGCATCGAGCTCGTGGCGGACAAGGCGTCCCGGCGCCAGTACGAGCCGAAGGCGGGGGTGGCGGCGCGGGTCGTCTCCTTCGCGCAGGCCGAGGGGCTGATCGTGCGATTCCTCGCCGGAGACCGCGTCGCGGTCTGCCCGCCCCTGGTGATCGCGCCGTCGGAGATCGACACCCTGTTCGACCGGCTGACCCGGGCTCTTGACCGGACCCTGGACTGGATCTCTGAGCAGAAGCTCGAGGTGGCTCCCCTCCGACGTTCCGAAAGATAAAGTGTGTCCCGCGACGGCATTCTTCGCGATGCATTATGTCTTTCGCGCTGCAATCACGAGACTGCTTAAGTGTTATGAAGACGGGTCACGGTCTCGATTTTCATCACGGTCGAGTGATCGTGAAGGTCTTAAGGTTTCGTTCAGGTTGGCTGCGGCTCTATGATACCCATGTCGCTTGAGAAGCGTCCGGGTGTAGCCATGAGGTGCCCGTGAGACGTGCATGGCTGAAAATCAGGCATCAGGAACTGATAAGGCCGATCGAGCACCACAGGGCAACCATCACATGTTCCCGCGCCAACAGACCTCACGCACTGCTCAACGGTCCGGCCGATCCACGATCATTGTCGATCATCAGGCCGAGACGTTCCGACCCGTCGCGCTTCCAGCCCTGGCGGCCGCCGTGCAGGCCGTTTCCGCCACTCGGAAATCCGCACGGACGAGGCTTCTGAGCAGTGCGATCTCCGCCCGGTTCGAACACGAGGACACGCCGCTCTCCTGAAAAATCGGGATCGTCCGCACCGGAAGGTGCCTTTCCACAGGCTCGGTATCCCTTCCTCAACGCCTCAGGCCTATCCGTCCGCAGAAGCACGGCACGCTCCTCGATTTCGTCATCATTGCCGGTGAGAGGACTGAGCCGCGCCCTTTGCGCGACCGAGGAGCCTGCCGATGTTGATCCTGCCGAGCCGCCGGCAGTTCCTGACCGGGCTCGGGGCGAGCGCGGGCGTCGTCGGGTCGACGGGTGTATACGCCTTCGGTATCGAGCCGCTCTACCGCCTCGTCGTCACGCCCTATGCACCGGTTCTGCCGAACTGGACGCCTGGCCTGAGCCTGCGTGTCGCCGTACTGGCGGACTTCCATGTCGGCGAGCCGTTCATGCCCCTCGACCGGATCGCCGAGATCGTCGACACCACGAACGCACTCAAGCCCGATCTCATCTTGATGCTGGGCGACTACCCGGCCGGCCCGAGCGTCACCTACCGGAAGATCCCGCTCACGGACTTCGCCCGGGTGGTCTCGGCGCTGCGCGCTCCACTCGGCGTTTACTCGATCCTCGGTAACCACGATTGGTGGGACGACAAACAGGCTCAGGCGCGCCTGGACGGGCCCGTCGCGGCCCAACGCGCTCTCGAGAACGTCGGCATTCCGGTCATGGAGAACGACGCCCTTCGCCTGGAAAAGGACGGCAAACCGTTCTGGATCGCCGGTGTCGGTGACCAGATCCCGTTCATCCTGCAGGACGTCGACCAGGGGCGCGACGATCTGCCGGGTACGCTCGCGAAGGTCACCGATTCCGCGCCGGTGCTCCTGATGATCCACGAGCCCGACCTGTTCGTCCACGTGCCGGACCGGGTCTCCCTGACGCTCGCCGGCCATACCCACGGGGGTCAGGTTCGGCTTTTCGGCTACTCGCCCGCCATCCCGTCCGTCCGCGGCAATGATTTCGCCTATGGCCACGTCGTCCGTAAAGGGCGGAACATGATCGTCTCCGGCGGCTTCGGCGTCAGTCGCATCCCCGTGCGCCTGGGTGTGCCCCCCGAGATCGTGCTCCTGAACCTCGGGACTGCCTCCGATCCGGCAGGCAAGACCGTTCAGGGGACGAGGCTCATCCACGGCTGAGCCCTGACACTTGGACCCGGCACCGGGGGCGGGATCGTCCCGCTCCGGCGCCGGCGACGCCTACTTCTTACCGGCCTTCGGTGCGGCAACCACCGTGCCCTTGGTCGACGGGGCCGCCGCGATCGTCTTCGTCACGGGCTTCTTCGCCTTCTTCGCCTCGCGACTTCCACGCTTCTGTTCAGCCGCCATGACATGTCTCCTCCCGGTATGGGTGAGGGATCATGGCACTCTTCCGCGAATAGGCCATCGGAATGTTTCGCGGGCCTTCCCAGCCCGACGCGGCGCCGGGCAGGTCGCCGCCCTCAGAGCGGGATGTTGTCGTGCTTCTTCCAGGGCTGCTCCATCTCCTTGGTGCGCAGCATGCTGAGCGCCCGGGCGACGCGCTTGCGGGTGGAGTGGGGCATGATCACCTCGTCGATGTAGCCGCGCTCGGCGGCCACGAAGGGCGAGAGGAAGCGGTCCTCGTACTCGCTGGTGCGCTCGGCGATCTTCTGGGCATCGCCGATCTCGCTGCGGAAGATGATCTCCACCGCGCCCTTGGCGCCCATCACGGCGATCTGCGCGGTCGGCCAGGCGTAGTTCAGGTCGGCTCCCACGTGCTTGGAGGCCATCACGTCGTAGGCGCCCCCGAAGGCCTTGCGGGTGATGATGGTGACGAGCGGCACGGTCGCCTGGGAATAGGCGAACAGCAGCTTGGCGCCGTGCTTGATCAGGCCGCCGTATTCCTGCGCCGTGCCCGGCAGGAAGCCCGGCACGTCCACGAAGGTGACGATCGGGATCGAGAATGCGTCGCAGAAGCGCACGAAGCGGGCCGCCTTGCGGGACGCGTCCGAGTCGAGCACGCCGGCCAGCACCATCGGCTGGTTGGCGACGAACCCGACCGTGCGGCCCTCGATGCGGCCGAAGCCGGTCATGATGTTGCGGGCATAGGTCGCCTGGATCTCGAAGAAGTCGCCCTCGTCGGTCACCCGCCGGATCAACTCGCCCATGTCGTAGGGCTTGTTCGGATTGTCCGGGATCAGCGTGTCGAGGCTCATGTCGAGGCGCAGGGGATCATCGAAGCTCTCGATTTCCGGCACGCCGTCGATGTTGTTGGCGGGCAGGAAGTCCACGAGGCGGCGGATCTGCAGGAGCGCTTCGACGTCGTTCTCGAAGGAACCGTCGGCGATGGAGGACTTGGTGGTGTGGACCTTGGCGCCGCCGAGCTCCTCCGCCGTCACGACCTCGTTGGTCACGGTCTTCACCACGTCGGGGCCGGTGACGAACATGTAGCTCGTGTCGCGCACCATGAAGATGAAGTCGGTCATGGCCGGCGAGTAGACGTCGCCGCCCGCACAGGGCCCCATGATGACCGAGATCTGCGGGATGACGCCCGAGGCCGCGACGTTGCGGCGGAACACCTCGCCATAGCCGCCGAGCGCCGCGACGCCCTCCTGGATGCGGGCGCCGCCGGCATCGAAGATGCCGATGATGGGCGCGCGCATCTTCAGGGCCATGTCCTGGACCTTGACGATCTTGGCCGCGTGCGATTCCGAGAGGGAGCCGCCGAACACCGTGAAGTCCTTCGAGAACAGGAAGACGGTGCGGCCGTTGATCGTGCCCCAGCCCGTGACGACGCCGTCGCCCGGAATCTTCTGCTTCTCCATGCCGAAATCGGTGGAGCGATGCTGGACGAACATGTCGAATTCTTCGAACGACCCGTGGTCGAGGAGAAGTTCGATGCGCTCGCGCGCCGTCAGCTTGCCGCGCTTGTGCTGGGCCACGACGCGGTTCTCGCCGCCGCCGAGGCGGGCCTGGGCGCGCCGCTCTTCCAGCTTCTCGAGAATGTCCTTCATGCGCGCTAGGCCCTGGTTGGAGAGATGACGCCGCGCCCCCGACGAACCTTGGCGGTCGCGATTTAAATGGGCCTTAGCATGCGGCGCTTTGCGCGAAAATCGATTTAACGGCTGAGGCGCGCGAGTTGCGCGGCGGCCTCGAACTCTGCCTGCCGCGCGGCGTGGCGAGCTTCGGCCTCCGCGTCGCGGCCCCAGACGCTCGCCTGGTAGGTCTCGTCCACGTGGGCCGCCGCCCAGGCTTCGGTCGGATCGACCTGCCCGCGCAGCACCGCGAGGGCGAGGACGAGCGATCCCGTCAGCGTCGTCAGCGTGTGGAGGGCGGCGAGCCGGAACGGTCCTTCGGTCTCCTCGATCGCCCGGCGCAGGGCCGCCACGGTGGTGTCCGGCTGGGCGACGTGCATCACGCCCTCGCCCAGAATGAAACGGACGCCGAGTTCCGTGTGCGCCCAGTCGAGGATCGGATCCCAGGCCTCGGCCTGGGCGCGCACGAGGCGCTCGGGATCCCCCGCCCGGTAGGCCAGGAGGTCGGTGCCCGCATAGGCCGAAAGGTCGTCCACCACCGCGTTTCGGCGTTGCGCCACACCGTCGATGGCCGTGTTGGCCAGTCGTGTCAGCGGCATGGTGGCGGGATCGATGACCGCGACCTGCGCCGCCCACTCGGCGGCCACGGCCTCGGCCAACGCTCGGGTTGGAAGGACGAGCGGGTTGCGGGCCGGCGTGTTCGCCGGACGTCCGTCGAGAGTCAATCGGAGACCGTCGCCGTGCTCGGCAAGGCCGGCCTCGCCGTAGAAGCGCTTCGGCAGGCTGGGCTTTCCGGGGCCCCGCGCCGCGCGGGTGGGATCAGGCTGTGAAGGGCTCTCGGGTTCGCCGAGCCAGTCGGGTTGGGATTCGTCGCTCATGTCCCTGCAGATAGGGCATCGGCGCGCGGGCTGCGAGACGCGTAGCGGACCTTCCAGGCTCTCAGCCCTCGATCGTAGACCGCACGTGCGGATCGCCGGAGAACAGGGCGCCGAGGTCGTCCGCGGTGTCGACGACGATGGAGGCGCCGGCGTTGAACAATGCACCGACGGGGTGATAGCCCCAGGCCACGCCCACGGCGGCGGCGCCGGCATTCACCGCCATCGTCATGTCGTAGGTGGTGTCGCCGATCATCACCGTGGCGTTGGGCTCCGCACCGGTCGCGGCCATGGCCTGGAGCAGCATGGCGGGATCCGGTTTCGAGGGGGCGTCGTCGGCGCTCTGGGTGGTGGCGAACCAGCCTTCCCAGCCATGCGTCTCGATCAGGCGGTCGACGCCGCGCCGCGCCTTGCCGGTGGCGATGCCGAGCTGCACGTCGTCGCGGGCATGAAGCCGGGTGAGCAGTTCGCCCATGCCCGGGAACAGGGGTTCTTCGTAGTTCGGGTCGAGACGCAGGATGTTGAAGGCGCGCTTGTAGCTCTCAGACAATCCCTCGATCGGACCGTCGTCGCCGACCAGGCGGCGGAACGCCTGCGGCAGGGACAGGCCCACCACCGAGAGCGATTCGCCGCGGCTCGGTGCCGTCAGACCATGTTCGGCGAAGGCCATGCCCTGCGCGGCAACGATGAGGTGCTGGCTGTCGACGAGGGTCCCGTCGACGTCGAAGATGATGAGCTTCAAGGACGCGACCTCACACTGCGGACGGTGCTCCTCACGGCTGGCGGGCGGGAGCCGATTGCGGCTGTCCGGCACGGGGACGGTCGTAGCCGAGCTTGCACCGGATGAGGAAGCGGCGCCGGGCGCCCCCGCGCAGCCCGCGGGCATGGGACATGCGATTGCAGGCCGCGTAGGACGGCCGGCGCGACCGTCCGACCTGCGCCGCGCCGCGGCCGCCGCCCGTGCCGGAAACCTGTCCCGCTCCCCCGGCTCGCGACGGACCCTGCGCCGGAGGCTGGGCGGCCGGTGCCACCTGGGGCTGCCCTGCCGGCTGGGTTTGAACCTGTGCGGGGGTCTGAGACTGACCCTGGGGCCGGCTCTGCCCGGCAGGATTGCCCTGCGCCATCGCCGAAGTGCCGAGCGACGGGCCGACGCCCCAGGGTGCGAGGGCGAGGAGCGCGCAGGCGATCACGGTTGCGGGCGTCAGGATCGTGTCTCGATGCATCGTGGCGCGACGGTCCTTGGCCGGCGGCGAGGCGCCCACCGGGATGGATCGAGAGGATAAGGCATGGCGGGCGCTTGCCAAGGTGCAACCCCGACGCCCTCACTCCCAGTCCTCCGGCGAGGTGCCGCACCTTCCGACGGGCGGGAGGGGGCGCTCAGGCTTCGGGCGCCTCGACGATGGGGTCGTAGCGGGACGCATCGAATCCGAGCAGGTTCCAGCTCTGCGCCATATGCGGCGGAAGCGGGGCCGTGACGTCGACCGGCTGACCGGTGCGCGGATGCGGGATCACGATTCGGCGCGCGAGCAGGTGCAGACGGTTCTGGATGCCGCCGGGCAGCTCCCAGTTCTCGATGCTGAAGTACTTCGGATCACCCACGATGGGATGCCCGATATGGGCCGCGTGGGCCCGCAGCTGATGTGTCCGGCCCGTCACCGGCTTCAGCGACAGCCAAGACAGCTTCTGCGCCGCGTTGTCGACCATGGCGTAGTAGGTCAAGGCGTGCGCGGCGCCCTCGTCGCCGTGCTTGGCCACGCGCATGCGTGCATCCGCGTCCGTGGGCTCCTCCTTGGCGAGATAGGTCGAGATCCGACCCTGCGCCATGCGGGGGACGCCGGCGGTGAGTGCCCAGTAGACCTTGCGGGCCGAGCGGGAGCGGAAGCTCTTGGCCAGTGTCGCGGCGGCCAGCCGCGTCTTGGCCACGATCAGACAACCCGCGGTGTCCTTGTCGAGGCGGTGCACGAGGCGCGGCTTCTGCCCGTCCTTGCCGGTCAGGGCCTCCAGCAGACCATCGACGTGCCGCACGGTACCGGATCCGCCCTGCACCGCGAGGCCGAAGGGCTTGTTCAGGATCATCATCTCGGCATCCTCGTAGAGGATGAGAGAGCGGATGAAGTCGGCGTCGGTGGCGTCCTTCGCGGCCGAGCGGGGGCGCTCGCCCTGCGCCTCGAGCTTGAGCGGCGGCACGCGCACGCTCATGCCGGGCTCCAGCCGGTCGTTGGGCTTGGCGCGCTTGCCGTCGACCCGCAGCTCGCCCTTGCGCACGATGCTCTGGACGCGGGTGAAGGGAAGCTGGGGGAAGCGCGTGGTCAGGAAGCGATCGATGCGCATGCCGGACTCGTCCTCCTCCACCGTGAGGGTCTGGACGCCGGAGGCGAGGGTGGCGGAGGCGGCCGCGCGCTGCTCGCGCCGGGTCGGTCCCTCCGGTGCCGGTGCGGTCTCGTGCGAGGCGGCGCCCGGGCGCCGTGCCGGCGCCGGCCGCTCGGCCCGGGTCCGCGGTGCACGCCGGGGCGCCTCCTCGAACGTCCCGAGGGCATCCCGCGGGGCCGACTCGCGGTCGCTCGCCTCCTGGCCGGGGCGCCAGGGCGCGTGCTTGGCCGCCGCATCGCCGCGCCCCTGCGCCGCGCGCTGAGCGGCATCGAGGGCGCTGGTGCGTGGGCCCGTGCGCTCGCGTTCGGGCCGCTTGAAGGTGCTCGGCTTGCCTGGCCGGGCGGGGCGGCCGGGAGGTGCGCCTCGGCCCGTACCGGCGCCCTTGCGCCCGGAACCGCCGCGTGAAGGTGGTCGTGTGGTCATGGCCTGCTCGTAGCATCGGCGGGCCTCGCCACAAAGCGCGCGCGGACCGTGCAGCCATGCGAGGCACGGTTTTCGCGCTGCCGACGCCGCCTCAGGCCGCGCGCCGCGCCGCCTCCAGGGTCAGTCCGGTGCCGACGGAACCGAAGGTGTCGCCCTCGACGACCCGGGCGTTGGGTACGCCGGCGGTCAGGGCGGCGCGGACATGGGGCAGGCCGGTGGACCCCCCCGTGAGGAAGAGTGCGTCGATGCGGTTCGCTGTCAGGCCGGCCTGGGACAGGCACCGGGCGATCCGCTCGGCGATGCGGCGGGCGAGTTCGTCCGTGTGGCCGACGAGCCCCGGCCGGTCGATCTCGGCCCCGAGACCCGCTTCGACCCAGTCCAGGTCGACCCGGCCCTGCCCCGCCTCCGAAGTCGCGATCTTGGCGCCCTCGACCTCCATTGCCAGCGAGTGGCCGCGCTCGGCCTCCACCACGGCGTGGAGCCGGGCCAGGAGGTCGGGGCGCTGCGCGTCGCGGCGGACCTCCTCGATCTCGCGCAGGGTCTTGGCATTGTAGAGTCGGTTGATGCTCGACCAGGTGGCGAGATCGTGGAAGTAGCCCGAGGGCACGTCGATGTCGCCGCGATTCATCGCGCTGCCGAGGCCGAGGAGCGGCATCACGGTACCGAGGCTGAGGCGGCGGTCGAAGTCGGTCCCGCCGATCCGCACGCCGTCATTGGCCAGGATGTCGCCGCTGCGGTCGGGGCGCGCATGCCGCTCCGGCGAGAGCCGCACGATGGAGAAATCCGAAGTGCCGCCGCCGATATCCGCGATCAGGGCGACCTCCTCCGACCGGACCTGCTGCTCGTAGTCGAGCGCCGCGGCGATCGGCTCGAACTGGAACGAGACGTGTCGGAAGCCGATCGCGGTGGCGATCGCCCGCAGGGCGTCCTCGGCCCGGGCGTCACCCTCGGGGTCGCCATCGACGAAGTGGACCGGGCGGCCATGCACGACGGTGTCGAGGACACGGCCGGTCTCGGTCTCCGCCCGCGCCTTCACGGCGGCGAGGTAGCGCCCGATCACGTCGCGGAACTTGATGCGCTCGCGGCCGACGGGGGTCGTCTCCTCCAGCAGGGAGGAGCCCAGTACCGACTTCAGGCTCCGCATCAGCCGGCCCGGCGTCCCCTCGAGATACTCGGTCATGGCGGCGCGACCGACGACGGGTGCCTGTCCCGGCGGGAAGAAGATCGCGCTGGGGATCGTGAGGTGGCGTCCCTCCAGCGGCACGAGGTGCGGCCGCTGACCGGTGACGAGGCCGAGGGTGGTGTTGGACGTGCCGAAATCGAGGCCGCAGGCCGCCATGGAGGTCTCCGGACACGGGTCCGCTGGATGAGGGGCCGCCGACCTACAGCCTGCGCCGCGCCGGGTCCACCTGTCTCAGCGCTCGAAATCGCCCGCCCGGCTCGCTTTCAACGTGGGGCTGCCGCCGCCGAAGCGGCGCTTGAGCCGCACGATCGCCTCGCGCTGCAACTCGCTGACAGGGGAGTGAGCGCCCGCCACCTCGGAGAGCATCTGGACGAACTGCTGGCGTTCGGCCTCGGTCAGGCTGTCCCGCAGGAGGGGAAGCAGTTCGTCCGCCACCAGGGAGAACGGGCGGCGGGCCTCGGTGAGGCGCCAAGCGCGCTCGAACATCGCCGAGATGGATTCGACGTCGAGCGGCGACTCCATGAATTCGAGGATCTTGGTCTTCTCGGCAGCGGTGACGGGGCTGCCGGTCCGAACGATCTGGATCATCAGGATCACGGCCGCGAGGCGCACGTCGCGCACACGCTTCAGGGGCGTTCCGAAGATGTCCTGGAGGCTCGAGCGCGCCCGGCGCTGAAGGCCCTTCGTGTCCCGATTGACTTCCTCGAGAGCCTTCACGGTACCGTGGGCTCGAACCACCCAGAACACGACTCCGCCCACGATTCCGAGCAGCGCGAGTATCACCACCATGCGAGCTTGCCTCCTGGCCGAGAGAATTCTCGGATGCACGTCCGGACGCGAGCATAACGTCGCGGGTGGTGCGGCGCAGCCCCGCAGGAGCGGGCGGAGGGTGAATACGGCCCGGGTCGCCGGAACGCCACCGAGGACCGTGTCGGCCGCGCGGATCAGGGTTCGCCGAGATACCGATGGCGGAGGTGGCGCAGAAAATCCTCGGTTCCGAGGGGTTTGCCCGTCGCCGCGACGAGAAGCTCATCGGTCTCCGGCAGGCTGGCGCGAGCGTGCACGGTGTCGCGCAGCCAACGGCGCAAGCCCGAAAAATCCCCCGCCGCCAGGCCCGCCGGGATGCCCGGCACCTCGGCGCGGGCGGCGCGGAAGAGCTGCGCGGCTGCCATCGCGCCGAGGGTATAGGTCGGGAAGTAGCCGAAGCTTCCGCTCGGCCAGTGAATGTCCTGCAGGCAGCCCTGCCGGTCGTCCGGGACGGTGAGACCGAGAAGGTCGCGCAGGCCGTCGTTGAAGGCGCCGGGCAGGTCGGCCACCGCCAGATCGCCCGCGATCATCGCCCTCTCCAGCTCGTAGCGTAGCAGGATGTGGGCCGGATAGGTCACCTCGTCGGCATCGACCCGGATGAACCCCGGAGCGACGCGCGTGTAGCGGCGGTGCAGGTTCTCGGCGCTCCAGGCGGGCCCCTCCCCGCCGAAGGCTTCCGCCAGGATCGGCGCCAGGTAAGCGCAGAACTCGGCCGAACGGCAGGCCTGCATCTCCACCAGCAGCGACTGACTCTCGTGCAGGGTCATGCCCCGTGCCGTTCCGACCGGCTGGTGATGCCACGCAGCGGGCAGGCCCTGCTCGTAGAGGGCATGGCCGGTCTCGTGCAGCACGCCCATCAGGGCGCCGGTGGCATCGGCGACATCGTAGCGGGTGGTGATGCGCACGTCGTCCGTGGCACCGCCGCAGAATGGATGCAGGCTCACGTCGAGGCGACCCCGCTCGAAATCGAAGCCGACGGCGCGCATCAGCCGTTCGCCGAGCACCTTCTGCGTCTCCACCGGGAAGGGACCAGGCAGCGGGCATGGCGCCGGCTCGCGCGCCTGGCGGGCCCGGATCGTCTCGATCAGACTCGGCAACGTGGCCCGCAGGTCCGCGAACAGCGGATCGATCGCCGCGCGGCGCATGCCGGGATCGTAGCCGTCGAGGAGGGCGTCGTAGGGATCGAGGCCGAGGGCGGCGCCCTTCGCTGCGCCGACCTCCCGCTGCAGACACAGGGTCTCGGCCAGGGCCGGGGCCAGCATCGCGAAATCGGCCTGCGCCCGGGCTTCGCGCCAGATCATTCCGGATCGCGACGAGGCCTTGGAACTGGCCGCCACGAGATCGGCCGGCACCGCCGAAGCGTGGAGATAGGCCCGGCGCATCTCGCGCAGGTTTGCCAGTTCCCATTCGCCGAGGCTCGGAGCCGCGTCGAGGGCGCGTGCGATCAGGTCGCCGGTCTCCGCCGCCGTCAGGATTTCGTGGCCGATCACGGCGAGTTGCGCGAGTTGCTCCGCCCGCATGGGGGCCGCACCGCCGGGCATCAGCGTCTGTCGGTCCCAGTGAAGGAGACCGGCGGCGTCACCGAGGGCGCCGAGGCGCGCGAACCGGGCGGAGAGGAGCGGATAGGCCTGCATGAGCGTGTGGGGGCGTCCTGTTCATGGCCTGCGCCCGGCGCCTGCCGGCCGGCGGTGGAGAGGCCGTTTCGAGGCCTCTCGCGCCAGGAGCGGTGCGATGCCACCGGACGCATCCGGGTGAATCCACCATGTCGGGGACCCGGGTGCAAGGTCCGCACAGCGCGCGCCTCGGACGTGGGGAGATCCCCGTCGCGCCGATTTCGCGAGCGGCCAGAACAGATCGGCTTGCGCAGGTAAGCAGTTAACGCAGCATTAGCGGATTGGCGCTACTTTGATCCACATGGATCAGCCGTCCCTTCCATTCAGCCACGACCACGCCGTCTTCGATTTCAGCGGACTGCCGCTGTCGCGGATCGCCCGGGTGGTCGCGGTCCCCGGGCCCGTAGCGATGGCGGAGGCCGCATCGGACGATTTGGAACTGCGGCCCCTCCTTCGGAAACTGTTTCCTTGGATCTCCGCGCAGGTTGCGGCCGCCATCGGGCTCGGCACCTGCCTCGCGCAGGCGATGCCGCCGGTGGCTCCGGTGCTGGTCCCGGCCGACGACATGAACTTCGCCTTGCGCCTCGGCGACGCCTCGGAGGTGATGCGACCGGTGCCGAGCGCCATCCGGGATGGTTTCCATCTCCGGTTCAGCTCGATCGACTGACAAGTCCCGGTCCCTTCACGGATGGCGAGACCCGCCGTCGCCTGCGCCGGATGACGTGCTCCATCCGCCTGGAAGGCCTTGTGCGGGCCCTGCATCCGTGACGAGCGACAGGCCGTCGAGATGACGGGATGTGCCTGTCGGTCGCTGCGCCTTAGTGCAGGTCGTAGTGGAACGCGAAGTTCGACGCCGCCAGGCTCTCGGCGACCACACCCTTCAGGAGGATGTGATCGGCGGGGCTGAACGTGATCAGCGTGTCGTGCCCCGTGGTCTGCATCAATCCCTTCAACTGAGCGAAGTCTGAAGCCAGGGTGGCATTGAGATCGATCACATCGTGACCGGCACCAGTTCCTGCATCGAAGCCGGTGACTGCGCTGCTTCCGAACGCCTTGTTGAAGACCAGCGTGTCGCTCTGTCCCTTCAGGGAGATCGCCTCCGCAGGCCCATCGACCTTGAAGGCGATGTTCGACCCGTAGATCGTCACCGCGTGTGAACCGTCCGCTTTCGTGGTGTCGAGGTAGAGGGTCTTCGCGTCGGCGCCGTAGCTTGCATGGGAGGCCACGTAATCCCTGCTGGTGACGCCGCTTGCGTAGACGTCGTAGGACTTGTCGGAATGCTGGACGGTCTTGTTGGTGAGCGTGCCGGCCGCGTCGTAGGTCTCGGTGGTGGTGTCGAGCCCGACGACCTTCTTCATCATCAGGCTGCCGTCGGTGCGGAACTGCTCCATCAGCACGGCCTTGCCGGCACTGTCGTAGCTCGTGTGGGACGAGGCGTAGTCCTTGCCGGTGACGCCGCTTGCGTAGACGTCGTAGGACTTGTCGGAATGCTGGACGGTCTTGTTGGTGAGCGTGCCGGCCGCGT